>DASXXU010000054.1:0-20315 GCA_036502885.1 Candidatus Tumulicola sp.
CTTCGATTTCGCGGCTCTCGCTGGCCGACGCGACGAAAGCGACGCTGTACGTTAGCGATTCCGGAACGAACGAAGTCACGATGTTCGCTTGGCCGAAGCCGAAGACGGGTAGCGCGCTGAGTGGTCCGTTCAGCGAGCCGCAAGGCATGTGCTCGGACAATTCCGGTGACGTCTTCATAACGAACACCGGCGACAGCAACGTGCTCGAATACAACGGTTCGAAGCTCGTCAATACGCTGCTTGACCCTGGCGAATATCCGGTGGGCTGTTCGTTCGATACGGTCGACGGCAGCTTGGCCGTTGTTAACATCCGCAGCACAGGCGGTGGCGCCAGTAGCGTCGCGATATATAAAAACGCGAAAGGGACGCCAAAACTTCTCAACGTGAAGGTGCTACAGAGCGTCTACGGCGTTCAGTACGACGGCTCGGGAGATCTTTTTGCAGACGGTAGCGGCACGGGATCACAGATCGAACTAGCAGAAATGCCGGCCGGCTCGAACAAATTCAAGCTCGTCTGTCCGAACGGATTCCACGGCGGCGGAGTAGTCGCTTTTCCCGGTGGCCTCGGTTGGGACGGCAAGTATCTCGTTATCGGAGACCAGGACGGTGGCGCAGTGTATCGAGTCAAGGGCTGCAAGATCGTTGGCATTACGAAATTGGACGGATCGGTCGATGTCGTGAGCTTTGCAATCGCGGGCGATCGTCTCGTCGCTCCGGATCCAGGCGCCGCTGACGTCGAACTCTACGCCTATCCAAAGGGTGGCGAGCCGATCCAGGTATTGTCCGGCTTTAGCGAACCGATCGGCGCCACAGTCAGCCAGAACGTCAAGGGAAAATGAAGTAATGCTCCGCGCGCAGTTTCATAATGTTTCACGAGCGCTGCTTACGGCGTCGATTCTGGCGCTCGCCGCGTGTTCTGCGCCCACGGTAAATTCGGGTGGGGTGCCGGTCACCGCGCAACCGGCGACGACCTCCGAGCTCCCGCCGGCGAAAACGCCAAAGGCAATGCTGTATGTCAGCGATTCCGGGACGAATCAAGTCGACGTTTTCAATTGGCCCAAACCCAACGCCCCGATCGGCACCCTGTCGGGTTTGAGCGAGCCGCAAGGCCAATGCGCGGACCAATCGGGCAACGTCTTCATCACGAACACCGGCGACGAAAACATCCTCGAATACAAAGGAACGCAGCTTACCAACACTCTCGAAGACCCGCAACAGTACCCGGTCGGATGTTCCTACGACGCTGTAAACGGGAATTTGGCCACGGCCAACATCATGGGTTCATCCGACACGCCCGGGAGCGTTGCGATTTTTGCACACGCAACCGGAACGCCGGAGATAAAGGCTGTTGCGGGCATCAAACACGTCTTTTCGGTTCAATACGATGGGTCCGGCGACTTGTACGCCTACGGTCAGAATGCATCGTATAAAATGTCGCTTGCCAAGCTGCCGGCGGGCTCGAAGAAATTTAGACTTGTCTGCGCTAACCTTCTAAGCTCCACCGAGATTACTGGAATCGGATGGGACGGTAAGCACCTCATTTTCGGGGTAGCAACCGGCGTCGACCGAATCGAAAACTGTAAGATCGCAGGCTTTACGCGCCTATTAGGACCCGTGGGCGTTTACATCCTCGGCCATCGGCTCATCGCTATGAGCGACAGCGCAGTAGCTGTTTACGCGTACCCGAAAGGTGGCTTTCCGGTACAAACGTACACCCTTAGCGGTTTGAGCGAACCGATAGGGTTTGCGATCTCGCGTTAAGCCCGACGCCAAACCAAACGGTTGGAACCGTTCCAAATCTCGGGCGGCAACGTCTTGATCGTCAATGTGTCGCCTGTGAGGTCGAACTGCCGTTCCAACGTCGTGCCAACTAAATTGGTAAAGACGCTCACTTCTACGTGATGGAAGACGTGATTGCCGCGGATTTCGAAACGTCCCGCATACGACAAGAAGTTGCCCAGCGACGATGCCATCTCAGCATGCGTCGACGAGGAACCATCGGGAGCCGAAAGCGCCGCGCGATGCAGACCCATCAACGTCGCCGACATGTGTCCGTCCGCGGTGTAAATCAGGTAACCGACCGGATTGGGGCCAAACCGTGGCTTCTCGCCCCCGCCGGGCTCGTCGATCGCGAACGACTCGAGCGACCAAGCCCCGATCAGCGCCCGAGGCGCCGCGACCATGGCGGGTGCGGCCCCGGCGCGCAATACGCTCGAAGCGGCAGCTGCGACGCCAAACGACGCCGCCGTTGCAAACAAACGCTTGCGCGACAGTTCCATATTATTCCTCATCACGACGAAATGGAGCCGTTGACGAGGATTGAACTCGTGACCTCCCCCTTACCAAGGGGGTGCTCTACCACTGAGCTACAACGGCGCCTGGAGCGGGCGGCGGGAATCGAACCCGCGACTCTTGCTTGGAAGGCAAGGGCATTACCACTATGCAACGCCCGCGAGGTTCCTGGTGGGCAGGGCTGGATTCGAACCAGCGTAGCGCTTTCGCGCACCAAGTTTACAGCCTGGCGCCATTAACCACTCGGCCACCTACCCCCGAATCGCTCACCAGGCTACGCTATCGTACAACCGGAGTCCTCGAAGGGTTACAAAACCGGCGCTCTCACCAAGCTTTCACCTCGGATGCGAGGCAGCGGCAGCACGACGCGCAATACGGGCATACGGTCGACCTGCACGAGAGGAAGTGCGCAGAATGTCCCGTTGGAAAGCCGTCGTGCTGGGTGCGATGTTCGCGCTTGGCGCGTGCGCGGGTCACCGCCCTCCGTTTCAGCCGCTGCAAGCCGATTCCGCCGTCCAAACCGTCGGCGACGAAGCAGCCGTTGTAGCACACCGAGCGACCGATTCGGACCTCACCGCCGCAGCCCTGAATGCAACCAACGCCTTCGGCGCGCCGCTGCGCAGTTTGTCGGACGGCGATCCGCTCTGGTCACTGCGTTCGCCCGGGCCAAACGGCGTCTGTCGTGACGGGATCGAAGCGTTCGCTCCCGATCGTAGCGGCGATCCGGGCTCGCAAGAAGTCGTGCAATATTTCGATCGCCGTTGTTCCACCGTCGCCCGCGAAACGGTCGCGACTTTGCGCGGAGCATCCGGCAGCAATGAGACGATCGATCGAACGACCTGGATCTACGATCGCACGTCGACGGCTCCGATCGCGTTACGCGAAAGCGTAACGATCGTCGCGCATGCATCGTTCGCTCCCTCGGGCCGGCCGATCGCGCGCGACGGCTATATCACGACGACGTCGACGCGCCTCTCGATCGGAAGTCGCGTGCAATCCGTTACCGGTTTCGAGGAGGTTGCGTTACCCGGCGGCGCGGAGCGTTGCCAAGCGGCAGCCGGTTACGACGTTGCCGGCGTGCCTTCGTTGGATGCGACGTTTGGTTGGCAAAGCGCATCGACCGACC
This sequence comes from Candidatus Tumulicola sp., assembly GCA_036502885.1. Taxonomy (GTDB): domain Bacteria; phylum Vulcanimicrobiota; class Vulcanimicrobiia; order Vulcanimicrobiales; family Vulcanimicrobiaceae; genus Tumulicola. The sequence goes on from DASXXU010000054.1 coordinate 3,419, forward strand.
AAGCTCTGCCGCGCGGTAATGCGATCGGCGGCGATCGAATGGTCGTTACATCGAACCAAATCGGTCGTCTTTTCGTTGGACCTATTGGGTCGCTGTCGATCGCCGGTGGTACGCTGCAACCGTCCTGCCCGATCGGCCGGCCCGCCTATTCGTTGAGCGGCGGCACCGTCAGCGGTACGTTTAAGATGGCAGCGCAAGCGGTGTTCCACAACGGCCGCTTAAGTTCGTTGCGCGTTCCCGGTGCATCGATGAGCGGCGGCTATCGCTTCGATGCGTGGACCGATTCGGGCGCGCACGTCACGCACGGCGAGCGGCGCGTACGCGCGGTGCTTAGCGACGATCGTGCGCGGGTTGCCGCAATCGACGCCGACCGTTTCGGCGATGGGCTAATGACGGTCACCGCGACCGGAGAACAATACCGCCTGGTCGATTGGACCGTGGTTCGGTAGGTTTCGCCGCCGCTTTCGTGCAACGGCGATGATTGCGCCGACGTGGCTGAGCGGTTGAAGGCGCGTGATTTGTAATCACGTCCGAAAGGCGTCGCCGGTTCGAATCCGGCCGTCGGCTGAAATTTCTGGGTCGTTCGCTCCGTCCCAATGAGCCATAAATACGCTCCACGGAAAGGGAACGCCGCTCCCCTTCTGAGTAGCGTTGCTCTCATATGGAAGGAGCCCGCACGATGCGTCCATCGCGCTAGCGATTTTGGCTCCGGCAAACTCTTCGGTTCACGAAAAACTTCAAACACATCGCGCAAACGTTCGATGTCTCGAACGATCGATGCTCGTATTCCGCGTACCGTCAAGGTCGATCACGATGGGAACATCTTGACGGCATGTAAGTACGATGGCGCGGGCGCAGATGGTGGCGCTCAGGAATACGCCCCCGATGGCACGCTCGAGCACGACTACGCATTAACGTGCCCGGGATCCGACCCGTGCGAGGGACGCGCAAGGCTACTCGTACGGTTCCGCGGCAAATTCGACGAACGCCTTCGTTGGCGCGACGCTACTCGATTACAGGACGTGTCCGACGTCGTCTCAATGCAATCCGCATGGTGGAACCGGAATCGAGTATAGGCCTTTAGGAAATCCCTCTGCTCCGGCCGTGTTTCTCAATGTATACAAGAACGGCACCGGCGGCTTGTTGATTTCGTCCGTCACGTATTTCGACGTCGACGAATCCAATATTTACTTTGCATACCAGGGCTGCGAGGTAGCACATCCCTCGACTTGCGGATACGGTTTAGCCGAGATTGAAGACTACGCGACGTCCGCGAACGCGATCGTGCCGCTCCCACCCGGGGGGATCGGCCTCGCAGGCGGCGTTTGGGTCGGAGGACACGGGGTCGTACTCGCTTCCCTTCACGAGCTCACCCGAAGCGACGTACGGTCCCGTAAAGGGCGGATATAGCAATCCGCTGTCGGGGGCTTCAATGCGGACGACTCGGTCTTCGTCTCCGTCAACGGATATCCGAAACGAGATCATCAACCCAATCCGGACCGCCCACAACGTGAAGCACGTCTTTCTCTCACCGAACTGTCCGAACGGCTGCCAAGGGATCTCCTACACCCCATCCGACAAATAAAAACAAAGCGACGGTACGAACGGCCGCTCAAGTTTAGTGCTGGGACTTCGCTAAAGAACTATTTCAGTACGAGGATTCGAGGGAGTGCGAGGAGCCTCGGGGTTGAAGTTTACTATGGTAAACGAACGCCCCGAGGCGACGACGCAATCACCGAATCATCGCTACTGAAATTCGAACTCCGCCAAATTCTTTTCAATTTTGCGCTTAACGCGTTGCAACGCATTATCGATAGATTTGACGTGACGGCCTAGGTCGCGCGCCATCTCTTGGTAGCTCTTGCCTTCAAGATACGACTCGAGAACCTGCGATTCGAGTTCCGACAGATTCTGGCGAATGCGCTGACGGATGTCGTCCGACACTTCCTGCGTCACGACCAGTTCTTCCGGATCGGACGTCTTCTGCGACGCCATGACGTCGAGCAACGTGCGCTCGCTGTCTTCATCGTAGATCGGCTTGTTCAGCGAGATGTACTGGTTGAGCGGAATGTGCTTCTGTCGCGTTGCCGTCTTGATCGCGGTGATAATCTGACGCGTAATACAGAGCTCGGCGAACGCGCGAAAGCTCGACAGCTTGTCGGCTTTGAAGTCGCGAACGGCCTTGTACAGGCCGATCATGCCTTCTTGAATGATATCTTCGCGATCGGCGCCGATGAGGAAGTAGCTCTTGGCCTTGATGCGGACGAAGTTTTTGTACTTATTGAGGAGATATTCCATCGCGAGGTTGTCGCCGGTTTTGGCGATAGCGACGAGGTCTTCGTCGACGCGCTCGTGATAGTCCAGTCCATCAGAAACGGGCTGGGTCATTGCCATTCGTTTGGTTACCTTCCGGGGATCGTGTCAAAGGCTAGTATAGAAGGCCCCCCCTCCATCGTCAACTAGTTGACAGGCACCCGTTGGCTGCGTTGCCGCATCGCTTCGAACAGCAGAATGCCCGCCGCGACCGATGCGTTCAACGAACCGATACGCCCGGCCATCGGAATTCGCACCAAATAGTCGCATTCTCGGCGTATCAGCTGGGCTAGCCCGCTTCCTTCGGACCCGATGATGAGCGCCAAATCCCGGTCGAAATCACCTTGATCCATCGTGGTCGGGGCTTCAGCATCGGCGCCAACCACCCAGATTCCGGCCTTTTTGAGGGTCCGGATGGCGGTTGCCAGGTTACCGACGCGCGCGACGGGTACGCGCGCCGCCGCCCCGGCAGCTGCCTTACGGACGGTCGCATTCACCCCGGCCGACCGGCGATCCGGGAGTATGACCGCGTCCGCACCAGCGCACTCGGCGGTGCGCAGAATGGCTCCGACGTTGTGCGGGTCGGTGAGATGGTCGAGCACCACGAGTAGCGCCGGTCCTTCGCCCGCGCGACGCCACAAAACATCGTCCAGGGTAGCATATTCGAACGGTTGCGCCATGGCAACGACGCCCTGGTGGGCCCGATACGGGAAGCGCGTGAAATAGTCGCGGGGCTCGAAGCGGACCGTAACCGACCGCTCTTCGGCGTTGGCGAACAGCTCCCGAAGCGCTGGGTCGTTGCGTCGATCCTGCGCGACGTGGACGGTGCGTAAGGTCTCGCCGGCGGCTAACGCTTCGCTAACGGCATGAATGCCGTAAACCGCATCGTCGAAGTCTACCGGTGGACGCGATCCCGGGCGGCGCTTTATCGAGCGACGGTCCACGTCGTCGCGTCCTTGGAATCTTTCAAGACGACGCCGCAAGCTGCCAACGCATCGCGCAGGCGGTCGGACTCGGCCCAGTCCTTATTTTCGCGCGCCAGCCGTCGCATCGCGATGATTTGGTCGACGGCCGCCTGTGGCGCCGCACCGTCCAACGCCGCTCGAAGCTCGCATGGAAGCCGTTCGAAAAAGTCGGCCGGTAACTCGACGACGGGCTCTTCGAGCCACCGCGGGTCGGGCGTGAGCCCGAGCAACGTCAGCAAATACTCGAACTCATATCGTGCGTGAGCCGGGCCACACCGTTTGGCAACCGCTTCGGCGTCGGATGCGAACTCGAGCATGGAGGCCAACGCGGCCGCGGTGTTCATGTCCTCATTCAACTCGGCTTCAAGACGAGCAACGTATCCGGTTGCAGCAAGATCGGTGCGTTCGGCTGGACCGTAGGAAGCGAGCTGACGGTATGCCTTCTTGATCTGCCGCAGCGTCGTGGTGGCCGCGCCGACCGATTCCTCGGTGAAATTCTTGACCTTCGCGTAGCTCGTCTGCAACAGCGACAACCGGATCGCGATCGGGTCGTGGCGCTGCAACAGGTCCGACAGCGGCTCGTAGTTCCCGAGTGATTTCGACATCTTCTTATTTTCGAACAACAACAAGCCGCCGTGCACCCAGAAGTTCGCCATCGGCGGACGCTGCATCAGCGGTTCGCTCTGCGCGATCTCGTTTTCATGGTGGGGAAAAATTAAGTCGGCGCCGCCGCCGTGGATATCGAAACCGATACCGTCAGGATCGAGCAGCGCGCGTGCCATGGCCGAGCATTCGATGTGCCAACCCGGCCGGCCGTCGCCGTACGGCTCGAACGGCCACCGCGGTTCCCCGGGTTTGGCAAACTTCCACAACGCGAAATCGAGCGGATCGTCTTTGGCTTCGTCGATCTCGATGCGTGCACCGGATTCGAGCTCGTCGACGTTACGATTCGACAACGCGCCGTAGCGCGAAAACGATGAGACGCGATAGTAGATTCCATCTTTGGCAACGTAGGCGTGGCCGCCGGCCATCAACGCCGCGATCGTCGATTGTATTTCGGGAATGTATTTCGTCGCGTACGGTTCTTGGTCGAACTTCATGACACCGAGCTTCCGCATCGATGCCTTGAAGTCGGCATAATTGCGATCGATGACGGCGTGATAGTCCTGACCGCTGGCGTTACCTTCGGCGATGCTGCGATCGTCGATGTCGGTAACGTTCTGAACGTACGTCACCGCAAACCCCAGATGTGTGAGGTAGCGGCGCAGCACGTCAAAAAACAGAAACGACCGTGCGTGGCCTAGGTGCGCTTGGGCTGAAGGCGTCAACCCGCACACGTACACGCGCACCTCTCCCGAACGCAACGGAACGAACGGTTCGACCGTTCGCGTGCGAGTGTTGTACAGCTTTAGATTACCCAACTCCACCCTTCCTCAGGCTGGTCGTTACCTTCTAACTCGTCGATTCGCCGCTCGAGCGTTTCGACGGTGCGCTGTAACTTGGTGATCGCGTCCATCGTAACGTCCGGCATGTCGACCCGCGGACGCTCCGGAACGATTCGCACCGGTTTACCGTCTTGCGCGACGATTCTCGCCGGCACGCCGACGACCGTCGCATTGGCCGGAACGTCTTTAACGACGACCGAGCCGCCACCGACCCGCGCGTTATCACCAAGAACGATCGCGCCCAACACCGCTGCGTTGACGCCGACCACGACGTTGTTTCCCAACGTCGGATGGCGCTTACCGTGGGCTAAACTCGTGCCGCCCAGCGTCACGCCTTGGTAGATCGTGCAGCCGTCGCCGACTTCCGCGGTCTCGCCGATAACGACACCCATTCCGTGATCGATGAACACCCCGCGGCCGATGATGGCGCGCGGGTGTATCTCGATGCCGGTCAAGAAACGGACGCCTTGCGAAAGAAAGCGTGCCAACAGCGGAACGTCGCGCAGTTCGTGGATGAATCGATAGGCTAGCAACGCGTGAAAGCCCGGATACGACAACGCCACGTCCCAGGGGCCGCGCACGGCCGGGTCGCGTAGCAGTGGTGCCTCAAAATCGGCTTTGATCGTATCCCAGAAAGCGCTCATCGTACCGAACTACTTTAACCCGGCTCGTCAACCGTCGGATTCCGGGCGGCAGCTTCGGGCATGCTTCCACGGATCGGGGAGAAGGGAACGCCGCCCGGTCCGCGCTCGATGGGCTTGAGACCGCGCCCGTGCAGCAGTTTGGAGTTCACCGCGCCGATCCGGATCAAAATACGGTCGTGTCCCAAGAGTGGAAACAGCAGTTCCAGCGGCGGGCCTCCGGTCGTTCCGGTCAAGGCCATGCGAACCGCAAAACGCGCGTCGTCGTGCGATAGACCAAATTCGTCGGCGATTACCGCGAGATCATGATCGAGCGGAAGGTCGCGCAACTCGGGTTGATGATCGACGTACTGCCCCACCGAATCGAGAAAAAACAACACGTCACGCGAGCGCAGCCGCTCTAACTCCAGCGCCGGAATCTGGCACGCCTCGGCGCGCAGCGCCGCGATCAGCGGACGCGCATCTTGCACCGCCGTTACGCTTTGACCGTATGCGTCCAGAAACGTTTCGATCCAGCGCTGTGCTGCCGGCGGAACGGGATCTTCGAGCGCGCCCCAACGCTGCATCGCGCTGGCGAGTTCGCCGGGCGATACGCTCACGGCGCGCGATCCGGCGCCAGCACGGAAGCGACCGCATACGCGCAGATTCCAGTACCGTTGCCGGTGTAGCCGAGGCCCTCGCTGCTTTTAGCCTTGATGCTGACATCATCTAGCGGCAAGCCGGTCTGCGAAGCGACGTTGGCGCGCATCTGATAAATAAACGCCGCGAGTTTGGGTGAGTCCACGACGACGGTGGCATCGATGTTCACCGGGTCGAACCCGGCTTGCCGGAGCGCTTGCACACAGCCGCGCAACATCAACATAGAATCGGCGTCCTTCCACCGATCGTCGCCGGCGGGAAATCGCGAGCCGAGATCACCCAGACACGCCGCGCCCAACAACGCGTCGGAAATCGCGTGCGCTAAGACGTCGGCATCAGAATGACCGAGAGCGCCGCGTTCGAACGGAACGCGTACGCCGCCGATCACCAGGGAGCGGCCTTCGACCAGGGGATGCGCATCGAAACCATGACCCGCCCGCGTTAGCCGCACGTCGGGGCTCGCTGCGAAAGGACCGCCTCCGCGCGGCGCGCGTCTTCGGCTACCGTCACTTTAAAGTTTTCGCCTTGCGGCGCGATGGCATACACGTCGATACCGATCGCCTCGAGGAGCATGGCATCGTCGGTCGCTTCGTGCGTTCCCGGCGCGTTCGCATGGGCACGGCGCAAATCTTCGGTTCGGGCGAACTGCGGCGTCTGCGCTCCGCGCAAGTTTGACCGGTCGATCGTGCGCTCGATACGCCCATTACGGTCGACTACTTTGACGGTGTCGACGATCGGCGCGGCTAGAACCGCGGCGCGGCCGATGCCGACCGCGCGCATGCCGGCGCGAACGTCGCGCGCATCGATTAACGGCCGCGCGCCGTCGTGTACGAACGTTCCACCGCACGAGTCGGGAACGCGCGCCAGCGCATTGCGAACGCTTTCCTGGCGTGTAGCACCGCCCGCAACGACGAGCACTGTCGAACCGGCGGCGACTCGCCCGCACAGTTCGTGCATGCGATCGATCCAAGCTGGTTCGGTTGCTACCACCAACGCAGCCACTTCGGGCATCGATGCGAACGTACGAATCGACCAGCCTGCCATCGGCAAGCCGGCCAACTCCAAGAACTGTTTTGGAGCGCCGAAACGCGTGCCGGATCCGGCCGCAACCACGATCGCGGCCCAGCGCTCTACGGACGCTTCGATTCGTACCCCCCGTCGCGTTTCGCACGCGCGAAGATCATTCGCCCCGCAACGGTTTGCAGCACGCTGGTGACGATCACGTCGATCTCTTCACCGATCAACCGGCGCCCGTGCTCGACCACGATCATCGTCCCATCTTCCAAATAGCCGACGCCCTGATGTGGCTCTTTGCCCTCACGAATGACCGCGACGTGCATCTCTTCGCCCGGCAGCACGACCGGTTTTACCGCGTCGGCGAGCTCGTTGACGTTCAACGACCCGATGCCTTCGACGCGGGCCATGCGGTTGAGATTGTAATCGTTCGTGATCAGTTTCGCGTTGAGTTCTTGCGCCAACCGCACCAATCGCGCGTCGACGTTTCCGGCTCCCATGTCATCGTAATCGCGTTCGGATATTTCGACTGCGGATAATTCTTGCAGCCGGCTGAGCACGTCGAAGCCGCGACGCCCGCGAGCGCGCTTGAGCGCATCCATCGAATCCGAGATGGCCTGCAGCTCGCGCACGACGAATCGCGGCACGATCATGCGGCCTTCTAAGAACCCGGCCTCCACGATTTCGACGATCCGTCCGTCGACGATCGAGGACGTGTCGACCAGCTTTGGCGACACGTCGGGAGCGGCGTCGGCCTTCGCCGACGGAACCGGAACGATGCGAATCTTGGCCCCGATGCGCGTGCCGAGATACGCCGCGAAGATCGTTACGATCAGGTACAAAACGACGGCAATATACGCGCCCGACTTGCCCAAGCCCGAAACGATCTCGAACACGATGCTCTTGATCAAGAACGCGACGACCAGGCCGACGATCAGCCCCACCGCGCCGCCGGAGATTTCGGCCGGCGAAAAGCGGTCCATCGCGCGTTCGGCCGACTCGAGTTCGCCTTCAAACAGCGTGTGCGCGAGTGGCGCTAAGAGGGCCCCGATCAGCGCGCCGACGATCGGCGAGACGATCAATAGGGTGAGCTGCAACCCTTCGTTGGCGAAGTGCGGCGAGAGCAGATGCTCGTACGCCTCCCGGCCCAACAGAAAGCCCGTGATCGCGAAGGCGACGACGAAGGCTGCTCGCAGCAGCGTACCCGGAAGTGTCATAGTCAGTCGAATGTTACAAAAGCTCCACAGACTTCGTTTGCCAAGAACCGCCCGCGCTCCGTCAAGCGCACTCGCCCACCCCCACGCTCGAGCAACCCATCGCTTGCATAACGACGGAGAACCGGTGCGTAGTGCCGTTCGACATCTACACCGTATCGGGTTCGAAAGGGTTCCAATTCGAAACCTTCGGCGGTGCGCAGCGCCAGCATAATCGCTTCGCCCGCCCGGCGAAAGCCGCCGAGCCGTTCGCTCTCGGCCGGAATCGGCGTCCCGCGCTCGACCGCTTGGATGTATTCGTCGAACGAGCGGGTATTGGTCTTTCGCACCTCGTCGCGAAACGACGCCGCGCCGACCCCAAGCCCGATATAGTCACCGTTGGCCCAGTAGTTCTCGTTGTGCGCGCACCGATGCCCAGGACGCGCAAAATTGCTGATCTCGTACTGCTCGAAACCGGCAGACGACAGTTCGTCGATGGCGATGCGATAGAATTCGGCCTCGGCCGTATCGTCGAAGAACGCAGCGGGCTCGCGTTCTAGCCAGCCTGCGAACGGGGTTCCGCTTTCGATCGTCAGCCCGTAGCACGAGACGTGATCGACGCCGGTATCTACGGCATAATGCAACGAGCGCTGCCAACTTTGCGGCGTCTGGCCGGGTACGGCGAACATCAAATCGAGCGAAACGCTGCGCATGCCGGAAGCACGCGCCCCTCGTACCGCATTCCGTACCTGATCGATCGTATGCTTGCGACCCAACGTTGCGATCTCGGCCGGCTCGAACGATTGCACCCCGATCGAGACGCGCGTAATGCCGGCATCCACGTAGCGTGCAAAATCTCCCGGCGTTACGAGCTCGGGATTGACTTCGATCGACGCCTCGTCGAACGGCCCGAAGCGATCCGTCAACCGGCGCACCAGCGTTTGGATCGATTCGGCATCGTACGCGTTCGGCGTTCCGCCGCCCAGAAACAGGGTTGCAGCGCGATCCGCCGGCGTTGCTTCGATCTCGCGTTCTAACGCGGCGAGATAACGCCGTCCCTGCGACGCGCGCCACGGCCACTTAGCGAAATCGCAATACGGACAGATATACGGACAGAACGGCAAATGCACGTAGATGCCAAGCATTTCGATCGACCTACGGTTGTGCGACGCAAAGGCCGAGCGCGCCGGGCCCACCGTGCGTTGCGATTACCGGCCCGGCTTCCCACACATCCAGCTTTGCCGGCGTTACGCCGTCGAGCCGTTCGCGCAACTGCGCGACGACCGATTCGGCAAGTTCTGGCGCGCCGACGTGAACGATGGCAAAGCGAGCCCGGCCGGGATCCGAGACCGCCTGCATCAGCAGGTCGAGCGCGGTTTCGCGAGCGCGCGCGAACGTTCGCACCTGCGCTTCGGCGACGATCGAACCATCCTTGAGCGCGAGGACCGGAACCACTTTCATCAGCGTACCCAGCGCGGCTCGCGCGCGACCGATGCGTCCCGTGCGCTGTAAGTGCGAAAGATCCGCAATCAAGGCGTACAAGCGCTGCGACGCACGCCAACGATCCAAGGCCTCGACGATGCGATCGATCGATGCGCCGGATTCGGCCAATTCGCGTGCATACAAGACCATCATGCCCAGACCGCCGGCCACGCTTTGCGAATCGTAGGCCACGATGCGCGTTTGGGGAAATGCCGTAGCTGCAGCCGCCGCCGCGTTGAGCGTGCCCGAGAGTTGCGACGAAATCGTAATGCACAGGATGTCGTTTCCGGCCCCGGCTGGCGGACCGAATGCGCTCTCGAACATGGCCGCCGTCGGTTGCGACGTCGTCGGCAACACCGGCTGCGTCTGCAGCATGCGATAAAACTCTTCGCGCGAGAGATCCACGTAATCGCGATAACTGCGATCGCCGAAAACGACGAATAACGGAACGACCGCTATGCCCAACGCCGCACCAGCTACCGGGTCGATGTCCGAGGTCGAGTCGGTGACGATTGCAACCGCCACGTTATGCCTCTCGAACGACGTGGCCGGCAGCCATCAACTGCGTGATCTTACCGATGACGTCGTGTTCGACTTCTTGAATCGCCGCCAGCGTCGCATGCTTGATCGCGCGACGGTTTGCGCGACCATGCGCGACGATGCAGTTGCCGCGCAACCCCAGCAACGGTGCCCCGCCGTACGTGTCGTAATCGAAGCGCTGCCGTAGTTTGCGAAGCGCGGGGGCCAGCATCGCCGTACCGAGCTTCGTAACGATGTTCCCGCCCAACAGCGTTTCGCGCATGACGTCGGCCAAATCGGCGATGGCGCCCTCGACGGTTTTCAAAACGACGTTCCCGACGAAACCGTCGGCAACGATCACGTCGGCAATGTTATGGAACAGGTCCTTGCCTTCGACGTTGCCGATAAAATTGACGGCCGACGCTTCGAGCAAACGAGCCGACTCGAGCACCAGTTGGTTGCCTTTCGTGCGCTCTTCGCCGACCGACAATATGGCGACGCGGGGGTTCGCGACGTTCAAGACGCGCCGCGCGTACGCCGAACCCATGATGCCGAATTGTTCCAGCCACTCCGGACGGCAATCGACGTTCGCACCCGAGTCAAGCAAAACGGTCGGACCGTTAAGCGCCGGCCACACCGTCGCGATAGCGGGCCGGGAAATTCCCTCGATCGTACGTAGTTTGATCAACGCGATCGCGAGAAACGCGCCGCTATTTCCGGCCGAAACGACCGCATCGGCTTGCCCGCGCTTGATCAAATCGACCGCGACGCCCAACGACGTCCGTTCGGCCGAACGCAGCGCGGCCGAAGCGTGCTGGTCCATGGGAACGGATTCCGGAGCATGGATAATTTCGACACGATCCGCGCCCGGGCCGTGCAGCAACGCACGAACCTTCGTTTCGTCGCCAACCAGCAATATGTCGGCATCGGCTTCGGCCGCGGCCATCAAGGCGCCGGCGACGGCCTCTTCGGGAGCGTGATCTCCCCCCATTGCGTCGACCGCAATGCGGGACCGTTTACTCATCGAGCGACAACCAATATTCGGCGTGTTTCATTCCGCCGTAGTAGTATTCGACGGCCGCCTCCGGAAATGCCGCTTGTACCTCAGCCGCAAGCTTTCGCGCGCCGTTTTCGCGCTGCGCGCCGCCGTAATACATCGTAATCAACCCGCCCTTCGCCGCGCCCATCCGCGCCAGCGTTTCTCGCGTCACCTCGGATAACGAATCGCCCGAAAGGAGGCCGCCGTCATACCATCCTGCCGGCTTGCCGCTGCGCACGCTGACACCCTCGATGGTCGAGTCCTTGGCTGCGAGAAATACCCGCGCCGAAGCAACGCGATGGGATGCCTCGAGAAGTGCGCCTTCTTGCGCGCTTCCATTCGCCAACGATTGCAAGGCGAACAACCCTGCGATGCCTTCGACGACGTCGGCGGTCGGAACGATCACGATTCGCTTATCCGTGAGTTTGGGCACCTCGCGCGCCGGCAATACCGCGTTCGCATCGTTGACGAACAGTACGACATCGTCGCTCAAACATTTGTTGACCGCGAGCAACAGGTCGCGTACGCTCGGCGTTTTCGTGCCGGGGACCACGACCTCGGCACCCAGCTCGCGCGCGATTCGTGCGAACCCATCGCCCGGAACGACGGCAACGACCGAACGCTCGGGAGCGTGCTCGTTCAGAACCAGGGTGCGATGTTGGCGTTCCATGTCGTCGACTTTGATGCGCGTCAACGTGCCGTACTTGCGCGCGATTTCTTGCACGCGTTCGGGATCGTCGGTATGCACGTGAACCTTCAACGTCGGCGTCGATCCCACGACCAAGAGCGACTCGCCGCGCGGCTCGAGCAGCTTGCGCAATTCGAGCGGCGCGATCGTGGCTGCCTCGAGTACGAACTCGGTGCAATACTTATTTTCGCCGACGTGTTGTGCGGGCGTGAACGCGCCTTTGCCCGACGGACGCCGTGGGAATGCGGTCGCGCGGACGCGCTCGTCCGGAAGAAACCGTAGGATGCCCTCCAAGAAGTATACGAAGCCGGCACCGCCGGCATCTACCACGCCGGCCTCTTTTAAGATCGGCAGTTGTTCGGGCGTCCGATCCAGCGCGTCGTTGGCGGTGCGCAACACCGAGGTCAGCAACCGGTAGAATTCGGTCTCATGTAGCGCCGCGTGATATGCCGCTTCGGCTGCGGCGTCCGCCACGGAAATAATCGTGCCCTCGACCGGGCGTACCAGCGCGCTGCGGGCAGCCGCCACGCCCTCGCGCATCGCGGTGGCCATCATGAACGTGTCGATTTGGTCGCGATTGCGAACGTGGTGCGCGAAGCCGCGCAACATCTGGGACGTGATGACGCCGGAATTCCCGCGGGCGCCCATCAAGCTGCCCTCGGCCGCGCGGGCTGCGACTTTTCCCAGCGGTTCCCCGTGCCCGTTGCCCGCCGCCAACGACGCCGAGCGAAGGGTCAGGTACATATTGGTGCCGGTGTCGCCGTCTGGTACCGGAAAAACGTTCAGGTCGTTCAGGACCGGCCGGTATTTTCTGAGGAAGTAGGCACCCGCGGCGAGGAACTTGGCGAACCCGCGGCCGTCTAAGGCGGTTACGTCCACGGCGGGGCGTCTTTCGGAGGGCACATGAGAATCCTTGCTCAGCGCCGCCGGCCGTGATACTATCCGGGGGTTGTCCCTCTCTCCCTAAAAGGAACCGATCCCATGGCAAAGCGCTGCGAAGTTTGCGGCAAAGGTCCGATGGCAGGCAATAACGTCAGCCATGCGATGAATAAAACGCGTCGCCGCTGGTTGCCCAACCTGCAATCCGTGCGGATCGACGATCGCGGAACGCACCGCACCGTGAAGGTGTGCACGTCGTGCCTGCGCTCGCGCCGCGTGACGCGCAAAGCCTAGCCTGGATCAATCCTCGGGCGGCAAGGATGCCAGACCGCCCAACGCATGCCCGATATCGCGCGGCTCAAGCGCGATCATAAACTCCAAACGCGCGTGCGACGCCTCGATGCTTTTCAGCAAGGCGGCACACAACACCGGCCCCCGCCGGCTCGGAGCAAACGATAGCGTAAACAGACCGCCGGCCATTGCAAACGACGCCTGCGGCCCATTTCCCGAGTTGATCCGCGCGAGATACGCGCGCAACGCCGAAAGGTCGCTCAGGGCAATCGGAAACTCAAATTCCCCACGCAGTGGTCCGGCTACGACGCGAACGGTGCACTCGAGAACGTCGATTCCGTTCGGCGCGGCCGCTCGCGGCGGGGCATATCCGGCGACGGCGACCACGGCGTGCGCGCCCTCCTCGGGCCCAAAACGAATCTCGATCATTCCGTGGGCCGCTTACCCCAGGCCGGCCAAATGATCCCATCCGGTCGGCCGTAACGGGGCACCAGCGAACTCGACGCCGGCTCCAGGGACCAGGACGCCGATCCGGTGCAACGGCGTTCCGAAACGGGCCGCAAACCTGCGCGACAGGCGCTCGAAGTCACGCTTCCGCACCGCCACCAACAGTTCGAAGTCTTCGCCCCCGGCTAAAGCGTACTGCTCCGGGTCGACACCGAGCTGAGTCGCAACCGCCGCCGCGGCGGGGTCGACCGGAACCTCGTCGATGCGCGCAGCGCAGCCGGACGCGCGCGCCAGCCGGGCTATATCGGTTGACAATCCATCGGAGCAATCCATCATCGCGGCCACCGCGCGATCGGCACCTAAAAACCGGCCCTCGGCCATTCGCGCGACCGGCCGGCGGAACGTCGCTAATGCTCGCTCGGATTGGGTCTCCTCGATCGTCGCCTGCCGGCGGGCAATGTCGAAGCCCGCACGTGACGCTCCCAATGCGCCGGTGGAGCAGAGCACGCAGCCCGGGCCTCCGCCGCTTCGCGTCTTCAGATTGGAAGCGCGCACCTCACCGACGGCGGTAATTGCAACCGTCCACGCCGGGGCGCGTGAAAGATCGCCACCGACGATCGAAAGGCGCGTCGAACGCGCTGCCTCCGCGAGGCCGGCATACAGCAGCAACACGTCCGCGACGGCCGCACGAACCGGAACGCCCAAAGCAACGGTCGCCAGTACCGGCCGTGCGCCCATGGCCGCGATGTCGCTGGCGTTGGCGATCATCGACCGCCAGCCCGCGTCCTGGAGCCGCATCAGTTGCGACGTGAAATGCACGCCTTCCACGGCCATGTCGGTGGTAATTACACTGCGATGCGAACGCGACGACTGCCAGACTGCAGCATCGTCACCGATTCCAACGCGAATGTTCGTACCGGCGGTACCATCCAACAGCGCCGCGATCGCGGAGACGACGTCGTCTTCGCTGACCGATTCCGGTTCGACCGGATGCTCGACCGCCGTCATTCCAGTAACGATCGGATGTACCGCACCTCGGCACCCGGATCCGCCGCGTCGAATACCGCAGACCCCATAACGATCGCATCCGCGCCCGCGTCGACGACTTCGCGGGCGGTTTTCCGCCCCACACCGCCGTCGACTTCTACGATGGCCGGCGAACCGCGCCGGTCGATCAATTGGCGTGCCTGCCGAATCTTTTCCAACGAACGCGGAATGAACGACTGACCCGAAAATCCGGGGTTCACGCTCATGATCAACACCGTGTCGCAATCGTCGATCACGTCCTCGAGCATCTCGACCGGCGTTTGCGGACAAATCGAAATGCCCGGCTTGGCACCGAGCGAACGAATGTGCGTCAACAAGCGTTGCGCGTGGTGCGTGGCCTCGAGATGGAACGTGATGCGATCGCACCCGGCCTTGCGAAAGTCTTCGACGTATCGCTCAGGTTCGACGATCATCAAATGCGCGTCGAACACCGCATCGCTGAGCTTGCGCAAATCCGAGATGATCTTCGGTCCCCACGTAATGTTGGGCACGAAGCAGCCGTCCATAACGTCGAGGTGCAAGAACTGCGCCCCCGCATCGACGACCGAGGCAATTTGCTCGCCGATCTTCGAAAAATCTGCCGACAGCAACGACGGCGCGATGACGACCGGCCTCATGGCGCGCTCGATGCCGAAGCGCCCGGCGACGGTGATGGTTTTGGCGTCACAGCTTTGTTTCCGTACACGATCGCGGGCTCTTTACCCAAGCGTTCTTCTCCCACCAGCTGGTCGTTCACGTACATGTCGACCACCGACGTTCCCACCGCGGTGACGTTGAAGTCGAGCTTCTGTCCCGGTTGTGCGAACGCGCGATACAGATCGTACTTACCGGTCGCGTCCGTAACCGTCAGGCGCACGTCGACCGGTTGAGCCCCGGCATCGTTTTCGGCCGGCGGAACGGATGCCAGCAACCGCACTTGCCGGATGACGTAGCCCGATTCGAACGGGCCGGCGCTGACTTGCAGCGACACCGGTTCGAACGATGCAATTTTAGCGTTGGGCGCCGGAATCTGCCGTACGACCGCGCCGTGCGGCGGTCCCGACGGACCCAACGGCGTCCAAACGATCTGGCCGAGCTTGATTCCCGAGCGCAGTGCAAGATCGCGTGCGTCGTCGATCGTCATGCCGGTGAACTGTGGAACCTGCAGCACCGACAGCGCCCCGCGGCTCACGTTCAGATCGACCGAATCGCCCTCGTCGACGTCCGTTAGCGGCGGAGGGTTTTGCGAAATCACGTGCGCTTCCGGAACGATGTCGCTCTTCGCATACGATATCTTGCCGATCCGCAAGCGGGCCCGCGACAGATCTAATTGCACCTCGCGTAGCGATTGATAGCGCAAGTCCGGCATCAACCGGTTGACGATCCCGTCGCTCACGACGAACGAGACTTGGCGTCCTTCGCGTGCTTGATCCCCGGCTGCGGGACGCTGCATGATGACGACGCCTTTGGGATACCGGTCGCTGGTCGTGTGGTCGACGATGGCCGACGAAAGCTTCAAACGCCCGATTTCCGCATTTGCATCGTTGACCGTTTGACCGACGAACGACGGGATCGTCACCGCGGTCGATGGCGGAATCAAGAAATCGTGGATTTGACGCCCAAACCACACCACCACGCCAACGAAAATCGCCAGCACGATCGGAAAGACCCAGTCTCGCGGCACGAACGCACGCGCGGACGCTCGCCAATCGTTCAGGCTAGTGCCTCCAGCGACACGTCGGCTGCATCCAAATTGCTAAACAAACGCTGAACGTCTTCATGGTCGTCGAGCGCTTCCAAGAATGCGAAGGCTGCGCGCAACGCTTCGCCCTCCAACGAGACCTTGGTCGTAGCGCGCACCCCGAGATAGCAGTCCGCGATTCTGATCGCCTGCGCGCTCAACGCATCGCGAACGCTGGCCAGCATCGTCGGATCGGTATACACGATGGAAACGTCGGCATCGTAGTCGACATCCTGAACGCCATCGACCAAACAGGCTTCGGTGAACGCGTTTTCAGATTTTCCGCCGGTTCGCGCTTCCAAAATTCCGACGGCCTCGAACATCCAGCCGACGGTACCGGTTTCGCCCAGCGTCCCGCCGTGCTTTTGAAAGAGAAACCGCAGCTCGCCGGCCGTACGGTTGCGGTTATCCGTGGCCGCATCGACGACCACCGCCAATCCGTGCGGTCCGTATCCCTCGTAGCGCAACTCTTCGATCTCGCGTTCGCCGCTCTGGCCCGAACCGCGCGTAACCGCCCGCTTGATGTTGTCTTGGGGCATGTTGAACTCGCGAGCCTTTTCGATCGCCATTTTCTA
>DASXXU010000055.1:0-6687 GCA_036502885.1 Candidatus Tumulicola sp.
GGCTGTGCCGCGGAGTTCGGTGCCGCGGCCGTCGCCGCGTGCGCGTACAACGTGCGGGTGAACCATCTTTACATGCGCGACCGGGACGCGATCGACCGGCAATCCTCGGCGTTAGCGCAAATCGAACGCGACGCGACCAGCCGCGCGGCCGCCATTCGCGAGCTCGTGAACGCGGCGCTCGCGCGCGGCTAGCGGGTTACGCGTACACCTCGACGAGTTCGAGGAAATCGGCAACGTCGGCCGGATCGACCTCCATGCCCACGCCTTTGGTGTGGTAACGAATGTCGTGAAAGTCCATCCCAGCCGTCATGACCAATCCATATTGACGGGCCTTCGCGCGAAACTCTTCGGTATCGGCGGCGTCGTGTAACGGATAGAACACTTCCAAACCACGCAAGCCGTTAGGCGCCAACGCATCGATCAGCTCGCGGTCGCGCAAGCGACCAGGATGCGCCAGCACGGGAATGCCGCCGACTTCAAGGATCGCCTCGACCGCCTTCTGCGGGGTCGTGTATAACTGCGGGACGTATCCGGGTTTGCCCGTCCCCAACAGATCGCGAAAAGCGGTATCGACGCTTTGCGTAATCCCCGAGCGAACCAACGCTTTAGCGACGTGCGGACGTCCGACCGAATCGGACCCGCCGGACTCGCGCAGCACCTCTTCGATGGTTATCCCGTAACCGGCAGCGCGAAGCTGATCGACCATCTTCTGGGCGCGCCCGCGGCGCTGTTCCTGGTTGTATTCGAGCAGCTCGTTGATCGCCGAGTCTCCCAACGGAACATTGTAGCCGAGAACGTGCACTTCGTTTTGGCGCCACGTCGTATTAATCTCGATGCCGGTGATGTAGCGCGAGCCGGGCTTGGCTTCGAACTGGCCGTAGGCGCGTAGCGTGTCGTGGTCGGAGATACAAAAGATCTCGACGTTTCGCTCGCCCATGAAGTCGGCCAGCGCTTGCGGTTCGAGCGTTCCATCGCTCATGTTCGAGTGCGAGTGGAAGTCCACTATCATTATAAAGAAGATTCTCCGGTGGGGGCGTGGCGGCGCTCGACGACCAACGATATGCCGGTACGTTCGTTCTCGCCGATCGCTACGGTGACGAATGCCGGGACGCACATGACGTCGATTCCAGCGGGCTTGAGATACGCGCGCGCGATAGCGACGGCCTTGACGGCCTGATTGATCGCGGCCGCGCCGACGGCTTGCAGCTCGGCCGATTCGCGCTCGCGCAACGACGCAGCCAGCGCGCCGGCAACGGCGTTCGGGCTGCTCTTAGCCGAGACTTTCAGCGGCCCATCGACGCTCACTAGGCGAGACCTCGCAGAAAGATCCGCTTGATGGCCGTGGCTTTGGCGGAGACCGTATCGATCGTCGCGACCGCTGCGCAAAACTGCTTCGGACCATCCTTCTGCACGTTGAACCGGTCGGATACGCCGTTCAAAAAGCGGTCGAGCACGGCTCGCGACTCCATGCCGATCACGCCGTTCGAGGGGCCGGTCATGCCGACGTCGCTGATGTAGGCGGTGCCGCCCGGCAGAATCTGTTCGTCAGATGTCTGCACGTGGGTGTGCGTGCCGAAAACGCACGACACGCGCCCATCCAGATACTGGCCCAGCGCGACCTTCTCGGAAGTCGCTTCGGCATGCACGTCGACCACGATCAGGCTGGTTTTACGGCGCAGCTCCTCGAGTTGTTCGTCGGCGCAGCGAAACGGATCGTCGACCGGCGGCATGAACGTGCGTCCCATTAAATTCAGGACGCCGATCGTCGTGCCGGCGACGGTGAACGACCCGGCACCGTGCCCGGGCGCCGTCGGCGGATAGTTCGCCGGGCGAATCACCCGATCGCTCGATTCGAGGTATTCCTTGAACTCGCGCTTGTCGAAAATATGATTACCGCTCGTGATGAAGTCGACGCCGCTCTCGAACATCTCCCCGGCGGTCTGCGCCGTGAGCCCGAAACCTCCGGCAGCGTTTTCGCCGTTGGCGATGCACGCGTCGATGGCGTGCTGCTCGCGTGCCAGTGACACGCAGCGCTTTAGCGTATCGCGTCCGGGCGACCCGACGACATCGCCGATGAGCAATATGTTGATGGTCTTGGAGGTTATCGCCGAGCCGACGCCTTGGCTTTCTTACGTGATTTCAGGAAGTATACTAGTACCCGCTTTTCTTCCCGGAAGCCGACCAGACTCTTGGATTGCGCCGGATCGCGCAACGCTTCGACGGCGTACAGAGCGGCCTCGTCGGCAGCGTCGGGATCGGCGTCGAACTGGTCGTCCGTCGCAGGGTTGCGAACCAACGCGTCACCGAATCGAGCCGTGAAGAACGCGACGTGAAGTTCGAGCTCTTCCTTAGAGACGGTTTCCAGATCGCGGGTGATGTGAACGAATGTCATGGTGCGATCGCCTTCGCACTCGACCCGAAGCACGCGTGGTTCTTCTTGAGCCAGGCTAAGAAAGCCGCGAACGTGTTCCTCGACCGATTCACCCAACACAGCTTGAGCGCTCTTGTCGAGACGCTGGCGTAATGCCATGGTCGAACGCAACGTTCGCTCCGGCGGAAGCGACCGGATCGATGCGATTTCGGGAAAGCGTTCCAACAGCGCGCACACCAAGCTCACGGTGTCCGCATTTTCAACCAGCGACCTCGCGCTCACGACCCTAACCTGCTCAACATCACAGCAAACTCCACTCCACCCAGAGAAGACCGCACCGGCGGGGCCTCGTCCTTACGACGTGGCTCCCAGGCCTCCTCGCGGGTGTATCAGAAACAACACGCGTGCCCGTCCGGAAGATGCCTGGGGCCGTCGCCCTCGGCCTCCTCGCCTCCTTATTCACCCACGTGGTGCTGTTCGGCAACGGACATACGGTCGGCGGCACCCTCCACGAGGTACTCCTGCAGGGCGTCGCGGCCACAGCCGTCGCGTTGCTCGTCGCCTGGGTAGCCTTAGCCTGGAGCGGCCGTAATACGGCCGACGGCAGCGTCCTGGGAGCTCGTCTCTCGGCCCGCCTACCCGCCTGGCCGGCCGTAGCCGCCTGTGCGGCCGGCTGGTATGCCCTCATCGAGCACGCCGAGTCACCACACGCCGGTCCCGGCACCGCCATCGCGATCGCGGTATTGATCGCGGTCGCAGCGGTCGTCTGCCTATTCGCCAGGGCGCTGGTGCGCTCGATCGCCCTCGTCATCGTGGCGATCGCCAAGAGCGAGTTCCGTCCACGCGTCGCTTCCGTCCGGCCGCCATTCCGGCGCGTCGTTCGCCCTTTCGCACCGGCGCTGCGCCGCCGGCACGCCCGGCCTCCTCCGATCGCGAGCCTCTGCGCCTAAACGGCGCGCCGACCGCTCGCACTTTCCCCATCAGATCGAAGGAGTCTCATGCCTCGTTTCGTCTTGGCGGCGTTGACCGCCGTAATTCTGTGCTTTTCGGCTGCGCCGGCATCGGCGGCCGTGACCGCGCTGGTGCGGGGAACCGTAACGCTGGATGGCAAGCCGGCGGCCGGCGCAACCGTCGTTCTGCAAGGTGAAGGCTCGCGCTTCACCACCAAATCGGACGCGCAAGGTAACTACGTTTTTTCACAAGTGCCATTCGGAACGTACCGGATCATCGCCAGCCTTCCCAAAGTGCACGAGCTACTGATCCCGGTTACCGTATCGAGCGACTCGGTAGCGACCGTCAACGTCGCGTTATCTACCAACCTGCAAGAGATCGCGCGGACGACCGTCGTTGCGACCGCCGGGGTGCAAGCGAATGCGCCGTCGGTCAATCAAATCACGCGCAACACGATTCAGTCGTCGCCGGTGCAAAACAGTCTGGACAAGCTGGTGTCGACCTTGCCCGGCGTCGTGCCGTTTTCGTACAACGAGCCGGTCGTCAACGGGTTCCACGGCGTTACCTACAACATCGACGGCGCGCCCTTGCCGCTAGCGACGACGTCCAACTTCGCCGAAATCGTCGACCCTAAAAACATCGACTCGCTGGAGTTGCTCACCGGTGCGATTCCGGCGGAATACGGCGGCGACCGAATCGGCGGCGTCGTAAACATCATCACCAGCCGCCCAAGCGATTTGCCCGAAGGCTTTTTTGGAACGCTTTCCGCCGGCGTCGGCAACCAAGACCAACTGATCGGCCAGCTCGATACCTCCGCCCGCTTCGGTTCGAGCGAAATCTTCTTCAACGCCAACTCGCAAAGCACGAGTCGCGGATTGGACGCCCCGACGTTGGATCCGATTCACGACAACTCGTCGCAGAGCGACCAGTTCTTACGTTTCATCACGCAGTTGAGCCCGCGCTCGACGCTGGCATTCGATTATTCGAATCAGTTGGCGATCTTTCAGATTCCGATCAACGTCGATCCGAACAACCCGTTCGACCCGATCTACACGCCGGCCGGCACGGACGACGTGCAACGCGAGTACGACCGTTTTTCGAATTTGAACTTCACGCAGACCTCCAAAGACGGTAACGGCGTCTTTCAAGTGATTCCGTGGTGGCGTTCGACGCGCATCAACTACGACGGCGACCTCGCTCAGGACGTATTGGGCGTTACGCCTCCGTTCGGCGCCGACGCAATCCACTGTACGGAATGCCTGCAGCCCAACGACACTACCGACGACGGCACCCAGAACGTCGGTCTGCTCTCCAATACGTACGCGTCGTACGTCGGCTTGCGCATGTCGGACTTTCGCGCCACGAAGAATCACGCGTGGAAAGTCGGCATCGATGTAAATCGCGAAAATCTGCTCGCCAGCCAAGCGTTCGGATGTTATTATCCGGACTGCGCGGCGACCGGCGAACATACGCAACCCTTCTACCTGGTCGGCTCACCGGATCAGGCGCAAGCCGGGTCGCAGATCGGTATCTACGCTCAAGACAAGTGGCAGCTCTCGCCGAACGTCGAGTTTAACTACGGCTTGCGCTACGACCACTCGACCGGGTACACCAGCGGCTTTCAGTTCAGCCCGCGCATCGGCGTGAATATTTGGGACGGCGGCAAAAATACCGCACACGCGTATTACGGGCGCTTCTACTCGGCGCCGCTTCTCGAGGACGTTCGCCAGGACTGCGTCGTTCTACAAGGCTGCAGCGGCGTACCGGTCTACGACCTCAAACCCGAGAGCGACTCGTACTTCGAGATCGGTTTGGTCCATAAGTTCAACAGCGAATTGAGCGGCTCGGCCAACATCTTTCGTAAGACATCGGTCAACATTCTCGACACCACCCAACTGCTGGATACGCCGCTATTCGCCGTGTTTAACAATGCGATCGGCTTGGATACGGGCTTAGAGGTCCGCCTGAACGATCGCGCAGCAAACGGAAACGAATGGTTCCTCACCGGCACGATTTCAGGATCCTACGCCGCCTGCGTGTCGGGTTCGACGTTCTTATTTCCCCCGAACACGAACGAGCCGGGGGTATCGTGTGTCGCACAGCTTTCACCCGAAGATCACGACGAAACGGTCGTTTCGACCGCCGGGTATACCTGGCGTTTCGGGGGCGGAAGGCTGTGGTTCGCGACGCTGCAGGGCAACTACGGGAGCGGCTTCCCGGTCGAGTTCGAAAGCTCGAACACTGTGCTGAGCGGGCGTTTGCCGGCGCACACAACGTTCGATCTTGCGACCGGGCGAAATCTTACCGCGGCCCGTGACAAGTCCAGGGGACTCGGCGTGTCGTTGATCGTCCAGAACATCCTGAACCACCAATATCCGATTAAAGTCGCCAACGGCTTCAATACGACGCAAATCGCTAACGGCACCAACGTGCTGTTCCGACTTACCGCGCCGTTTTAGAAGAAACCAGTACCGCAACCGGGCGCCCCCGCGGAGGACTCGCCGAAACGCTCGGGGGATTAGGCCGCTAATGGTCGATCTCGCAAGCGGTAGGCTCGTCGTCACGGGCGGCGCCGGCTTCATAGGGAGCGCTCTGGTTTGGGCGTTAAATCGTCGTGGGATCGACGATATTTTGATCGTCGACCGGCTCGACGAAACGGAAAAGTGGAAGCATCTGGTACCGCTACGCTTCGCGGACTACATGGATGCCGACGATTTTCTGGCACACGCTACCGAAGGCGACGACCTGGGGGAAATCGGTACGATCTTTCACCTCGGTGCCTGCTCTTCGACCACCGAGACGGACTCGGATTACTTGATGCGCAACAATTTCGAGTACACCAAGCAGTTGGCGCTGTGGGCGTACGATAACGATGCCCGCTTCGTCTACGCTTCGTCGGCGGCCACCTACGGTGCGCGCGAAACCGAACTTTCCGACCGCGCCGACCTGCACGGCCTGCGGCCGCTCAACATGTACGCGTACTCGAAACAGTTATTCGATTTATACGCCGCTCGGACGGGACTCGATCAGACTATCTGCGGCATCAAATACTTCAACGTCTTCGGACCGAACGAAGAACACAAAGGCAACATGCGCAGCCTGGTCAACAAAGCGTACGATCAAATTCTAAGTGGCGGCACCGTTGCGCTTTTCAAAAGCTATCGCCCCGAGTTCGCCGACGGAGAACAACGCCGCGATTTTATCTACGTCAAGGACGCGATCGAAATGACGCTGTTCTTGGCCGAGTCTGAAGCGAGCGGCTTGTTTAACATCGGTTCGGGTCGTGCCCAAACGTGGCTGGAGCTCGTGCGCCCGATCTTTGCAGCGCTCGAGCGGCCCGAACGCATCGAGTTCGTGGAAATGCC
>DASXXU010000056.1:0-32957 GCA_036502885.1 Candidatus Tumulicola sp.
CACCGCCGGTCAGATGATTTCGACACTCGCGGATCTCAAGATTTGGGCGAAGGCGTGTGCCACCGGCGCGCAGATATCGCCGGAATTGCAAACGCAACGTTTGACGTGGGTGACGTTTCCGCCGCTACAGCCGAACCACACGTACGGCCTTGGGATAACGTTGAAGAACGGCTGGATCGGTCATGAGGGGTCGATCCCCGGATACAACACGATGTCGTACTATCTGCCGCCCGAAAATGCGACGATGATCGTGCTGGTTAATTCGAATATCCCGACAGACGGAGTAAGCCCGGCGCCGGCACTGTTTCGCGCTTTGGCCGCAATCGTTACGCCGGGAAACGTCCCCGATCTGAAGGTTTGGAATGAGGGGTCTATAAAGCAGAAATATGCTAAAAGCCGGCGATAAAGTCTACGTCGATGGTACCAAAGAAGAAGGTACCGTTAAAGAAGTACATCCGCACGAAGTCGTCGTTCGCGTAAAGACGGCGCAAGGACATGAAGAGCGCAAGTACGCCAACGAAGCCTTGCGTCTCGACCCCACGATGGACGAGGCTTCCGGCTACGTCGATCATTAGCGGGCGATTGTAGAGCTTACAATGAGCGCCGGCCGCGTGCTGCGGATGCTGCGGTTGGCGAGGGCGCGCTTGGTGGTGCTAATCACCGCGGCAGCGCTCGCCGGCTGCAACAATGGCGGTTCGGTTACGCCCGCGCCGACCCCTAACCAATCGTTTCCGCCCGCGACGGTCGCAAGAATAAGCGGCGCGATCAAAACGTGGTTTTCCGCGTATAACGCACCCGGCGTTATCGTCGGCATCTACATTCCGGGAAAAGGAACGTACGAGTCGGCGCAAGGGATGGCAGACCCCGCGACGGGCGCGCCGATGCAACTCGATGACCGCGTGCGAATCGGCAGCGTAACGAAGACGTTCACGATCACGGTGTTACTGCAACTCGTCAAGACAAAGCTCGTGGCCTTAGACGACCCGGTGAGCAAGTACGTGGCGAACGTTCCGGGCGGCGATACGATCACGCTGCGGATGCTGGCGAATATGACCGCCGGGCTCTACAACTACGCGGCCGACGAGAAGTTCGCTCGCGAACTGTTCGACCACCCGAATCGAACGTACACGCCAAGCCAAACGCTCAAGGTTGCGTTCTCGCATCCACCGGACTTCGCACCGGGCACGGGCTGGAATTACAGTAACACCAACACCGTGCTGCTTGGCGTCATCATCCAAAAGGTGACCGGTAAAAGTATGGGCGATCTATTCCGTGAGTATTCGTTCGCGCCGCTCGGTTTGACGCAAACCGTCTGGCCGGCGGCATCATCGAAATTACCCGAACCCTATGCGCACGGAACGTTCGAAAACCCGTTCGACCAAAAACGGGAAGACGCGACCCATTTTAATCCGAGCTGGGCCTTTACGGCCGGCGAGATGATATCGACCCTCCACGACCTCAAGATCTGGGCCAAGGCGATCGCGACCGGCGCACAGCTGACGCCCGCGTTACAGCAACAGCGTCTCACGTGGGTAACCCTACCGCCGTTGAAGCCGGGTAACACCTACGGCCTCGGTATAATCGATAAGAGCGGGTGGATCGGCCATGAAGGATCGATTCCGGGCTATACAACGATGTCGTACTATCTGCCGGACGAAGATGCGACCATGATCGTGCTGGTCAACACCGATATCCACATCGATGGAAAGAGCCCCGCATTGGCCCTGTTTCGCGCGCTCGCAGAAATCGTCACGCCCAACAACGTCCCGTTATGGCGCGACGGCGTTTAAGCCTTCGCAGGCCCTATTCGAAAGCGTGGTCGAGCCAGTCGAAGACGCGAGCGTTTAATAGCGGTCGATTGTAGAGCTCGCAATGATCCCCGGCGCCGTCGGCGGCGGCGAACTTCAACAGCGTTTTCTCGCACGTAAGCGCATCGTACACGCGCTCGGTCGTGCCCGAAAGTGGGTCGTTCTCGGCCTTGGTAAGTAGCGTCGGGCAGGCGATGTTCTGAATGCGCCCGTCCAGCGTATACGACTGCAAATCTTCCACCAGCGCCCGTGTCGAGTTCACGCCGTGGACGAAGAAGCCGCGAAGGTGCATGCTCCAGCGCACGCGTGCGTTGGTCGCGACCAGTTTATCCAGCTGCTCGGTCGTGACGTCGGTCGATTGTTTCTCGGCGCCGAGCACGGCTAGCGGTCCCCACAGCCCAGGATCGGCGATGCAGCCCCCAAGCCGCGGTTCGCCGGTTGCAGCGCGCAGCGACAGATAACCGCCTAAACTCCAACCGCTCAGGGCGATGCGCGCTGTATCTACATTCGGCAGCGTTACCGCGACATCCACAACCGCGCGAACGACGGTCTCCCAATCGGCGCGAAGGTGGATGCCGTGCTGGATCAACGGCGCGCCTTGGCCGGGACCATCGAAGAAGAGGCAGTGATAGCCGCGCTGCGTCGCGGCAAGCGCGCTGGCAAAATACATCTCGACCACTGTGGCATCGTAACCATTGGTGAGAATCAACAGCGGCCGTGTCTCAGCCTCACGACCCACGGCGCGCACGAGATAGCCCGGCAGCGTTGCGCCTTCAAACGGAATCGCGATTTTCTCGGCCGGATGCTCGCCGATCGCCAAGCCGGTTTCGAACGCCGCAATTTGCTTCGCGAATGCCGCCGGCAATCGTGGATCGACCGGCAGACCGTACAACGGATGGTACGACGGCGGATAGCAGTTGGCGGCTTTGAGATAGAGCGTCCGCGCGGTCGCCATGTCGCCGTCGTCGCGCGCGAGCGCCGCTTGCTCGGCGAGGTGGTCGCCGGCCGTAACCCACGAGTTGTAAAACGCCGACGCATCACCATCGCGCGCGATTGCTGAGACGGCTTGCACCTCGCCCAAAGACAAACCGCCCGCGTTGGTATACGCGAG
Organism: Candidatus Tumulicola sp.; assembly: GCA_036502885.1. Taxonomy (GTDB): domain Bacteria; phylum Vulcanimicrobiota; class Vulcanimicrobiia; order Vulcanimicrobiales; family Vulcanimicrobiaceae; genus Tumulicola. Next base: position 2,920 of record DASXXU010000056.1, read on the forward strand.
CGGTGACGTGCCGAAAACATCGAGCAGCTCATCCGTGAAGAACAAGCCCATGCGACGTTACGCGATCAGTTCGCGTTCGACAAGAATGTTGCGGGGATCGATCAGATGCTTGTTGAGCCCGAGCTTGCCGGCCGGCACGCCCAACGCGAGCGCGACCAGTTGCGGAAGATGAAAGGTCGGTAGATCGGTGCGGCCCCAGCGCGCGGCCGAATCGGCTTGATAGCCGTCGAGCGCGAGGTGACACAGCGGGCACGGCGTGATCACGGCCTCGGCGCCGTGTTCCGCAGCCATGCGCATGTTCTGTCCGACCATGTCGGCCGCGACGTTCGCCTTCTCGAGCTGGATATGAAATCCGCAGCAACGCGTTTTGCCGGCGTAATCGACCGGCTCGCCACCGATCGCGGTAACCAGATCTTCCAGCGAATGCGGGTTGCGCGCCGACTCCCAACCGTTCACGCTTTCGGGGCGAATGATGTGGCAACCGTAGAACGGTGCGACCTTCAAGCCGTTGAGCGGACGCACCACCATCGAGCTGAGCTTATCCAGGCCGATATCGTCGATCAGCAGCCAAAGCAGATGGCGCACCGTAACGTTGCCTTGGTACTTCGCACCAAACTTGCCCAGGATTCCGTTGGCCTGATCCATGCGCTCTTCGCTCTCGAGCAGCTCCTTATTGGCTGCGCGCATATGACCGGTGCAGGTCGAGCAGATCGTGATGACGTCGTCTAACCCGAGCGCTTCGGCCTGTGCGTAGGTTCGCGCGTTGAGCACGCGGGCGATATCGCGGTTCACGTCGTTCACGACCGAAGCGCCGCAGCACGAAGCTGCGGTGAGTTCGATCAGCTCGATGCCCAGCTTGTCGGCCAGCAGCATGGTGGAGTTGAACAGCTCCTTGCACGATTCTTTGGCAACGCAGCCGGGAAAGAAGCCGTAGCGGCGCGTGCGCGCCGATTTCGTACGCGTGTGCGCGTCGAGCGGCAGGTCGTCGATGATTGCGGTAGCCATTTAGCTGACGGGAACCTCCAGAGCGTCGAATATCGTGCGAACTTCGTCAACCTTGGGAATCGGTTTGACGAACGGGGGCGGCAGTTTACCCTTGAGCGCCATGCGAAGGCCGAGCGGCGCGACGCTGAGCAGACCGCGCACGTTGAAGCGGCCGATGGTGCCTTGGATAACTTCGGTTTCGGCCAGCATGCCGGTCTGTTTGATCGTTCGACCGACCACCAGCGCGTGTTGCGGCCCGCGATGATTCATCATCACGCGATCCTTCACGGCCGCGCGCTTTACGTCGATGATGCGGTCGTTCGGGTCTACGTGTTTGGGACAGTACGAACACGCATAGCAGTGCGCGCATAGCCATAAGTAATCTTCGCTGATCTGGGCGATGCGTTCGGTGCGTTGGCCGTCGCGCACGTCTTCGATGAAGCGGTACGCGTACGCGATCGCCGCCGGACCTGCAAACGCCGGATCGACGCTCACCACCGGGCACAGCGCGTAGCAGGTAGCGCACATCACGCAGTTGGCGACGTCGACCAGTTTCTTCATGTCCTCGGGCGAAACGCGCCGCTCGGTCGGATGCTCCGAATCTTCGTCCTTCGGCTGCAGATACGGTTTGAGTCGCGCGTACTTATCCCAGAACGGATCCATGTGCACGACCATATCTTTCATCGGCTGAAAGTTCGGCATCGGATCCACCTTGACGACGTTCTGGTCGTTCATGACGGTGTTACACGGCGTCTTGCACGCCAAGCCGGTCACGCCGTTGATGTTCATCGAACAGGAACCGCAAATGGCCGAGCGACACGACCGGCGGAAGCTGATCGAACCGTCGACTTCGGCCTTAGCCGTTTCGAGCGCGTCCAGTACGGTCATCGTTTCGGGAACATCTATAGTTACCAAGTCGCGATGTGGAACGACGTCGACGGCTTCGTCGAAGCGAAAGATATCGAGGGTGATGTTAGCCATACGTTAGTAGCTTCTCACTTGTGGGTCGAACTGCGTGATTTTTACGGCCCGCGAGTAATCCAGGCGCGGCGGTCCGTCCGGCTGGCGCCACGCCAGCGTGTGCTTGAGCCAGTTTTGGTCGTCGCGATCCGGGAAATCGGTGCGAGCTTGCGCTCCGCGCGATTCGGTGCGTGATTGCGCGCTGGTCGCCAGCGCCAGGGCCGCGTCGAGCAAGAAGTCGGTCTCGAGCGCGCCGACCAAGTCGGTGTTGAACGTCGAGGATTTATCCATCACGAACGCGTTCTCATCGAACTCGCGACGGACGCGCGTCATCTCTTCGACCGCTTTGCCCAATCCGGTGGCATCGCGGAAGATGAAGGTGTTTTCGCTCATCGTCTCGTTCATCGCGCGGCGCAGTTGCGGGGCTCGCGTGCCGCTGGTGCGCGACATCAACGCACGTATGCGCTCGCGCTCCTGATTGAGCGTTCGCTCCGACGGCTTGCCGCCGCCGTTGTTCTTGATGTATTCGAGCGCGTGCGTCGCCGAGCGTGCGCCGAACACGATCGTCTCTAGTAGCGAGTTGCCGCCTAACCGGTTGGCACCGTGCACGCTGACGCATGCGCACTCACCGGCTGCGTAGACACCGGGAACGCGGGTGGCGCCCCACTTGTCTGTTTCGATTCCACCCATCGTGTAGTGGGCGCCCGGCAGAATCGGGATCGGCTCGTCGACCGCATCCTTGCCGGTTGCGTCGAGCGCTAGCTCGCGAATCTGTGGCAACCGTTCCAAAATCTTCTCGCGCCCGAGATGGCGCATGTCGAGCAACACGCACCCGTCGACGCCGCGGCCTTCCAGAATCTCGGTCCATTCGGCTCGCGAAACGACGTCCCGCGAAGCCAGCTCGCCCTTGTTTGGCGCGTACTTGAACATAAAGCGTTCGCCCGAGCTGTTCAGCAGGTAGGCACCTTCGCCGCGGGCTCCCTCCGTCATCAACACGCCGTTCTCTTTGAGCGTGGTGGGATGGAACTGCATGAACTCCATGTCCATCAGCGGGATCCCGGCCTTGTAGGCAACGCCGAAACCGTCGGCGGTCGACGCGTAGCCGTTGGTGGTCTTCAAATACATGCGGCCGGCGCCGCCGGTCGCGAAAATCGTCGCTTTGGCGGTGACCAGTTCCAGCTCGCCGTTGCGAATGTTATACGCCACAACGCCCGAACCGATGCCGTCCTCGATGGCCAGGGCCGTGCAGAAATACTCTTCGTATACCTTCACGCCGAAACGCTCGAGCTGCTCCCACAACGTGTGCAGGATCACGAGGCCGGTTACGTCGGCAGAGTAGCAGGTGCGCGGGGTGCCGGCCCCGCCGAAAGGACGCTGCGCGATCCGTCCGTCGGGCATGCGAGAAAAGATGCAACCGCGGTGTTCCAGCCAGATGATCTGTTTGGGCGCGTCCTCGCACATCGCTGCGGCGGCGTCCTGATCGCCGAGATAATCCGAACCCTTGACGGTGTCGAACGTGTGCGCTTCGGGCGAGTCCTCTTCGCGATTGCCCAGCGCGGCGTTGATGCCGCCCTGCGCCGCGCCGGAGTGACTGCGCACCGGATGCATCTTAGAGATGATGGCGACGTCGGCCCCGCCTTCCGCGGCTTGCACCGCGGCGCGCATCCCCGCCAATCCGCCACCAATGACGACGACGTCGTGTTGAATCAAGGCCGGCCTTTCCCAAAAACTCGCATACGTTTGCTCTCTTATCCTATGTCCGGCCGTGCGCACTTCCGATGACTTTTGTGCGGCGGAGCGCCTATGCCGGGGCCGCGCGCGTCCTATCGCGAACAACGCAACGACCGTCGGGCGTCCTTCGCCACGCTATGGTTTGGAAACTTTCGGTCCTTTGGTCCTATAGGAAGCCGGCTTGAATCAGTTCGTCCATCTCCACGTACACTCGGAATACTCGCTGCTCGACGGCGCGTGCCGCGTCGACAGTCTCTGCCGGCGCACGGCCGAACTCGGTGGGCCCGGCGTCGCGCTGACCGACCACGGTGTGATGTACGGCGCGATGGAATTCTATTACGCCGCCCGTAAGGAACGCCTAACTCCGATCATCGGATGTGAGGCTTATATCGCACCGCGCGGCCGCTTCGACCGTACCGTCCGCGATGAGGCCCACGTCACGTTGCTAGCCGCCGACCTCGTCGGTTATCGCAACCTCACCGCGCTCGTCTCGAAGGGCTTTCTCGAGGGCTATTACTACAAACCGCGCATCGATCTCGACCTGTTGGCGCAGCACCACGACGGGTTGATCGTATTGTCGGGCTGCATGTCGGGGCTCGTGGCTTCGCCGCTGCTCAAGAACGATTACGACACGGCCTTGAAAAGCGCCAAGGTTTATCAAGAAATTTTCGGCGACCGCTTCTACATCGAGGTCATGCGACATGGCATGCCCGAGGAGGAAGTGATCAACACCGGTCTGGTGCGCGTCGCGCGCGAGTTGAACGTTCCGATCGTCGCTACCAACGACTCGCACTACCTCGACCGCAAAGACGCGCCCGCGCACGACGTGCTGTTGTGCATCGGCACCGGTAAGACCGTCGCCGACACCAGCCGGATGAAGTTCTATTCGGACTCATTCTATGTCAAGACGGCCGACGAAATGTACGAGTTGTGGCACGACCTGCCCGAGGCGTGCGAAAACACCGTTAAGATCGCGGATCGCATCGATATCCGTATTCCGGAAAAAATCTTCCATCTTCCCGAATATCCGGTTCCGCAAGAACCGGTGCCGAAAAGCGACGACGAGTACCTGCGCGAGATCTGCGAGCAAGGGTTGGTCGACCGTTACGGGGTGGAACGTTCGACCGGTGACGCCGCATTACGCAAGCGGCTAGAGTACGAGCTGGACGTCATCACCAAGATGGGCTTTTCGTCGTACTTCTTGATCGTGTGGGATTTCATCAAGTACGCACGGGATCGCGGCATTCCGGTCGGCCCGGGCCGCGGGTCGGCGGTTGGTTCGGTCGTTTCGTACTGCTTGCGCATCACCGATCTCGATCCGCTACAGTTCAACTTGTTCTTCGAGCGGTTTCTGAATCCGGATCGTATCTCGATGCCGGATATCGATACCGATTTCTGCGTCGAGCGCCGCGACGAAGTCATCGCCTACGTGACCGAAAAGTACGGCAAAGACCGGGTCGCGCAGATCGTGACGTTCGGTACGATGGCCGCACGCGCGGCGATTCGCGACGCCGGTCGTGCCCTGGGCGTTCCGCTGCCCGACGTCGATAAGGTCGCCAAACTCATTCCCTCCGGCCCCGGCGGAATGTCAATCAAAGACGCCGTCGAGCAGTTGCCCGAGCTCAAGGCGATGTACGCAATGCGCCCCGACGTGCGCAAGCTGCTCGACACGGCCAAAGAGATCGAAGGCTTGGCGCGCAACGCCGGAACGCACGCCGCCGGCGTGGTGATTTCAGCCGGACCGTTGATCGACTACGCGCCGCTGGTTCGTTTTAACGATGGCGGCATCAACACCCAATACGACATGGAGTGGATCGAACGGATCGGTCTGCTCAAGATGGATTTCCTCGGGTTGCGCAACCTCACCGTGATGGATAAGGCGGTGCGTGAAATCCGCCGAACCGTCGATCCCGAGTTCGACCTTTCGAAGATCCCGCTCGACGACGATCGCACCTATGCGATGCTCTCGCGCGGCGAAACGATGGGCGTGTTTCAGCTCGAATCCGACGGGATGAAACGCGTCTGCGCCGATTTACAGCCGACGCGCTTCGACGATATCATCGCGCTGGTCGCGCTCTACCGGCCCGGCCCTATGGAGTGGATCCCGCAGTACATCGCCAACAAAAACGGCCGCCGTAAAGCAACCTACCTGCACGCCAAGCTCGAACCCATTCTGTCGGAAACGTACGGCATCGCGTGCTACCAAGAACAGGTCATGCAGATCGCGCGCGACGTGGCCGGCTTTACGATGGGCGAAGCCGACGAACTGCGCAAGGTCATGGGCAAAAAGCAGAAGGACAAGGTGCCGATCTACCGCGAGAAGTTCGTGCGCGGTTCGATCGAGCATTCGGGTATCGCCGAGCCGCTGGCCGAAGACATCTTCAAATTTATCGAACCGTTCGCGGGTTACGGTTTCAATAAATCACATGCCGCCGCATACGGCTGGATTGCCTATCAAACCGCCTACCTAAAGGCCAACCACGCCCTACACTACCTGACGGCGCTGATGTCGTCGGTACGCGATAAAACCGATAAGCTGGTCGAGTATCTCGACGAAGCCAAGAAACTCGGCATCGAGGTGCTGCCGCCCGACGTCAACGAGTCGTTGGTCGATTTTGCGGTTGTCGACGGGCGCATTCGTTTTGGCTTGGCCGCGCTCAAGGGCGTCGGCGAAGGCGCCGTGCGCAACATCATCGAGGCCCGCGAACGCGACGGGCGCTTCGCCGATCTGTTCGATTTCGCCAAACGCGTGGATTCCAAGCAAGCCAACCGCCGAGTGTTCGAAGCGCTGACCAAGAGCGGCGCGCTGGACGCAATGCCAGGCAATCGTGCGCAGAAACTGGCCGCGTTAGATGCGGCGCTCGATTTGGCGGCGCGTTCGGCGCGCGACGACCAGCTTGGGCAAGCGTCGTTGTTCGGGGATGCCGGTGGTGGTGCGATGCCGGAGCTTACGCCACGTTTACCGGCCGTGCCGCAACCTTCGACCCGCGAACAACTGGCGTGGGAGAAGGAAACGCTCGGAATCTTTTTGTCGGGTCATCCGATGGCGGATGCGATGCCGTGGCTGTTACGAATGGGCGTGACGCCGATCAAGGACATGCAATCGCTGGCCGACGATTCGCCCGTTACGATCGCGGGGCTGGTCGTCAGCGTTCGGCGTACGATGACGAAGACGGGACAACAAATTCTGATCGCGCAAATCGAAGATCCGACCGGCGGCACCGAGGTCGTGGTGTTCGCAAAACTCTATCCGCAAGTGCACGAGCTGTTCCGCGCCGATGCGGTCCTGACGATTAAGGGTCGCGTGCGCGTGCGCGAACGTCGCGGCGCGCAGCCAGGTGAGGAAGCGCCGCTGGAGGTTTCGCTCAGCGTCAACGAGGTCGAGCAGTTCGTCGTGCCGGCTACGGTGCCACGCTCGGCGATAGCCTGGCACGTGCAACTCGGCGAACGGCGTCAGATCGACCGCCTGGCCGCGCTGATGGACGAATGGCCGGGTAATGTCCCGGTGATATTGCACGCGCAGGGACGCAGCCAGCGCGCTTCACGGACGATCTCGGGCGATCCACGGATCCGGCGCGAGCTCGAGGGGATTTTTGGTTCGGGCGCGGTCGACGAGGGCGCGCTCGAAGAACATCGCAGCGCGTGACGAGCAAATTCCGACTGGTCGCCTTCGACCTCGACGGAACGCTGGTCGGGCGCGATAGCGCCGTATCGCCGCGCGTGCTCGATGCGGTCGCGAAGATGCACGAGGCCGGCGTTCGTGGCTGTTTGTGTACCGGCCGCATGTACCGCGCGTCCGTGGGGTACGCGCGCGAACTGCATTTCGATGCGCCGATAATCTGTTATCAGGGCGCCGCGATCATCGATCCATCGACCGACGAGATTCTGGCGAACGAGCCCGTGCCCAACGATGTCGTGCGCGATCTGATATCGTGGGCGCAGTCGGATCGGATGTATCTGCAGCTGTATCGCAACGACGAATACTATTCGGAAGGGCGCAACCGGTTTTCGGACCTGTACGCGTCGGTTGCGCAAGTGCAGCCTATCGTCGTACCGTCGTTGCGCGAGGCGTTCGCCTTCAGCGAAGCCACCAAAGCCGTTGTCATCGCGGATGCGCCCGACGCGGCCGCGTACGAGAAAAAGCTCGCTGCCGCGCTCGGCCCGCGTGCCTACGTCACACGAAGCTTGCCGGAGTTCGTTGAGGTCCTCAATCCGGCGGTAGATAAAGGCGCCGCGCTCGCGTTCGTCATGCAGGCGCTCGGGATCCCGCGCGAAGCGGTGGCGGCAATCGGCGACTCGTGGAACGATGCGCCGCTGCTTGAGGCGGCCGGGTTCGGCATCGCCATGGGGTCGGCACCCCAAGAGCTACGCGACGTCGCGAGCGCGGTGGTGGCGGATGTCGCCCACGACGGTGTGGCCGAGGCTATCGAGCGGTACGTCCTGGCGTGAAGAAGCCGGGCGTGCAATCGCGCCGTCGCAAACGTTCGGCCGCCCGGCGCCTGCGCCCGTTTTGGATCCCGCTGTCGCTTATCGGCATCCTGGTCGTCGCGGGCATAACGTTCGCCGTGCTGTGGCCGGGCTTCGATCCGCAGCGCGTGGTCGCCAGCGGCAATCGGGTCGTGACATCGGCCGACATCCTGCGCGCCGCACGCGTGAACATGCACGTTAACATGTGGCTACAGAACGGACGCGCGATCGCGCGCCGCGTCGAAGCTCTTCCCTACGTGGACTCCGCGCACGTGCACCGCTTCCCGCCCACAACGGTGGTCATTTCCGTTACCGAACGCATTCCGTTTGCGGTGGTGGTCAGCGACGGTGAGTCGGTGCTGGTCGACCGTCATCTTCGCGTGCTGGCGCCCACATATGACGCGACGACGCTGCCGCAGTTGACGTTACCGCCGGGGGTCGAGCTCGATCCGGGTGCATTCGTCGCGCGGCGCGATGCGACGGCGTTAGCCGACGATTACGAAGCGATGATCGCGGGACACGTCGTCCCGCTAGAACTGCATTACGACAAGTTCGGCGGCTTGGTGGCGACGGTGCGCGGGGGCATAGAAATTCTACTCGGCGACGACGGAGATCTCGCGAAGAAATTACCGCTCGTCGATCCGATTCTCGCCCAGGTCGTCCGCAAAGAGCGCAAAGTCAGCCAAGTCGACCTGCGTGCTCCTGGTACGCCGGTCGTCGTGTATCGCTGAGGCTTGGCGCTAGTGACTGGTTAGGTCGGCGTACACCATCACGCTGCCCTTGATCAACGATACCTTTAGTTGATCGTTGGGCTGCAGTTTGGTGAAGTCGACCGAGTCGCGGCCAGCCGCGAACGTGGTGACGTTACCGTTGTCGAGTAGGACCTCGACGTGTTTGGGATCGACGACCTTTTGCACTTTGGCGTTGTAGGTGCCGTCGGGTATCGACGAGGCATCGACGGTGGCTGCGAGCGCGCAGACCGGGGCGAGGGTCGCGAGGATTACAGCGAACGCGACCTGCGAAATGCGGGTTTGTAAAGGTAGCAGCACGGGGTGTCTCCATTATGCCGGCAGCAATGGATAAAAAATTATTCGAAGGTGATGCTACGTAGGCGGCATCGCTACCTGCAGGCAACCGCAGGACTTGCGCCCGGGTGCGCCAACGCAAGCGCCCCATGAAACACGAGACCGTATGCGGTCTCGACATCGGCACGACCAAAACGTGTGCGGTCGTCGGGGTGAACGGCCCACAGGGGCTTGAAATCGTGGGCGTCGGCGAGGCGCCCTCGACCGGGATGCGCAAGGGCGTCGTGATCGACCTCGAGGCCACGGTCCACTCGATCGAGGCGGCCGCCGAGAAGGCCGAGCGGATGGCCGGCGTCCACGTCGGCGAAGTGTTCGTAGGGATCACCGGCGACCACATGCGCAGTACCAATAACCATGCCGTGGTGGCCGTCTCGGGCGAAGACCGCGAGGTTTCGCCAAACGACGTGCGGCGCGTTATCGATGCCAGTAAGATCATCAACCTTCCGGCCGACCGGCAGATCGTGCACGCGCTGCCGCGATTCTTCACCGTCGATGGCCAGGAAGGCGTCGAGGACCCGGTGGGCATGGCCGGTGGACGGCTGGAGGTCGATACCCACATCGTTACCGGGAGCACGAGCTTTATTACCAACGTGCTCAAATGCGTGCACCGGGCCGGATTGGAAGCAGCCGGGCTCGTGTTCGAGCCGCTGGCCACCGCAACCGCGACGCTGCACCCCGAAGAGAAACAGGTTGGCGTGGTCATGCTCGATCTCGGCGGCGGCACGACCGACATCGCCGTTTACTCGCTGGGCAGCGCGATCTACACCGCGACGCTGCCGGTCGGCGGCAACATGCTCACCAACGATTTGTCGCTTGGTCTGAAGACGACGCTCTCGGAAGCCGAAGATATTAAAAAGCGTTTCGGCGCCGGCGTGCGTGACGAAGGCGCGGCCGATTCGTTCGCCGTGCGAACCCTTGACGGCCGCACCGAAAAGCTGCGCAGCACCGACGACGTGCGCCAGATCGTCGTGCCGCGCGTGCTCGAAACCTTGCGCATGGCGCGCCAAAAAATCGTCGAAAATGTTCCGCGAGATTTAGTGTTGGGCGAGGTCGTGCTAACGGGGGGCGGCGCACTTTTGCCGAACGTCGAGGAGATTGCGGAAGATGTCTTTGGTTTACCAGTACGCGTCGGCGTGCCGGATGGAATCGGTGGGCTGACCGAAATGATGGCGCAACCGCAATATGCAACCGCGATCGGTTTGGTGCTTTTTGGTGCACACGACGAACGCGACGCTGCCGACATCGCGCGACGCCGCGGCTCGGTAGTGCATCGCGTTCAGAAATGGTTGTCGGACTTATGGAATTAGAACCGCAGGAATCCAAAAAACCGCGCGCACCGCGCCGGCGTTCCGCGCAACCACAAGAACCGGAGTTCGTAATCGAAGCGAACGGCGAAACGACGCCGTTAACGCAAGCCGACGCACCGGTGCAAGAAGCACCGTTCGATGAATCACCGCTCGCCGAAGATTTGCCCGAAGGCGCGCCCGCCGAAAGCGTCGTACCCGAAGCGCCCGCAACGCTCTTTGCTACGGAGGAACCGAAAACGACTATGCCCGAGCCTCGCCGGTCCACGCCGCCCTCGAACACCGAACACGCTGCAACGATCAAGGTCATTGGAATCGGCGGCGGCGGCTGTAACGCCGTCAATCGCATGGTCCGTGCCGGATTGTCGGGCGTCGAATTCTTCTCGGTCAACTCCGACGTGCAAGCCTTACGCAGTTCGGCTACCGATAACACGGTGCACATCGGTGGCAGCGAAACGCGCGGTCTGGGTGCAGGCGCGAATCCGACGCTGGGTCGCGATGCCGCGACGGAATCGCGCGAAGACTTGGGACTGATTCTCGAGGGCGCCGATTTGGTGTTTTTGACCGCAGGCATGGGCGGCGGTACGGGAACCGGGGCGGCGCCGGTGATCGCCGAGATCGCCCGCGAAGCCGGTGCGCTGACGATTGCGGTCGTGACCAAACCGTTCTCGTTCGAAGGTAAAAAGCGTATGCAAATTGCCGAGAACGGCATCGCCGAACTCGAAGCTAAAGTCGATACGCTAATCACGATCCCCAACGAACGCATCTTGCAGGTCATCGAGAAGAAGACTCCGCTCAACGAAGCGTTCGCCTACGCCGATGACGTGCTGCGCCAAGGTATCCAAGGTATCAGCGACCTCATCACGCAGCCGGGCTTGATCAACCTCGATTTCGCCGACGTTAAAGCGATCATGAGCGACGCCGGTTCGGCGATGATGGGCATCGGCGAGGGCTCGGGCGAGCATCGCGCCGCCGATGCGGCGCAGAAGGCGATCGCGTCGCCACTGCTCGAGACAACCATCGATGGAGCTCGGGGCGTGATCTTCAACATTACCGGCGGTCCGGATATGGCGATGTACGAGGTCAACGAGGCGGCCGAGATGATCAGCCGCGCGGTCGATCCTGACGCGCAAATCATCTTCGGCGCGTCGATCGATCCGAACATGAGCGGCAAGGTTCGCGTGACCGTATTGGCAGCCGGGTTCGGCGCGCCGCGCACGTTCCGCGACAGTACCTCGACGTTTGCATCGCAACGCACCGACCGGCTCGAAACCGTGCAGCCGGTCAACATGGACGATATCGAAGTCCCGGCGTTCCTCCGCTACCGCGGCTAGGAAATACCGGTAATGGCGTACGCCGCGCGGGTCGTGCTCGATTCGCTAAGTCCCGCGGGCGTGCGCCTCACCACTTTAGAGGTGACGTTCCCACGCTTCGTATTGGCCGAGTTCAATACGCACCGGGTGTTTTCGCGTAACTCCGCGAGCTCGCGCGCCATCCCGACCAACAAACTGATCCAGCGGGTGCTCGACGAACCAGCCGTTCCGCTGGAGTGGGGACGCAATCGTCCGGGCATGATGGCCGACGAACAACTCGAGCACGAGGACGGTATCGAAGCCGAACGGATTTGGCTGGAAGCACGCGATGCGGCCGTTCGACTCGCTCGCGAGCTACTCGAACTCAAGGTCCACAAACAACAGTTGAACCGCATGCTCGAGCCGTTCGTGTGGCACACGGTGATCGTTACGTCGACCGAATGGGATAACTTTTTCGAACTGCGGTGCGCACCGCAAGCGCAGCCGGAGATTCGAGCGGCAGCCGTGCGCATGCGCGAAGCGCTTGGCGAAAGTCTGCCCTCGCCGATCGGCATCGGTGAATGGCATCTGCCGCTGGTGCAAGACGACGAGCGATCGCTCAATTTTGAAACGCTGAAGAAGATCTCGGCCGCGCGCTGCGCTCGGGTTTCGTATCTCACCCACGACGGCATCCGCGAGATCGAAAAAGATCTGGACCTGTGCGCGCGTTTGAGGGATGATAAACATCTCAGCCCGTTCGAACACGTCGCGACCCCATCCGTAGATTCGGACTTTCACGCCAACTTTCGCGGCTGGGTGCAGATGCGCAAAGAGGTCGAAACCCCGGCCGTTTTTCATTGATGCTTCGTCGTGGCGGGTTTGTGTTTGCGGTGTCGGCGGCCGTGCTGTGCGTTTCGCCGATATGCTCCGGGGCGCAAGCTTTGACCGCATTGACGCCGGCGGCTCAGCGCGTTGCCATAACCGCAATCGAGAGTGCGATCCGCACGACCTACGTCTTTCCCGAGCTGCGCGCGCCGCTGGTTGCAAAGTTGGAAGCCCAAGAGCAGGCCGGCCGCTACGATACCTCCGACCCGAACGTCTTCGCGCAACGCGTAACCGACGATATGACATCCGTCGCTCACGACGGCCATTTGTATCTCGACTGCGATCCGACCGAGTACGCTGCACTGATGGCGCCACCGGGAAGCGATGCCGGCATGCAGGCCTACTATGGTGCGATTGCGATTCGCCAGAACAGCGGGTTGACCGAGCAGAAGATTCTGCCCGGCAACATCCGCTATCTGAAGATCACGCATTTCGAATGGACTCCCAACCTCACGCCGACGGCTTATGACGACGCCGGCCGCTTCTTGCGAAACGCCGACGCGATCGTCATCGACCTTCGCTCCAACGGGGGCGGCGACAGCGACGCGGCCGACTACTTCGGAAAAGCGTTGATCGACCCAAACAAGGGTAAGCCGATTTACATTTTGGTCGATGGACACGTCGCTTCGGCGGCTGAAGCCGTCGCATACGGTGCTCAAGCTGAGAAGCTTGCGACCATTGTTGGCGGCACGACCTACGGTGCGGCAAACAACAACAAGAAAGTTCCGATCGCACCGGCCTTCGTTCTGAGCGTGTCGTACAACCGCCCAATTAACCCGATCACCAAAACGAATTGGGAGGGTACCGGCGTTATTCCCGACGTTGCAGCTCCGAGCAGCCAGTCACTGCAAGTTGCGGAACTCGGCGCGCTCGATCGATTGACGGCCGCCCCGAGTATCACGCCGGCCAAGCGTGCCGAATATGCGTGGGCGCGCGCCGGCGTCGAGGCGCAGCTCCACCCGATCGAGCTTTCGCAACAGCAGCTCCAACATTACGCGGGGCGTTACGGCACAATCGATATCGCGGTCGTCAGCGGACACCTTCGCCTAACACGAAGCGACCGGCCGCGCTGGGAGCAAAACATCGTACTGGTACCACTGAATGCGAATGATTTATTCGCGGTCAGCACGTTCGACGATTTGCGCCTGCGCTTTCACAGTAACTCGCTCGACCTGCTCTACGGAAACGAAGATGACCGCGACACGTTTGTGCGGTCGTCGAAGTAGCGCATAGCGTGGGAAAGGTTGCATTATGGGGCGCGAACGGCGCCATCGGCGAGAGCATCGCGGACGCGTTGCGGACCCAAGGGCGCGGCTATCGCGTGGTCGGGCGTAATCGCGAGTCTCTTGCGAAAACGTTCGGCACGGATCCGCTGGCGGAAATCACCGTCTGGAATCCTGACGATCCAGCATCCGTCCGCGCGGCCGCCGAAGGGATCGAAACGATCGTTTATTTGGTCGGAGTCGATTACACGCGTTTCGACTTGCATCCGATTCTTATGCAAGCGACGCTCGATGGTGCCGTTGCAGCCGGCGTTTCGAATATGCTCTTGATCGGAACGGTCTACTCGTACGGTCTTCCGCAAACCGCGACGGTTCGTGAAGACCACCCGCGTTCACCGAACACATTCAAAGGGCAAAAGCGCAAGGAGCAAGAGGATCTGCTGCTCGAGGCCGATCGCGCCGGCCGCGTCCACGGCACGGTCTTACGGTTACCCGACTTTTATGGCCCGGGTGCCGACAAGAGCATAATTGCCGAGGCCTTTACCGCCGCGCGGTCGGGAAAGACCGCTAACCTCGTCGGGCCGATCGACACGCCGCACGAGTTCATGTTCGTGCCAGATGTCGGCCCGGTCGTCATTCGGATAATCGACGAACCACGCGCTTGGGGCCGCATCTGGCACTTCGGCGGCCCGGGAACGACGACGCAGCGCGAAATGCTCGCGCGCATCGAAAGGGTCGTGGGGCATCCGGTGAAGACGATGGTCGCCAACAAAACGATGCTCCGCGTTCTTGGCATCTTTATGCCGGTCATGCGCGAGCTGGTTGAGATGCACTATCTGCAAACCAACCCGATCGTCCTCGACGATACGGCGATACACGAGTTGCTCGGGCCGGTCCACAAAACGCCGTATGACGATGGCGTGCGCGCGACCCTCGAAGCACAGCATGAATAAATCAGGCCGTCTCGGTCTCTACGTTGCTTTGGGCGCTGCAGTTGGAGTGGCTTTTGGCGCCGGATCGCATCATACAGCAGTCGGTCTGGCTATCGGAGTGGCCATTGGAACCGCGCTCGGGAGCGCTAGCATTAGAAATCGCTGAACCCCTGCGTTACGGGCTAAAACTCATGAAGTCCGGCCGAGCGACGCCATCGGTGATCGTCGACGGGCTGAAGGCAAGCGCTACCGGAGAAGCGAGCCCATTGGAGATCGTTGGCAGAATCTTCGCGCTCTTTGGCGCGTAAACCGTAACCGTGTTCGAGCCTTGGTTTGCGACGTAGAGGCTCGCCGAAGCGTCCAGCGCGAGAGCCACGGGTACGTGGATGCCGCTGACGATCACCTATGGCAGTGATCGTTCGAACGATACGCGCGCTGTTAGCTGCATCCTCGGTTATGGTGAATTTCGGTTTCGCCGTCTGGGGGCGTTTCGGATTATGGACCGTTATCGCGCTGCCCTTACCGGTTCCTAAGGTCCTGGTGACGTAGACATTGCCCTCGCTATCGACACCCAAAGCCAGTGTAGATCGAGCCGTCTTTACGATCGAAGATTAACGATGTCGGCGGTACGACGTTATCCGTTATGATTCGAAGAATGCTCGTCGTTCCCATTGCATAGACGCTAATGCTGCTATTTTCGATATTCGCAACGTAAGGTTTGCGTCGGCGTCAAAGGCCATGGATTTGGCCGCTGCCTCTGCGTCGCCGGTAGCGGACGCCTTCCAGATCGAAAACAAACGTGGTGCCGCCTTTCAGCTGGCACCACGTCGTAGGCTTAAGCAATCCGCTTATTTCGTTGCGTTCGCGGCCTCCTCGATTACTTTCACGACCACGTCGGGGTGCGAGACAAGCGCGGTGTGACCGGCGTCGACGCGGGTGACCTTGGCTTTAATGCGGCCGTACATGAACTGCTGCTCGTCCGGCGGGATCACGAGGTCGTTTGCCGAGAGCACGGCCCACGAGGGGATGGTCTTCCAAGCCGGCTCCGTCGCCTTTTCGTTCAGCGCACCCAGGGCCAGCGGGCGTTGCGTGGCGGCCATAATGACAGACTGCGATTTGGGTAAGCCGTTTGCGAAGACGGATTCGAACGCATCGGTATTGACGTACAGATCGAGGTCTTGGTGCCCTTGATTGTCAAACGGAACTTTGGTTAGGACGGCGGGCGTAAGCTGCGTGTCCGGGAATTTTTCGCCTAGCCCGGCAACGGATTCGCCGGCGTCGAGTGCGTAGGCAGAAACGAAGACCAGCGCTTTGACGTTCGCATTGCCTGCAGCAGCGCTTTCGATAACCGGTCCGCCGTACGAGTGACCGACAAGCACGATCGGGCCCTTGATGCTAGCCAGAAGGCTGGCAACGGATTTCGCGTCGTTTGCGATTCCACGCAACTCATTCGGCGGCGCGATAACCGTGTAACCATCGTTTTGAAGAAGCGCCACTTCGCCGTTCCAGCTGGATGCATCGGCAAACGCGCCATGGACGAGCACGATCGTAGGTTTAGCTTGGCTATTGTTGATGGTTTGTGCGGAGGCGACTCCGACGCGGGCACTGGCGGCGCCGACGATCGTGGCGGCGAGAACGAGTTTGGCGGTGTTTGCGAACGGGTTCGTCATGATGTAAAGCCTTTCTAAGCGGTGAGGAAGTGTAAGAGTGCGGTGTTGATGGTGGACGCGTGCGTCCAAATGAGCTGGTGTGGTGCGCCCTCGACGACCGTCAGCGTCGGCCGGTCCAGGTACGCGGGCATACGCTGAGCGGTTGTGGCGAACGGGGCGATCCGATCCCGGTCGCCGTGAATGACGAGCGTGGGCACCTTGATGACTGCGAGGTCGGAGCGGAAATCTTCGCGCCAGGCGGAGATGGAATCGGACATTGCGATGGGTGAGGCCGCTGCCGCGAGACCGAAATCTCGTTGGAGAACCTCGATGCTCGCATGGGGACCGGTCGAGCTGTCGACTTTGTACGTGTCGGCGATGAAGCTCCGCGCGAACGCAAACCGGTCGGTTTCGATTTCGGATTGCATGTTCGAAAGATTCGGAACGTCGAGATGTGGCGTGATCGAGGAGATGAACCCGACCCGCCGCACGCCGGCGGGTCCGTAGCGCCCCGAGTAGCGAGCGACGTCGCCGCCACCCATTCCGAAACCAACTAGCGCCACGTCGCGAAGTTGGAGGATTCCGATGAGCGCGTGTAGGTCCGCCGCGAGTGTGTTGAAGTCGTATCCGAACGCCGGCATGCTCGACTGACCGAAGCCGCGGCGGTCGTATGCGACGACCCTGAATCCGGCCCGATAGAGTGCGACGACTTGCTTTTCCCAAGACCGCGAACTCGACGCGAAGCCGTGCACGAGCACGACAGCGGGTCCGGCGCCGTGATCTTCGTAGTACAGATCGATCGGGGCGGAGTTGTCTTCGGCGACCGCAACGTATGGCATGACTGGAGCATACCGCGACGGCGCTCGCTGCCCCAGGCACACTCGTACAGTTAGCGGGCACAGTTTGGCGCACCGGCTCGAGCGCGCAGCTCTTAGGCTCGGAGCGCCTCTTCGGCGGCGGTATCCTCGTCGAGTTGCCGGCCGATTTCGATATCGGAGGAAAGCGTTTGCGGATCGAGGTTGTCCTGGAGCAACGCGACGAGCCGGTCTCGGCACGCCGCCTCCGCCGGATCCCACTGGTAACCGCGGTCAGCCCAGGCGTCGACGTATCCCAACAGTCGAGCCGAGCTTCGAAGGCGTCCTTGCAGTCCGGCCGCCGACGCTACGTAGAGTATCGACACCACCAGTCCGATCGGGTCGCGGTAGCGTGCCAGACGTAGCGCAGCGAGCGCGGCTTCGTGTGCGTTCTCAACGAGCCCGAGCGCAATACGCGCGGCCGCGAGGTTCACGAGCGCGTACATTTCGTAGCGTGGCGAATGTAGCGCGCGCGACTCGGCGAGGGCCGACTCCAGCAACGATGCGGCCCGTTCGAACTCTTGGGCCGTCAGCGCGACGGCTGCGCGGCTGATTTGCACGTGAAGCGCGAACCAATCGTCCTCACCGACCTGCGCGATCGAGAGTGCTTCGGCGTGATCGCGTTCCGCGTCTTCGAAACGGTGCTGGTGATGAAAGACGTTCGCACGCGTATTTAGCGCCACGGCATATGGAGCCGAACGCCCAAAGCCGCCCTGCCGATATGCATGCAGCGCGCGATCGATGGCGTCGGCGGCTCGTTCGACCTCGCCCATCTCTACATAACCCGAAGCCTGTAACTCGAGCGACCTCCCCAGACCGAGCACGTCCCCGATATCCGCACACAGAGCGATTGCCCGTTCGGCAGCGTCGATGAGTTCGGGACCGCGGCTAACCGCCATCAGCGCACGCAAGAGACGCGCGTGCAATTTGGGGTCTTCCTCGGGCGCGACCCGCGCTAACGCGTCGAGTACCCAACCACGAAACTCCGCGAGCGATCCTCCGGAATCGACGAACGCTCCGCGCAACCCGGCAAGAACGCGCGCAGCTAAGCGGATGTCATTGCCGTCACCGTGCGCCCACGCGAGCGCCGCATACGCGTTATCGAGTTCGGGCAGCGCGTATCCCGACCAACGCCGCTGTGCGATGTGCTGATATTCTTCGTACGCCCAGTCTGCGAGACTCCCCATCCACTTTGCGTGGGCTGCAGCCAGATCGGCGCGTTCCCCTGACGCAACCAACTGCTCGAATGCAAACGCGCGCGTCGACTCGAGAAATACGTAGCGTACGAGGTGTCCGTCATCTTCGGCCACGACAAGCGATTTTTCAACCAACGATGCCAACGCATCGACGATGCCGGACTCGTCGAGACCGGTCCCGGCGCACACCGCCTCGGCGGCATCCAAACGCCAGCCGCCGGCAAAAATCGCGAGACGGCGAAACAGCGCGCGTTCGCTCGCATCGAGCAGATCGTAACTCCAGGCAATCGCAGCTTGCATCGTTTGTTGTCGCGCCGGTGCGCTACGGCTGCCGCGCGACAACACTTTGAAATGCTCGTCGAGCCTGGATCGAAGGGCCGACAAGCCCAGCACGGGCACGCGCGCGGCCGCTAGTTCGAGTGCAAGTGGAATGCCATCGAGGCGGCGGCAAATGGCTGCCGCGACGTCGTGGTCGGCGTCGGGTCCATGCACCGGTTGCTCGGCGCGTTCGAGAAACAATTCGAGCGCCGGACTCGCTGGGAGCGGCGACAGCCGGTAGGCATGCTCGCCAGCGATGCCCAGACGTTCGCGACTCGTCGTCAGCACCGTCAACCGCGCGCGCGCGGCGAGCAGTCCCGCGACGAGCGATGCCACGGCGCCGATAACGTGCTCGCAGTTGTCGAGGATCAATAACACACGCCCGCGCAGCGAGGCGGAAAGTGTTCGCGCCGGATCGCCATCGCCCAAATGTACGCCGATCGTCGTCGCAACGCGAGTGAAAACCAACGATTCGTCATTGAGTGGAGCGAAATCGATAAACCACATTGCGTCGTAGCGCGTGTAGTCGATGTGCGCGCAGGCTTCGATGGCAAGGCGCGTTTTGCCGATGCCGCCCGGCCCGGTTATCGTGACGAAGCGGTACTCGGAGAGGAGCGTCTCGATCTGCGCCAAGTCGTTCTCGCGCCCAACGAACGACGTAAGCTGTGCTGGTAAGTTGCTTTGCGCTGCGTCGTTATCACGAACGGCGGCCCGGGGCGCACGCTTGCGGCCCGATTCGGCAGCCGCCTCGAATGCAGCGCGGTCCGACGCCGCAAGCGCGAGCGCATCGACCAATAGGGCAACGGTGTCGCGGTATGGTGCGCGTCGGGCGCCGCGTTCCAACGAACTGATCGCGTGGGCGCTCATCCGGGCGCGTTCTGCTAAGGCTTCTTGCGAAAGGCCGGCTTGCACGCGAAAACGCTTGAGCATTTGCCCGAAGGGCAGGGTCTCCATTCGATCTACGCCGTTGCCGTCCCGATTTGGGTTGCGTAACGCTCGCGCGTGCGGACGGCTTCCACATGGTCGTATGCGCGTGAGGCTTCGCGTGCGAGTTCCTCGAGCATCGTCGCTTCCTCGGGATCGAGCTGTGCGCCGTTGGTGTGCGCGCCGTAGAGGGTGAAGCAAACGAGCTCGTGCCGTACGCTCACCGGAACCGCGAGCGTGTAAATGGCTGCGTTGTCCGTGTCGAGGTGCGAGCGCACGTCGTCGAGCCAAACGATCCGTTCGTCGGCGAGCAGCATGCGCACCAACAAATGATTCGCGTCGAACGAAGCTGGGGCGACGCTGGTTTGTCGAGAGGTCGCGACACCTTCGAAACGGCCGGTGGCCGCCGAGCGCCGATAGAGCGCTGCGGCCGCGAGATCCATGGCGTCGGCCGGTACCTGTACCAGCCCATCGATAATCGCGTCCTCGCTCGTAGCATACGGAAGCGCGGCGGCAGCCCTGCGCAGATATGCCTCGGCCAGACGGCGACGGCGAAAGAAGACCGACTCGACGATTCCCTCAACGAAGTGATTGATTCGATCGAGTAAGAAACCGACACCGATCGTTACGAGCAGCTCGATGCCGACGGTGAAACGACCGATCGCGACCACGCGCGAGAAGAACCAATCCAAAATGGAAACGAACGCGATGACTCCCAGCGACAACACGCCGTACACCAGCGCGCGGTTGAGAACGAAGTTGACATCGAGCACGCGCAAACGGAACACGGCGTACGCGATGCACAACGGCATCAGGATTACCGCAAATCCAACCACCTGTCCAACCGCGAATGGCACGCCCGGCACGTAGTAGATCGCGTATGCTACGAACGACGCGATCGTCCCGATTGCCAGGAACCCCCAACGTTGCCGGTCGCTGGGCTTGGCCATCACCAGATTCTTTGCGAGGATCAGCCCTGCGAAAACAAATGCTATAAGCGGCATGACCGTGCTCGGGATAATATCCCATGCGGGCGGCACTTGGTTTGCGACATAAAAACGCCACTCGGCGACGCAGACCGCAAACGATCCAACGAGGAAAAGCCAGACGTACGGATCGATGTGGCGGCGCCAGCCGAGCACATCACCGTTGGGAAAGCGTAATACGAACGGCAGTAACGGCAGCACACTCCACGGACCGAATATGGTGTTGAGAACGAAGCCCAGAACGATGAACTGTTGCGGCGACAACACATGCGCCCAGTAGTCGAAGGCAGGGCTTGTTCCAAAGTATCCGACGGCAAAAACGTACAACGACCACGCCATGATCGACGGTCGCAAAAACACCAACAGGAATGCGACGATCAGAAAGACCGTCGGAGGGATGTAGGCGAGGATGCCGCCGATGCGGTTCCATAGGGTGAATTCCCGCACCGGAACCGCCCTGATCGTGACGCCGTACTCATGGCCGTTCCGTAGGAACACGAAGTGTTCGGTTTCGCCCGCGTACGGCGCGCGCAAGATCGAGGATGCCCTCAGGCTGTCGCGGACGACCAGAAAGTCCCCGGCGCGCACTCCCGCGCGGTCCGTCGGCGAACCCGGCGCGATCTTGGCGATGACGTCGCTGCGCCCGTCTGTGGTCGCACCATACGAACCCTCGCCCCAGTTCTCGAGGAAGTCTACGTGGCCGACGGGCATGTAGTAAATCGCTACGACGAGCAGCGTGACCACCACGAGGAGCGCTCTCGAGAGCGTCTTGCGCATCCGGGGTGTTGCGGCGCCCCCGGCGGGATTCCCCGCCGCAGCCGTCGGTGGACATTAAGCCGCAAAACACGCCCAGCATATTTCGCGCGCGTAGCCGTTATGTTATAACCGTCGTCCATGCTGCCTGGCCGCACGGTTTTGCCGAAGCGGCGTCGAAGCGCCGCTCGTGCTGAACGCAGCACTTTGGAACCGTTTCTCATCCACCAACTTCACCATCAACTCAATGATCGGAAACATCCAATGATCCAACCGTTGTCGACTTTAGAATTTTGGTATCGGTACCGGCGTCCCGAACATCGCGCGCGACTGGTTGAAGAGTATCGATATTTGTGTGTACGCGCCGCCCGCCGTTTCGTGCGCCCCAACCTCGATCGAGCCGATCTCGAACAAGTGGCTACGATCGGGTTGATCAAAGGCGTAGACCGCTACGACTTAAGCCAGCAAACGCCGTTTGAAGCATACGCTTGGGTGCTGATCCTCGGAGAACTTATGCACTACGTGCGCGATAGCGAACGCATGGTGCGCGCGCCACGCCGCTTGCGAGATCTCGAGCGTCGCTGGCTCGCGGCCGAACGAGAGCTATGGAACCTCCTCGGACGCGAGCCTCAAGAGGAAGACATCGCCCATCACGTCGGAGCCTCGCCGACGGATCGGCGAGACGTTCGGGAATTTCGCGCGAGCAATTCGGTCGTGTCGTTCGAGCTTTTACCGCCCCAGCTACAAAGCGAGGCGAGCATTCCTTTCGATGAGGTCATCGATCGGTTGACGCTCGACCAACTGCTCCGGCGGGTCTCGCCGCTGGAAGCAACGATCGTGCGCTCGATTCACTTAGAGGGCGCGACGATGGTCGACTTGGCGCGGCGGCTCGGATATTCGCGGCGTCATCTCACTCGTTTGCATCGCGCGGCGATCGACCGGTTGCGGCGCGCGGGCGAACCGGCCGCGGAATCATCCAAGGAAGGTCGCTCACGCAACACTAAGACCTTTGGGCTTTGGACGTAACATTATTTCTCGCCGACTCAGCGCAAGTCGCTGAAGGAAAACTGCACGCGCTCGGAATCGGATGGAGCCACACTTCTAGCCCCATGTCCGGTCCGAGCGCCGTCGGCATCATTTTTCACGTTTCATGGGATGAGACGAACCGTCGGATTCGCTGGACGCTCGATCTGTTGGATGCGGATGGCAATCCGGTGCAAATTCCTGATGGAAGAGGCGGCACGCAGGGCGTTCACGTCGAGAACGATCTGGAAGTCGGTCGACCGCCGGGAATCAAACCCGGATCCGCGATCAACGTGCCGTTCGCGATCGTCTTACCGCCGCTCGCGCTTCCGCCGGATAATCGCTTCGAATGGGTGCTGCGCGTCGAGAACAGGGATTGGCGTACGGCGTTTTCCACGCGACCCGCGAGCGAGCGGCCGCAGCGCCTCTAGAGGGTTAGCGGTTCCTACGAACCGCTAGGCGTTTGCCGCCATCGTTGCTTCCTTGGCGGTGAAAAGCTCGATCATGGCTTTGTTAAACGCCGGAATGTCGCCCGGATTTCGGGCGGTTACGAGTAGTCCATCGCGCACCGGTGCCTCATCCACCCACTCGCCTCCGGCGTTTCGAATATCGGTCCGTAGCGAAGGCCACGACGCGACTTTCTTTCCGCGAACGAAGTCGGTTTCTACCAACACCCAGGGACCATGACAGATCGCCGCGATTGGTTTTTTCGCAACCTCGAACGCATGTACGAACAGCATCGCCTTATTATCGACGCGTAGTTTGTCCGGACTCCCAACGCCACCGGGAACGAGCAACGCATCGTAGTCGCCGGGGTTTGCGTCCGCAATGGTAACGTCCACCGGAAACGTGTCGGCCGGTTGCTCGTGGTTCGTCCCTTGCACCTCCCGCTTCGAAAGCGAGACGATCTGCGTTTTAGCGCCCGCTTTTTGTAAGGCGTCACGCGGCTGGACCAACTCGACCTGTTCGAAGCCGTCGGCCACTAAGATTGCGACGCGGACGTTTTGGAGCGGAAGCGGCTGTGCGTTCATTGGGCTGTCCTACCCCGGTCAGATGGGCCGAAAACGGCCCTCGCAAGGGGGCAAGCGTAGCGCTCGTTGCGAAGGGCATACCAACCTTTTCAATCGGAGGCTCATTGTGAACGCGAACAAGGCGCTGTGGGAGAAAGGCGATTTCACGCGGATCGCCGAGACGATGCGTGAAAGCGGATCGCGCTTCGTCGATGGTCTCGGTATCGATCGTGGGATGAAGATGCTCGATCTTGGTTGCGGAGATGGGACGACCGCGATCCCCGCCGCCTTGCTTGGTGCCGACGTGCTTGGTGTGGACATCGCCAGTAACCTTGTCGAAAGAGGCAGCGCGCGCGCGAAAGACGCCGGGCTTGAGAACTGTCGATTTCAAGAGGGCGACGCGTGCGATTTAACCGGTATACCGGATGACTCGTTCGACCTCGTCGTAAGTGTGTTCGGTGCGATGTTCGCTCCCAAGCCGTTCGAGGTTGCTAACGAGATGGTGCGGGTCACGCGGCCCGGCGGAAGAGTCGTCATGGGCAATTGGATACCGAACGATCCGACGCTCGTCGCGCAAATCTTGAAAACGAGCGCCGCTTTTTCACCCCCGCCGCCCGAGGGCTTTATCAGCCCGATGATGTGGGGTATCGAGTCGAACGTTGTCGAGCGCTTCGTCGCGGCCGGCATCCCCGCCGAAAACGTTTCGTTCGATCGGGCGACGTTCACGTTCGAACGTTCCGGAAAGGCAAGCGAGCTGGTGGATGCGTTCCAGCACTACTACGGGCCGACGATGAACGCGTTCGACGCTGCCGCAAAGGACGGGCGCGACGGCGAGTTACGCTCGCAGCTTGATGAGTTATTCGAACGGCAGAATACCGGCGGCGCCGGAGAAGTCTCGATCCCCGCGACGTTCCTCAAGGTCACGGTTCTAAAGCCGTAGGGGCGGCTCGCGCCGGGGGCGAGCAACGAACTCGCCGAAATGCGCGAGCGCATGTTTTCGTACCTTACGGCTGGGGAATCGCACGGCCCGGCGCTTGTCGGCATCCTCGACGGCCTGCCCGCTCATTTGCGGCTCGACGTACAGCACATCAACGAAACGCTCCGCCGCCGGCAAGGTGGTTACGGACGCGGTGCGCGCATGAAGATCGAGTCCGATGAGGTCGAGTTTTTGGCCGGCGTGCGCGGCGGTGAAACGCTCGGGTCGCCGATCGCCGTCGTCGTGCGCAACCGCGACTACCTCAATCCAAGCGTGCGCGCACTAATGGATCCGCTTACCGGCGAAGGTCCGGCGCTTACCAATCCGCGCCCGGGCCACGCAGATTTCTCCGGCGCGCTGAAATACCGTCAGCGCGACTTGCGTAACGTGCTCGAGCGCGCCAGCGCCCGCGAGACCGCGATGCGAGTTTGCCTTGGCGCGATCTGCGCGCAGTTTCTCAACGCGCTCGGGATGACGACGCACAGTTGTGTCGATCTAATCGGCGGTGTCGAAGCCGCCAACCGCGGCGGATGGGATCAAGCGGAAGTTGACGCCTCCGAAGTGCGCGCGCCCGACGCAGAAACGGCGCAACGCATGATTGCGGCAATCGACGCCGCTCGGGAAGCCGGCGACACGCTGGGCGGTCGTTTCGTAATTCGCGTCGATGGCGTGCCGGCAGGCGTCGGCAGCAATCGCCAGCCGAATCAGCGACTCGATGGAGTCCTTGCCGGCGCACTAATGGGCATGCAAACCGCGCGCAGCGTCGAGATCGGACTCGGCGCGGAATCCGCTAAACGTTCGGGCTCGCAAGCACACGACACGTTCCATCTCGAAGGCGACGCAATCGGGCGCGGAAGCAATCGTGCCGGCGGCATCGAGGGCGGCATGAGCAACGGCCAACCCCTAATGTTGCGAGTTTCCGTGAAACCGATACCGACGCTCCGCAAAGCGCTCCCGTCGGTGAATCTGCACGAGAAAGCGCATGCGCCGGCGGGCGTCGTCCGCAGCGATGTTTGCGTCGTTCCGGCTGCATCGCTCGTCGGTGAAGCGATGGTGCGGCTCGCGCTAACCGGACCGGTGCTCGAAAAATATGGGGGTGACTCGATGGAAGAAACGCTCGATAATCTGGGCCGGAGCAACGAAGCAGCGGCGGGTCTATTCGCGTGACGGCATTCCTTTTTCGCACGGTAACTGTCGGGATGGCGCTGGCGTTGATTTCTGCGTGCGCGTCAAACGTGGTTTCGCCGGCTAGCATTCCCGAATCCGCCGCCGTGCGGCCAGATGCCGACTTTAAGAATCTGTACGTAGCCGGTGGGAACGTGATAAACGTTTACGCCTCAGGGAGCAGCTCGGTACTCCGAACGATTTCTAATGGAGTGTCGGGACCGATGGCTATCGCGATCGATGGCAACGGAAGGTTATTCGTTCTGAATTGTTGCCGATCCAACGAGCCTTACGTTACGGTCTATGCGGCAGGTACCGGAAACCTCTTGCGCACTATCCCGAATATCCAAGATGCGTCCGCTATGGCGGTAAGCCGGGGCGGCGGCGAAGTCTTTATCATGGATTCTGCGGACGGTAAAGTTTCCGTGTACGGACCCACGGGCTCGAAGCCGCTCCGAACGATCATTCAAGGCGTCAATGCGCCCCAAGCCATCGCCGTAGATTCGACCGGAACCCTCTACGTAGCTAACTGCGACGACGCTTGCACCGAATACGATGGACCGGGTACGGTAACCGTCTATAACGCAGGGCAGTCTGGTTTGTCGCGTACCATCACTCAAAATGTGCCCACACCATGGCGACTGATGATAGGCCCCAAGGACGACCTGTATGTGGCGAACTACGATGGCTCTGAAGTCGCAAGTTACCCCGGTTCGGTAGCCGTTTTCCAGTCAGGAAAAGGCAAAGCTTACGAAGTGGTTTCTCAGGGGCTATCGGGTCCGGCGATACTTACGGTTGGACCGTCTGGAACGCTTGCTGTGTCAAATTGCAGCTATTTTTGCTACTACAACTCGGATGGCGCCTTCCTCACAGTATATCCTCCAGGTAACACGAAGCCAGCGCGCACGATTAAGCGGGGGATGAACGTTCCGTCGGCAATAGCCATCGGCCCATCGGGGTACTTGTTCGTGCCGAACGATTATCCAACGAATAGCGTCGTAGTTTTCGCCCCGGGTAGTAAAACGGTTCAACGAACTATCACGCAAGGCATAAACCACCCGTCGGCGCTTCTCTTCGGTCCGTAAGTGAAGCGACACGTCGCGCTCGTCGGGTTCATGACATCGGGAAAATCGAGCGTGGGACAACGCCTGGCCCGGATACTAGCGTGCGCGCACTACGATACCGACGCGTTGGTCGAACGTGATCGCGGTCCCATCGCTGAAATCTTCGCGCGTGAAGGGGAAGCGTCGTTTCGAAAATATGAGGCGGAGGCGTTGGCCGTTGCGTTAGAACCGCAATCACCAGGCGTTGTCTCGGTCGGCGGCGGAACGCTGGTCGCAGTGGCAAATAGAAAGCTGCTCGAGCGGCACGCATATCGCGTTTTCATCCGCCTGTCGCCGGTGCGTGCGTACGAACGCCTACGCCGCAGCCGCGTGTCACGTCCGTTACTTGGAGCCAAGCCGACCTGGGAAAGCGTCGAGGCGCTGTATACGAACCGGTTAGCGCATTACTCCAGCTCGGATCACACGGTCGATGCCGACGGTGCGAGCACTGCGAACATCGTCGATGCGATCGTGCAATGGATTCGAGAGCGACGCATCGCGATCTAGCCGCGACCGTCCGTAACGACGCGCTCGGCTACCCCATCTACATCGCTGGCGATACGATGGCGGAGTTGCGCTCTTTCGTGCGCGACCGTGGGGATCGCGTCGTCGTGCTTTGCGACGCTGCCGCGCCGGTCCACGCATTCGCTATGAAGGTAGCCGCAAAACTATCGAATGCGCCACTGCTAGCTTTCGCACTCGGCGAGACGCGTAAGCGATGGAGCACCGTTGAAGGCGTACTCGATGCGATGATCGGCGCCGGCGCGGACCGCGACACGTTTGTGATTGGTGTGGGGGGTGGCGTTGCGGCTGATCTATTCGGATTTGCGGCGGCAACGTGCCTCCGCGGCGTGGCGTACGCGCACGTAGCGACAACAACAACCGCGATGGTCGATGCGGCGATCGGTGGTAAAACGGGCGTTAACCTCGACGCGGGAAAAAATCTTGCCGGCGCATTCTCGAATCCGGTTGCGGTCTTTTGCCCGGCGGACACGCTCGAAACGCTACCGTTTCGCGAGTTGCGCGCCGGGCTGGCCGAAGTGCTCAAGAGCGCTATAATCGCGGGCGGCGAGTTCTTCGAGTCCCTCGAAATCGTTTCGCCGCATCCGTTCTGGCGTTGGCCATGGGTCGAAATCATCGCGAGGGCGGTAGAAGTTAAGGCTTCGATCGTGACGGAGGATGCGTTAGAATCCGATTCGCGCGCCGTTCTGAATCTAGGGCATACCTTCGGACACGCCTTCGAACGTGCGTCAAACTATCGCGCCTCGCATGGCGCGGGTGTTGCGATGGGTTTGCGAGCCGCAGGGCTGTTAGCACTCCGTACCGGCCGCTTCAGCGAGAGCGATCATCTGCGCGTGCTAACCCTTATGACCCTGCTGGGGTTGCCGTTATATACGTCGCTCGACCCGGACGATGTGTTGGCAGCGATGCGGAGCGATAAGAAGAAGTCGAATGGCACGTTGCGTTTCGTCCTACCGCGCGCAATCGGCGACGTGGAGTACGGCATCCCGTGTTCCAACGCACAAGTGCGAGCCGTCCTGGAACATATGCGGCACCCACCGGCGGATGGCGGCTAATGAGCAACTGGGGGCCAGGGCTGTACTCCAACGATTTCGCGCTGGACCTTCGGAGCATATTGCGCTCGCTCTCGCGCTTGCCGTTCGACGGCGAGCGTATACTCGACATTGCTCGCAATGCCGCGCGTGACGAATCCACCAATCTCCAGCACGAAGAATACACTACTTTCTGGCTCGTTGTAGCAGATCAGTTTCAAAAGCGAGGCATCCCTGACCGAAGCGTGCTGGAAACGGCGCTCGCAATCGTCGATTCCGACGCAGATATCGCGACGATGCGCGCGCTTGAGATGACTGAGTCCGACATCCGAAAGCGCAGCGCAAAGATGATTGAGCTACGAGAGCGGCTCACGAATGGTCCCCTCCGGCAACGAGGACCAACCTTGGGCAAACCGCGTTCCTTCCTCATGAACGTCGGCGACGTATTCGCGTACCCAGTCCGGGACGGCAAGGGCATCAATCCATACTTCGTCGATTACCGAGCGCGGTTTGGATGGGTACCAAATATGTGGAGCGCCTTTCTTGTTGTCGATCGCGGGCGCGCTTTCGAGTATCTGCCTTGGTATACGATAATGACCCTCCGTCAGGAACTGGCAGACCTTCCAACGCTCGAAACGCTGCGAGGGGAACTGTGGGCATTTCACGGCGCGGGCACGTCTTCGGCGACACACATGAAGCGACTCGAGCTCAAATCACTGGGAAACGTCCCGCTCGATCGCGATCGCTTAGAGAAGGCGTTTCCGAAACTACCGGACGGTATCGAAGCGGCCATTTCCGATGTTTCGATAGCTAATCACTTGATGTCGCTTTCGGATTCAAGAACTCCCTACAACTCGGGCCTTTGCAGTCACATTGAGCGACTGGAAACTGCGTCGCTCGCAGACCTAAGAGAAATAGGCCTTAAGGCCTAATGCGATAGCCCGAAAGACGCAATAAACAGTCGCCCGAAAGGGCACGCGCAATGGCGTTCCCAAGGGCTGCTGCGGAGGTTCCCCTTTATGCGCTTTGTTCCAGCGGCATCATTTTTTTCGTTTGTCGTTACCCTTGCAGCGTGTTCGCAACAATCGACGACGGCATTCGCCCCATCGCCCGCACAAATCGCGCCGCTTCTTGCCGGCGTACATAACCATGGGACCGTGGGTCTGTGGGCGACGAGCGGAAGCGGAGGTTACGTGTTGGGATTGAGCGCGAATGGCAGAACGCTCGTATCCTCGATCGCCACCAAGCCTAACTGCAGCATAGGGCCGAGCAGCGTCAAAGTAGATTCGGCGCAAAACGTCTGGGCCAACTGCTACGACCTCGGCGATTCGGCGATGGGCGGCGGCATGTTGGAATATAATTCGAGCGGAACGTTGCTACATGGATATGGTGCGAACGGTCAGTTCGAATGTCCGAGCGGCGACGCGTGCTACTTTTCGTCTTGGGATGGAGGGTGGGATTCAAAAGGCCATGTGTTTGCCGAACTGTCGGATGCAACCGACACCACGAAGAACCAAGGCCTCACGCCGGGTTTCTTTTGGTGGAACGCAAAGAAACCGGCGAATCCAACGTTTATTCCCGCTGGAATGGGCTCTTGCAATCCGATTTGCACTATCTACCATATGGACGTCGACGCCCATGGCAATATTTGGTTCGATTTCATTGG
>DASXXU010000057.1:0-3022 GCA_036502885.1 Candidatus Tumulicola sp.
GCGCCGAATACGCTGGAGGTGCGCGTTGTTTCAGCGATCTGTTTGATTGGGCTCTTCGCTTGGTTGTCGCCGGCTTCGGCAGCCGATGCAAGCCTCACAACGATCTTGCAACGGCGCGCCGACGCTCTCGTTCGAATGCACGTGATCGCACCGAGCTCGCTCGAACTCAGTGGAACGTTGAGCGGCTTAGGTGCAACCGGCACGTTTCACCGTTGGATTGCCGGCGATCGCGAACGCTACGATCAATCATTGGGTGCGCGCTCGATACAAACCGTGCGCATTCGGGGCCGGCGATTCGTTCGGAATTCCTACGGCGACGTACAGGACAGCGGCTTGGAAACGGCGCTCCGGCAACGTACCGCCGATTGGATCGACGCAAACGAATTCGTCCACCATCCGGAAACGGTAGAATTCTTGGGAGCGGCAACGCTGGACGATGGGCGCTCGGTGTACCGGCTTCGCGTTTCGGCCCCCGGCGGCCAAGCCTACGGCGTCGCACTCGACGCAATTTCATCGATGATCGACGAGATAGCGTATCCCGAGGGCGATCGCGTCACGACGATCGACTACTACGACTACCATGTCTCCAACGGCGCGCTGTACGCGCAGCGTCAAGTCGAGTCGGACGGCGACCACGCGCTGGATGTGAATTCGGCGGTGAATTCGGTGCAGGTCGACCGGCCGATTGCGGACGCAATTTTCGAAGTGCCGCAAAGCGTCCGCATCGCAACGTCCACCCCCGTTACCGTCCCGCTGCTGATCGATCGAAACTTGATCTACGTTCGCGCCACCGTCGACGGAAAGACGCTCTTGCTGCTGGTCGATTCCGGCTCGCAAGGAATCGTTCTCTCCCCCGACGCCGCCTCGCGCTTGGGGCTGCGCCCGCAGGGAACGATCGAGATTCGCGGAGCCCGGCAAACCAACGGCGCGGGAATTGCGCCGCTGGATGCGATCGACATCGGCGCCGTACGGCTGCCCGTGAACGTCGTTACGGTCGTGGATTTGAACGGGCTTACGTACGAAGGTAAATCGGTCGACGGCGTCCTTGGGTATCCGTTCTTTGCCGCCGCCGAATTACGGATCGACCCCGACAACTCGACGTTAACGATGGCGCAGCCTGGCGGTTTACCGGTGCGCGGCAGCGCGATGCCGATCGACGTCGGCCGCCAAGTGCCCGAGATGGTTGCACGCATCAACAATAAGGTTGATGGACGTTTCGTCGTCGATACCGGAAATAACAGCGACTTGCTCGTCTTTCACGCGTTCGTCGAGGCGAATCCCGGGGTTGTGTTTTACGGTGCCGCACGCAGTTTCGCGTCCAATCGGGGCGTGGGCGGCTCGAGCGCCGCGGTTCCCGTAAGCGTCGATCGATTACAACTCGGCCCGTTCACGCTTTACAACCGGTACGCCAACGTGCTGCTGGCGGATCGCGGCGCGTTTGCCGAGGGCGCCGATGCCGGGAATATCGGCTACGGCTCGTTACGAAACTTTATCGTAACGTTCGACGCCGCTAACGGCACCCTGTATTTGGAAAAGGCCCGCTGGTTCGACGACGGTCGCTACCGGCCGCAGTACGAGCCGGCACGCTAACGATTCGATAACATCCGGCTTACGCCGCATCAACCCGGCTGGGAGAACATAGCGGGATGATGACCGATCCGCTTCGAGTCAGCGTCGTTGCCGCTCCGTTGGCCGCGATCGATCCACGCGCGTTGTCGCAGGCGTGGTATTCGGCGTTGCACCTCGCACGCGCGTGTCCAACGCACGAACCGCAATCGCGTGAGGTGGCCCGCGGATCGGAGCGTCCCGGCGGGACCCCGGCGAAGACGGAAGTCGTTCATCGAGAGGCGCACCGGGCGATGTTGCCTTGCCGCATCCCGGTTGCATCGACGGCGCGCCGCGGTACGAGCGAACCGATCGTGCACCGGACGCGGGCTGCGTTCGCGCGCCGTATCGAGTTAGCGGTCGCGCGCAGGTCCGAAGCTCCGGCCCGCGCCGCATTCGTCGCGCTTGATGGTTCGAAACGCGCGTTGATCGTTCTGCAGACACGCGGCAGCGTAACGCACGTCGTTGCGATTTGTGCGCCGGCCCATCGGCAAGCCGTTGCAACAGCTTTATCGCAAGTGCGCGCATCGCTGTCGGCCCGCGGGATCGTGTTGCAAAGCCGGATCCAGGCGAACGCCGCATGTTCTTAAATTCGGGATTGAGCGCGGCGCTGGATCGCATCGCCGACCGCACGGCCGATGTTCGGCGCGCGTTCACGCCGGGCGCTCTGCCCGCGAAAGGCGACGTTGCCACCGACGGCCCACGGGCGCGATTTACGTTGGACCCGATGTCGGTCCAAGCTTCGGACGGAGCGTACTTCGTGGTCGGCGGTGACGAAGGCAGCAGAGCGTTCACGCGCGATGGAACGTTCCACTTTGCACACGGGCGACTGGAAACCGAGGAAGGCCGATCGGTGCTCGGGCGCCGGCAAGCAAACGGACCTCTCGAACCGCTTTGCGCCGATGCGGTCGATGAAGCGCTCGGACGCGTCGGTACCCCGCGCGTTGAAGAAGACGGCAGCGTTCGCTACACGCGTACCACGATCGACCCGCGCACGGGCAAACGCGCCAACGCGAACGTCACCATCGGTCGCGTGGCGGTGGCGCGCTTTCCGGCCTCGACCGCGCTCGATTCGAGCGACGGTCGCGCGTTCGCGCCGGCGGATGGTGTGCCCGCGCACATTGGGATGCCGGCTGATGGAACGTTCGCTGCCTTGACCCCACATCGGCGTGAGGAAAGCCGCGTCGATATCGATCGAAGCTTAGAACGCCTGAAAGACGCCTATGTCGCGTTCGACGCGTTGGCGGCAGCCGAAGTGGCGCGCGGCCGTTTCGGAAAAACGGCCATGGACGTCGTCAAGTGAAGCGTTTGACGTTCGTGCCAACGAGCGGCGAAGGCAGCCACATGCGACGCGTTTCGTTCGAAGAACGTTCGTGGTTGCCGATCAGCGCGGCATGTTTGGTTGCCGGTGGCATAC
>DASXXU010000058.1:0-1570 GCA_036502885.1 Candidatus Tumulicola sp.
GTCGCTGCCGGCCTTTTGAAGTTGCGGATTGCACCCGCGGCCGGCGCGGGCTTACTCGCATTGGCCGTTACGGCGCTGCTCTCGCATCTTAGACCGACACCCTATAACAACTTCGTCCTGTTGGCGCAGGCGCTGCTCTCCGGGCACGCTTGGATAGACTGGCCGGGCGCGTACATCGACGCGCTGCCGTACAACGGACACTACTTCATCATCGAAGCTCCGCTGCCCGCGATCTTACTGATGCCGTTCGCGGCGTTCTTCGGCGGGCAAACGAATCAAACGGTGCTCGCCGCGGTGTTGGCCGGCATTACGGTCGGTGCGACGTGGGAGCTCGGCGAACGCTTGGGCCTGCGTCGCTCGAGCATCGCCTGGATCTGCGCGTTCTTTTTGGCAGGGACCGATCTTCTCTGGTGCGCGATGCTCGGCGACGTGTGGTTCATCGCCCACGTCTGCGCCTGTTGCTTCACGATGCTCGCCTTGCTGGAACTCGCCGGCAAGCGCCGCGGCTGGCTCGTCGCCCTGTTCGCGGTTTGCGCCGTCGAATCGCGTTTTTCGATGATCCTGGCCCTTCCGGTTTACGCGTACCTATTGACGGCCGGCACGCCGCGCGCTCCGGCGATACGCCGGCTCGTCACGTTCGGCGCCGCGCTCCTTCCCGTCGCAATTCTGTGGATTCTTTACAACGAGGCACGTTGGGGGACGTGGAACGATATCGGCTACACGGCCTGGTACCATCAGGATCAGGCCGGAATGCCGACCGGCTCGCCGTTTCGCTTCGAATATCTTCCCAACGAGCTCTGGTCGTTCTTCGTGCAGCTGCCGACGGTCTTGCGGGCCTATCCGTGGCTTCAGCCGGAATATTCAGGCGTTGCGCTGACGTGGACATCCCCCGCGCTCGTCCTCGCCCTTCTCGCTCGTTCGCCGGCGCGCTTGGTGCTCGCGCTCTGGGCCTGCGTCATTTTGGTGGCCGCTCCGAACCTGCTGTATTACGTCAACGGTTTTGCTCAGTTCGGAATGCGTCACGCGCTGGATTTCGAGCCCTTCTTGATCGTCCTGATGATGCTCGGCGTCCGCGAACGCTTTCCGCGTTGGGGCTACGTTCTTACAGGCTACTCGATTACCGTCGGGCTCTGGGGCTGCTGGTATTGGTTGACCTTCGTCCGTACGGCATCGTAGGCTTCGCGGATCTGTTCCGCGCGCTCGATCGGCGCCCCGCAGGTCACGCCGACGCACACGTACGCGGCCGGCCACGGCTGCGACGGGACGCTCTCCGACTCGGCTTGCGCCGGAGTTAGCGTACGGATCGAGAGAAACGGCGAGGGCAAACGCAACGCAGCCTCGCGGAAAGAATCGGTAGCCGCCGGATCGCCCGCGATGCGAACCGCGATCTCCGGTGCAAGGTACCTCGCCAGCGCGCGTGCGTACGTAGCGCCGAAGGTTCCGGCGCGCTCGGCGACCGGCGCAAAGAACGAAAGCGTCGTGGCGGCCTGTTCGCGATAGTCCGCCAAACCGCTCATCGATTGCAGGCGCAGCAAGCACTCGGCGAAAAGGCCGTTGTCGACGATCGGCC
>DASXXU010000059.1:0-13027 GCA_036502885.1 Candidatus Tumulicola sp.
TAACTAAGCTTCCATTAGGGGCCGCTCCATCGGTGCCGCCGATGAACGTATGCAAGACCGTTTCTTTTCCGGAGGTGTTGAGGGAGTAGACGGTGCCCAGGTCTTTTGTGCCACCGAAGGCCGTCGTGCCGTACAGCACACCGCCCACGTCGATCAGGTTTCCACTGGGCCGCTCACCGTCGACGTCGTCCTCTTTAAAACTGTAGAGAATCGTCTTCGTACCGCCGCTCGTCAGTTTGAAAACGGTGCCGCCATTGTCCGTTCCGCCGTAGGATGTCGTGCCGTACAACACGCCTTTGGCGTCTATCAAGCTTCCCAAAGGTGAGTAACCGTCTTTGGCGCCCTGAAAAGCGTAAACCACGGTTTCCGAGCCGCCGGTAGTTAATCCGAATATGACACCACAACCGCTATTGCAGTGCTTCGATCCGCCCAGTTCCGTCGCACCGTACAGCTTGCCGCCGATCGCCACCATCGGACTCTGCACGGGGATGTTACCGTCACTCCCTTTTCCGAAAGCGTGCAGCGCAGTTTCCTTGCCGTCAGCCGTTACCCGATACGCCACATTGCTCGTCGTGCCGTAAAACGCGCCTCCCAAGGAAACGACGCCTGCATCCGGGTCGTTTCCGCCGGCGCCTCCCGCGAAGCTATACAGCAACGTCTCTCGCCCGGACGGCAACACTTTAACCAGCGTTCCCGCGTTGTTTGCGCCACCGCTGGACGTGCTGCCATAGAAAGCGCCGTTCTGGTAGATTATATCTCCGTTTGGCGTGTCGCCGTCGGGTGCGCCTTTGAAGCTGTAGACGGTCTTATACGCCGCCATTGCGCTCAATCTAGGCTCAAATACGGCGGTGGCGGGCAGCGAGGACTGGCTCGTCGCCGTCTGAGCGCAGCCGGCGCTTACAACCAGACACGACAACGCGACGGTGGATCTGATGTGCATGGCGTTGCGTTTCGTTCCCCAGGGAGAACTCCTCGAACGATAGCTCGACCGTTACGTCGTGCGGAATCGGATCTAAAAAATCGAGGGCGTCTGGCGACGCCCTCGACCAACCCCATCGTGGTTTCGTTCACCCCTTCACGCAGGCAACTTGCTTGAGCGTGTGGACGCTCCCGTAAGCCCCCTGCGTTTCGTCGGGCAGTCGTGCCCGGCAAGAGTGGAGCGAACTTTACCCGACGTTCGTGACACGACGGTGCGCTACAGCACCTGGATCGCGATGTCTTGTTCGGTTGCGACGCCGGCGGTGTTCCGAGCGATCACTTGCAGCGTTACGTTGTGGTTCATGAAGAACGGCAGTTTCGGCACCTGCGAAGTCGATTCGAAACGTCCCACATCCGTTTTGTTCATACTCATGCCGTAACCACCAACGCGTAACTCGACGCTCGCAACGTTAGACGAAGCCAGGACGAGTACGGCGAGCGTATCGCCGGCCCGCGGCGTCGTCGAACTCAGCGATATCCACTGAAGCTGCGGCGCTGCATCCGGCGGCAACATTACCACCGCCGGCGGCGCAACCGGCGAGGCTGTCGGACCAGCACTGAAACCGGGCGCGGGCGTCACGACGGGTGCGGCCGAGGGCGGCGGGCTCGCGGGCGCGGTTTGATCGACGCCCGTCAATAACAACGCACTAATCCCAAGCAGCAACGCGCGACCTTGTTTCACACGGCGCTCTTCGCCGCGTTCCATCCCAGCGCTAGCAAGACGGCGTCGCACTTCAGGTGAGCCTCACGAAATTTTTATGCCGGCCGCACGTACACGTGCCAGAACCAGCATCCCCACAACCCGACAGCAACCGAGTAAGCCACCAGTACGTACGCCCACCGAGGAAATCGGTCTCGCACGGCGAGCATCATGAGCGCGACCAAAAATGGCTCGAAGTCGAGCGCGTGCCGCATGCCGAACTGTGCGAACCCATTAACGTAGTACAAGAAGTTTGGAATAGCGGCAAGGATTGTCAGCAGCCACAATGCGAGGATCCATCGTAACGGCCCGCGCGCAAAGAACGCGAGGACGAGCGCCGGCGACGTCCATGTCAACGCCACGCCGCCCATCTCGGGTCGCAACCACGGAAAGATATTCAGCACCGTGGGATATTGAACGAAGAACGACGTCAGCTGATATGGCAGATATGCTAATCGAAACGGCGAGCCGGTCGGCAAGCCGGCCTGGTCTTGGTGATACCACTCGGTGTATCCAATGTCGTTCCACGTGCCCCACCGCGCGAAGTTATACCACGTCCACAGTATGCCCACCGGAACGAGGACGGCAGCAAATCCAATCGTAGCTCGTCGCCACGCACTCGTATCGCCGAAACCGTTTTCGCTACCGGCCGCGCACACGATCCAATAAATCGGCAGCGCGACGATCAGCGAGAAACGGGACTCGAACGCACATGCCGCCCACAGCGCCACCAGCCATGCCCTGCGCGGTCCGGCGAGTTCGGCCAGCGCCAGCAGCGTGAAACACGCCGCGCTTACATGGGCGGCAAACCACACGTCGCCGAGGCTGGCGCACCACAGTAAATCGGTTCCAGCGAGCAAGAACGCACAGATCCAGGCGTTGCTCTCCGCGTTCAAACCAAATCGTTCGCCGAGTCGCCACGCTGCGCCGACGGCAACGGCAGCGAGAAACGCAACGACGATCGTTTGATTCGCACCGGTGCCGAACATTGCGACGAGCGGGATCGCGAGTACCGCCGGTAGCGGTGCCTCGATAATGTAATGCTGCCCGTTATATCCGAGCGCATCGATGTACGCCCCCGGCCACTCGATCCACGAGTGACCGTGCAACCAGGCTTGCGCCAGCAGCACGTAGTTATCGTATGGCGTCGCTCGAAGGTGCGAGATTGCGGCCGTTATCAGAAACGCAACGAATCCCGCCACGTAGGCCGAGTCGATCCGTCGCGCCGTCACGCGCTACTCCGATGCGGGAGCGGCGGGCAGCGGTTTCGGAGCTTGAAACGTCGAGGACGGCAGCGTTTCGGGAAACCGGTAATCGGCCCAAGTAATGCGCTCGCGCGCAGGATGCGTACCGATCGTGGCGTCGACGGAGGCGAGAACGGGCATCCAAAACTTTCCGAACGGCGCGTACACTACTTCGCCGGTTCCGCGCGATACGCCGGACGCCGTGTGGAAGTGTAACCGCCGCGGCAAGAACGTCGTTCCGTCGATCGTCATGCGATCTACATACACGCCCGACTGACGTTCCAACGGCGTCACCTCATACGTGTAGTCGAACCGACCCCCCGTACGGGTGCTCTCGAGAAACAGCACTTGCGCGGCGTCCGTACGCGGCGCCAGCCGGTCGACCGAGTAGTGGTTTTCGCGTCGCGCGAACGTCACGCGTTTTCGCGATAGCGCTAATCCGTCGACCGCGAGCAGCTCGTCGCGTACGTTCGACCCGCTACGGTAAATCTGGTGGCGCTGCTCGATGTTCGATGGGCCCGCCTGCGAAACGCTGTACGTGAACACCACGTTCTTCGGGGTGGTCACGCCCTGGATGGCGACGGCATACCGCTGCAAAACGTATTGCGAGTCGAGCTGCGTGCCAGCGCCATTTGAGACACGCGTACCGGTTGCGGCAATCAAACACAGCGCTCCGGCCGCGGCTACCAGCCGCGTCGAGTTCATGCGAAGACACCGGCGCGAACCGCATCCAGGGCGCCGGGTGCGCCGGCCGGATTCTTTCCGCCGCCTTGAGCGGACGCCGGCTGGCCACCGCCACGACCGCCGATCAACGGCGCGGCGACTTTGACCAGATTGCCGGCATGCACCCCGCTTTTGACGAGATCATCACTGACGTTCACCAGGATGCTAACCGTTTCGCCGTTCGTTCCGACCAGAGCGATAACGCCGCTCCGCAAGCGGCTGCGGATCGCACCGCTCAGGTGCTTGAGCGCCTCCGCATCGGCGTCGGAAACCACGGCGCCGACGAACTTCCGGCCATCGCGTTCCTCCAGCGCGTCCAGATACGACTGCGCATCCGCAGAGGCAAGTCGTGCCTTGAGCTGATCGCGCGAGGCTTGCGTTTCGCGCAACTCGCGTTGTAAACGTTCCACGCGTTCGCCGACGTCGTCGGGCGTGGTCGCGAGCGACGACGACAACCGGCCGAGCATCTCGGATTGACGTTCGATCGTCGCTTCGGCCGCGTCCGACACGCACGATTCGATGCGGCGGATGCCGCTACCGATCGACGATTCCGACAGAATCAGAAAGACGCCGAGCTCACCGGTCGAGTGCGAGTGCGTTCCACCACAAAACTCGATGGCCGGGCCGGCCGACACCACGCGAACGGCGTCGCCGTACTTTTCGCCCGCCATCCAGATCGCACCACTGTTTTTGGCCTCTTCGATCGGTAACACGCGCGTTTCCAAATGGGAATCATCGCGGATCATTTCGTTGACGCGATGGGCGACCGCTCGCTTTTGTTCGGGCGAAAGTGCGCCGCCCGGCCAACGAAAATCGAATCGCATGCGCTCGATTCCAACCCACGAACCGGCTTGATTGATTTCGTCGCCGAGTACGTCTTTCAGCGCCCGTTGCAGTAAATGCGCCGACGTATGATGACGGCGAATCTCGCGGCGCCACCAATCGAACACCGCGGTACGAACGCTTTCGCCGGTCGAAATCTCGCCGCTGACGACCATGCCCTGGTGCGCGATCGCTTCGCCGAGCAATTGCGTATCCTTGACTTCGAAAACCCCGCCATCGGATTCGATGACGCCGCGGTCGCCGATCTGACCGCCGCGCTCGGCATAGAACGACGACGCATCGAGAACGATGGTGCCTTCCTGCCCTGCCGTTAATAGCGCCACCGGAGATTCGTCGCGCAGCAACGCCACGATCGTACCAGCACCTTCTAGGCCCTCGTAGCCAGTGAACTCGCTACGAATCGCCGGCAGGTCGGTAACGCCGACAACCGCGCGTTTCGATGACGCATCACTACGTGCGCGTTGGCGTTGCTCGGTCATTAGCCGTTCGAACCCGACCGCATCGACGCTTGCGCCGCGTTCCGACGCGATCTCCCGCGTCAGCTCGATCGGAAAACCGTACGTATCGTGCAGCACGAATGCTTGGTCGCCGGAGATCTCGCGCGTCGACGAACGTTCCGCTTCTTCGATGATTCGATCCAGCATCGCCATCCCGCGCTCCAACGTGCGCTCGAACGTACGCTCCTCCATCGACAGCGCCGACTGAATGCGCGATTGGTTCTGACGAAGTTCCGGGTAACCGGAGCTTAGCGACGTAACGACGGCCGGAACGAGTTCGGCCAGAAAGCCGTTCGAATACCCGAGCAGCCGTCCGTTTGCGATCGCCCGGCGAATCAGAAAGCGCAAAACGTAGCCGCGGTCGGTGTTCGACGGATACACGCCGTCGTTGAGCAGAAAGGTCACCGCACGAGCGTGATCGGCGATGATGTTTTCACGCACGCGTCGCTGCGCGTCGTCGACGACACGGTTCGTCTTCGGCAGCGCGGCGATAACGTCGCCGAACAGATCGGTGTCGTACATCGAGGCCTGCCCGTTGCAAATCGCCAGCATGCGTTCGAAACCCGCACCGGTGTCGATCGCTTTACGCGGCAAGTCCGACATCGTGCCGTCGGCGCCGCGATTGAACTGCTGAAACACGACGTTCCAAAACTCGACGTAGCGATCGCCCTTATTCGGACCGGTGTCTTCGGGACCGCTGGCGTGCTCCGGGCCGAGATCGTAAAACAGCTCGCTACACGGTCCACACGGGCCGGTCGGACCCATCGTCCAAAAGTTGTCCTCATCCCAGCGCGAAATGCGCGACGGGTCGAGTCCGATCTCGTCGGTCCAAATGCGCTCGGCTTCGTCGTCGCCGGTATGCACCGTTACGTACAACCGCGTCGGGTCCAATCGAAGAACCTGGGTTGAGAATTCCCACGCCCATCCGATCGCTTCGCGTTTGTAGTAATCCCCGAAGCTGAAGTTCCCGAGCATTTCGAGGAAGGTTCCGTGCCGGCCGGTTCGTCCCACGTTTTCGATGTCGCTTTTGGCGCCGGCCACACGAAGGCATCGCTGCACGGTTACAGCACGAGGCCCGGGCGGCGGCTGCTCGCCCAAGAAAACCGGCACGAACTGCTCCATGCCGGCGATGGTGAACAGCGTGGTCGACATTTCGTGCGGCACCAAACTCGCCGGGGGCAACAGCGCATGCCCCCGCGCAACGAAAAAATCGATCCAGGCCTGGCGTAACTCTTGACTTTTCATAGGCGTCGACGAGGAATCATAGCAGATTCGGCCAGCCGGGCGCTATTACTCGGCCAATATCGCCCGAAGCTTCTCTAGTGCCTTGGCCTGAAGTCGCGAAACGTGCATTTGCGACACGTTCAGCCGTTTTGCGATTTCGGTCTGAGAAACCGACTCATAAAAACGCAGGTAGATGATCACACGCTCTCGCCCGGACAGCACCTCGAAGGCTCGTTCCAGATTGGCGCGATCCTCGAGCAGCTCCAAGCCGGCGTCGTTGGCGCCCACGGTGTCGGCCAGGGTCTGCGATTTCTTGTCGGATTCGCCCGAAACTTCGCTATCGAGCGACAGCAGGTTGTAGGCCTGCCCCAGTTCTTGCGCCTCGAGGATTTCTTCTTCGCTGGCATGGAGGCGTTCGGCAAGCTCGGCGACGGTCGGGCTGCGCCCTAAATCGATCGCTAACTTATCGCTGTTTCGATTGACGGCGAGGTTGAGCTCTTGCAAGCGCCGCGGCACCTTGACGGCCCAGCCTTTATCGCGAAAGTAACGCTTGATCTCACCCACGATCGTCGGCGTCGCGTAGGTCGTAAATTCGACGCCTCGTTCGATGTCGAACCGATCGATCGCCTTGAGCAGTCCAACGGTACCCACTTGAACGAGGTCGTCGAGCGGCTCGCCGCGGTTAGAGAACTTTACCGCGAGAAATCGCGCTAAGTTCAAATGCGTGACGACGAGTTCGTCGCGTAAGCTTTCGTATTCGGCATGCACGTCGGGACGCTCCGCGCGTTGCTCGCGAACGACGATGAAGCGTGAGAAAAGCGACCGCGTCCGTTCTCGATCCGGACGAGTCTCGCTACGTTCGGCCATTCGGTTAGACGGACCTGACCGGCAGTCTCTTGACCATATGGAGATCGGTGCCCGTGTCTGGATGGACTTCGTACGTCACTTCATCCATCAGCGTCCGTATCAGGAAAACGCCCAAACCCGCGACCCGCGCTTCGTCGAAATCGATCGAAGCATTCTTCGGCGCGCCGTGCACGTGACGTCCGGCATCGTGTACCCGCAATCGTAACGATCCGGAATCGATTTCGCACGCGATTTCGAT
Organism: Candidatus Tumulicola sp.; assembly: GCA_036502885.1. Classification (GTDB taxonomy): domain Bacteria; phylum Vulcanimicrobiota; class Vulcanimicrobiia; order Vulcanimicrobiales; family Vulcanimicrobiaceae; genus Tumulicola. Next base: position 7,315 of record DASXXU010000059.1, read on the forward strand.
GAACTCGCCGTGATTGTCGTGCTGGATAACGGCCGTGCAGGCTTCCGTCACGGCTAGCTTGATGTCTTCGATCTCTTCGATCGAAAGGCGCAGCCGGTTAGAAACGGCCGCCACCGCCAGGCGCGCGAGCGCGACCCACTCAGGCCTGCATGGGATACGCAGTTCGACCAAGTCCGATTGGGCCGCCTGGGTCGCGGGTTGATTCATACCAGCGCCTTCAATGCGGCATCCTCGTTATCGAAGATTCCGAAAATCTTTACCAAACCGGTGATGTCGAAAATTTTCCTAATTTGCGGATTGCTGCAAACGAGATTGACCGTGCCCCCGTGCTCGCGCACGCGCTTGAGGCCGCCGATCAACACGCCCAGGCCGGTCGAATCGATGTAACGCACGTTCTCTAGATTGATCACCAAATGGTAGATGCCGCGGTCGATTAAATCGCTAACGGCATCCTTCACTTTGGGGGAAGTATAAACGTCGATCTCACCGGTGAGCTCGACGACGTAACGCTCTCCGGGCGCTTCGCGAACGTGGACTTTAATGTCCAACGTCGCCGCTCCCGGCTTGTTCTTCCAGCTCGCTGCGTGTTTGCTCCGCCGTGCGCTTCGCTTCGTCGACCGCCGCATCGATATTCGCGCGTGCGTTGTCGACCACGTTCTTGCCACGTTCGTACAAATCCGAGGCATTCGATTGCAAATTCGATGCGACGTCGTTCACGCGCCCGCGCAGATCGTCGCCCGCGTCCTTCGCGAAGTTCCCCGCTTCGCGCGCCTTGCCGATCAGTAGGTCGCGTTGTTCTTCCTGACTTAACAGGACGGCGGCTGCGCCGCCGACCATCGCGCCGACAAGAAAACCGGCGAAGAAACCTCCGCCTTTACCGTTACTCATGTAAACGCTACTCCTATGGAGATGTATCCGAACCGTTCTTTCCCGTAACCAAGCGTCGTAAACCGGAAGTGACGCCGGCAATCGTCGCACCCGCGTTCACGATGGCGGGGGACAGCGCGTCTTTGGTTAGCTTGGCCGTCTGAGACACGCTGTCGGCAACGTCTTCGAGCGAACCAACGACGCCGCTCAGACGCGCCAACGTTTGGTCGGCCGTGTTCGCGATCCCGTCGACGTGCGTCAAGGTCGCGCTGACGGGCTGGCTAAGGTTCTCGACTTGCCGGTCGACCCGATCGAGCGTTACGTTGACGCGACCCAGGGTCGTGGCGAGAGCACGCATACCGAGCAAGATGCCGATCCCCGCCAATAAAATTCCAACACCGGCCAGGACGTCGAGGATCAGGGGTCCGAGGTCGCTTGAAGTCACGCCGATTCTCCCTCGCGCGAAGTGGTTCTGGTGTATATGCCCGCCCGGCAACCCAACTTTACATCTTACGCCGTATTACGCCGTGATGCCGGCGGAAGCCGCAATTCCAGGCAACAGCCGCGCAACCCGCTCCACCTCGGAGAGTTTGGTCGCGCGGCCAAGCGAAAAGCGGATCGTCGCACCGCGCGTCCCGGGATCCAGCGCGGCGATAACGTGGCTTGGTTCCAGCGAGCCGGAGGTACACGCGCTTCCAGCCGAGGCGGCGATGCCCTCGAGATCCAGCAACATCAGAAAAGCGGCAGGGTCCCTATCCGGAAAGGTGATGCTCGTTATGTCCGGCAGGCGAGGCGCCCCGGCGCCGTTTGCACGCGCCCCCGCCACCGCGTCGAGAACGGCCCGTTCCAGGGCGTCCCGCAACGGCCCAACGCGAGCGGACGTTGCCGCGCGCTCCGACTCCGCGAGCGCGAGCGCTTCGGCCAGTCCGGCGGCCGCTACGACGTCTTCGGTCCCGGATCGCCGGCCGGATTCCTGACCCCCACCGAAGAGCATCGGCGACAAGGGCGTGCCCTCGCGCACGTACAGCACCCCCGCACCCCTCGGGCCGTAGAATTTGTGTGCCGACAACGATAGCAAATCGACGCCCAAGGCCGCGGTATCGAGCGGCAGCCAGCCTGCTCCCGCGACGGCATCGGTATGGAACAGCGCACCACGCGATCTTGCGGCGGCCGACAACTCTCGAATCGGCTGCACCGCACCGATCTCGTTGTTCGCGTACATCACCGAAGCGATCAACGTATCCGCTCGTAAAGCCGACGCGAAGGCGGCAACGTCTACTTGTCCGCGTGAATCGACCGGTACGCGCGTAACCGAAAAACCCTGCGATTCCAACTCGTCGGCGACGCGGGACACCGAGTGGTGTTCGATCGCCGAAACGACGACGTGCCGCCGGGCCGTCGCAGCGCGGGCCGTTCCAAAGATCGCCAGATTGTTCGACTCCGTGCCGCCGGCGGTAAAGGCGATCGACCGCCGCGGTGCGTTCAGCACGCGTGCCACCCGATCGCGCGCCCGCTCGAGCACCGCACGGGCTCGCCGTCCTTCCGCGTGTGGCGAACTTGGATTAAATGCGCCATCCTCGCGAACGGCGTCCATAGCGGCGCGCACGCGTTCGTCGAGCGGCGTCGTCGCAGCGTAGTCCAAATAAATTCGCGAATTCTGTTTTGAGTTCACAGCACGTTCTCAGTGATAGGTTTTACCATAAATCTCGTGCGAAGCTCCAACGCACAACTCCGAGAAGTAGCAACGGGAAAAGGGCGGTTCGAGTTTACTCGAGCCGTCTTTTTTTGATCCGTTCGGCGAACTCGCGTTCGGCACCGCGATCGCCCGGCCGGTAGTACGTTTTTCCGGCGACGTTCTCAGGAACGTTCACCGTTTCGACGTCGTAGTCGTCGTGCGCGTAGTGGTATCCCTTACCGTAACCAAGCCCGCGCATCAACCCCGTGGGCGCGTTGCGCAAATGTATCGGCACGGGTTCGTTGCGAACGTTTCGCACGTCGTCGAGCGCCGCACCGTACGCACGTCCCACGCTATTGCTCTTGGGCGAGAGCGCCAGAAACAGCGTTGCGTGCGCCAACGGATAAAAGCCCTCCGGCATGCCGACGAAGTGTGTGGCTTGTTGCGCCGCGATCGCGATCTGCAAACCGCGCGAGTCCGCTAAGCCGACGTCTTCGGAAGCGAGAATCACGAGACGCCGCGCAACGAACATCGGATCTTCGCCGCCCTCGAGCATGCGCGCGAGCCAGTACACCGCAGCATCGGGATCGCTCGCCCGAATCGACTTGATGAAAGCGCTCACCGTGTCGTAATGCGAGTCGCCGCCCTTGTCGTAGACGCGCGCTCGCCGTTGTACGGCCTCGAAAATCGACTCGGCGGTTAGCGCGGAGCCGTCGGCAGCAACGGCGGCGGCGAATTCCAATGCGTTGAGCGCGGTACGCGCGTCGCCGTTAGAGATGCCGGCCAGCGCCGCGCGGGCTTCCGGCGTCAACGTAAGGTTGCGAGCGCCGAGACCACGCTCCCGGTCCGAGAGTGCGCGGTCGATGATGGTTCCGACGTCGGCATCGCTCAACGCCGAAAACACGAAAACGCGCGCGCGCGACAGTAACGCGGCGTTAACCTCGAACGACGGGTTCTCGGTGGTAGCGCCGATCAACGTTACCGTGCCATCCTCGACGTACGGCAGAACGGCGTCCTGCTGCGATTTATTGAAGCGGTGGATCTCGTCGACGAATAACACGGTGCGCCGTCCCGAGCGCCGGCGCACTTGCGATTCGGCAACGACACGGCGCAGATCCGCCACGCCCGCGCTAACGGCCGAAAGGCGTTCGAAGTAGGCTCCGGTTAGGTTCGCAACGATTTCCGCGAACGTCGTTTTCCCGGTGCCGGGTGGTCCCCACAGCACCATCGAGGGAACCGCGTCCGATTCGATCGCACGCCGTAGCGGCCGGCCGGGTCCGAGCACGTCGGCTTGTCCGACGAATTCGTCGAGCGTCGTTGGCCGCATGCGAGCGGCGAGCGGGGCGCTCTCGGGGGATTCGAACAGTGACGGCGTCTGGGAACCTACGTAGGGCGTGGAGCGGGCGTTACGTCTTGCGTGAAGCCGTTTTTCGGAACGCGTAACGGTTTCGGGGTTGCCAAACCGCGATGCAACTGCCCGGGGAACTGCATCGTAACGTCGCCTTCGGCATGCGCTTTTGCGGTAACGGTATTGTAGACGACGCTCTGCGCGTTAATCTTGCGCGCTCCTTGCACGATTTTTACGTTGCCCTGCAAGAACAGATCGTGGGTCGCTTCGTTCAGCGTCCCGTTATCGGCATCGACCACGGTATCTGCCTGAACGTAATGCACGTTGCCGATCGCTTTATATTCTTTGGCCTGCCCGTCGATTTGCGCCTTATCCGCGGTTAACGTCGACGGCCCGCTGTTGCTGCCCGATGACGATCCGCCCAACCCGCCGTAGTTGCCCTTCGTATCGTGCATCACCACGTGTCCGTTGAGGTAGACGATTTGCTTTTTGTAGTTGCCGTTCGCACGGTCGGCCGTTACATCACCCCCGTCGCGTGTCATGACGACTTGCGCGGGCGTACTGAAGTCGCCGTTCTTAAAGTTCGCGTCGACGGAGCTTGCGTGCACGGTCCACACGCCAAGGTCGAACGAGGCCCCGCCGCTAGCGGCAGCCGGAGCCGGACGGCCGGGCGCGCCGGGGCGCGAAGACGGCCGCAGCGCCGGATTCGCGGGAGCGCCGGCGCTTGCCGAGGCGTGCGCCGACGGTGCGGGCGATGCGCTCGGCGAGGGAGCGGCAACAGCGACCGCGGTAGCGGTCGTTGCGACGGCTGCGAAAATCGCAATCGGTCGAATCATGTACGCTGCGCTCGAACCTTAATCGTCGGACGTTCGACGGGGCCTAGTAACTCTGACAGGCGCGCCGTCGAAACGACGCCTTCGCGCACGATGCGCGCGTGCGCCCCGCTTAGGTCCACGATCGATGATTCTTGCTCGTAGCGCGTGGGCCCGCGCCGCACCAGCAAGTCGGCCGGCGGAAGCATCGCGACGTCCTCGCCGCCCTGATAGCGCGGCTGGCCCGAAAGTGCGACGGTCGTTCCAGCCAACGGACCGCACCGTTCGAGGATTCCACGAGAGAACGGATCGTCGGGAACCCGAAACGCAAGCGTGGACAAGCCGGCGGCAAGTTCGTCGCTGATAAATTTCGGCTTTCGCACCAAAAGAATGACCGGGGCGGGGAGGAGACGTTTTGCGGCAACCACTGCTAACGGATTGTCGCCGTCGTATTCGAGAAACTCCTGAGGAGACGCGACATGCATGGTAAGCGGCCGGTTGTCGGGGCGGCCCTTGGCAGCATAAATGCGGTCGATCGCTTCGGAGTGGTATGGATCGCATCCGATCAGATAGCTGGTATCGTTCGGAACGATGACGGTTCCGCCGTTGAAAACGACGTTCGCAACCACTTCCGCAACGTCCGCGACCGGCATTTCTGCGGCATCGATGACCGACCCAATATTCATCGGTTCATAGCGCCTCAGAGGCGCACGCGCGAACCGGTGCCGAGCGCCACGCACGACAGAGGATCGTCGGCGACGATCGCCGGCACGCCGGTAACGTCGGACAACAGTTTATCCAACCCCCGCAGCAGCGCGCCACCGCCGGTGATGATGATCCCACGGTCGATGATGTCGGCCGAAAGTTCGGGCGGCGTTTTTTCCAGCACGGCTTTCACGGCTTCGACGATCGCTCCGACCGGCTCGGAAAGCGCGTCGCGAATTTCTTCGCTCGTGATCTTCACCGTTTTTGGCAGCCCGTTGATCAAATCGCGTCCCCGAATCTCCATCG
>DASXXU010000060.1:0-9185 GCA_036502885.1 Candidatus Tumulicola sp.
GATGGTTGACGGTGTTGGCGCCTTCCATATGCACCAGCCACTGCGCGGCAGCCGTAAAGGTGGCGAACATTTTGGGCGTCTTCATGAACGGCAGCGTCAAGGCGACGGCTTCGTATTGTGCCGAACGCGTCGGAACGGTCGTGTAGACCGGACCATCCGGCGGATCGATCGCGAACGGAACGACGTCGTTATCCGCGACGCCCGACTCCGCGACGACGCCGCTGCGCGCGACGTACGTTGGCGAAACGACGATCGGTATCGGTTTCTCGCGGTTTCCGAAGACGAACAATTTTTGCAGTTGGAAAACCCCGAACGTATCCTTCGTGCCAACCGCGACGTTTTGCCCCGTGCCCGGTCCGCATCTATTCGCACCGCTCAAATCGGCGCAGCCGACCGGATTGCGAAAGCCGGCGAGGTACACCGGAACCTGCCCGGAGTTAAAGCCGTATGGCCAGTGTTGGATCTGGAACATGCTGGCGACGACGCGAGTGGTGTCGTCGAACTCGTATAACAACGACGCGTCCATGCCGCCCATCAACCACTTCTTGCCGAAGTTTCCGGTTTCACCGTATGGATACGCGACCGTAAGGTCGGCGAAGTAGTCGAGACCGTGGTTGCCCATCGAAATGTGAATCGGATGCTGGCTCACCGGTGGGACTTGCGCTACCGTATTATCCGGCAGCAAACTCCACTGCAGTTCGCCCGGTGTCGACGAGGGAGAGGGTTGTGCCGTTTGGCGGCGTTGCGTCGCGCGCTGCTGCTCGGCTTGGTCGAGCGCGTGCTCCAACGCTTGATTTGCCGTTCCGACGATACCTCGTTCGTATACTTCGTCGATCCCGTCGGCACGCGCGGGTATGTAGGTCGAAATTGCCGCTAAGGCGACTAAGGCCGCGGTAACGCGAGAAAGCAACACGGGCATGCGCATCGGGCGGAGGTTGAATCCGTATCGCTAAAAAGCCTCTCGTGCGGGCGCTTATGCGCCCGCATTGCTGTACGCTTCGGCGATTTTTTAGACTTGGGTCGCTATTTGCGCGCTGCTCGCTCCATCCGCTGAAGCGTGTGCGCCCGCGCCGTTGCGATGCGGCGGCTTACCCCGCAGTTCCAACGACTTGATGATGACGTATAAGACCGGCGTGATCGCTAAGTTCAGGAACGTCGACACCAACATGCCACCGAATACGACCGTTCCCAGCGAATGGCGGGCGGCGTTGCCGGCGCCGGACGCGAACACCAGCGGCGTCACGGCGACGACGAATGCGATCGACGTCATGAGGATCGGCCGGAGCCGCGTCTGCGCCGCGCGCATCGCGGCTTGGACGATCGTCGCACCCTCGCGCAATTGCTGGTTGGCAAATTCCACGATAAGAATTGCGCTCTTACTCGCTAGGCCGATGAGCATGACGTAACCGACCTGCGCGTAGGCATCCTGCGCCAGGGACGGATCGAACAGAAACGGGATCGGGAAGTGGCGCAAGTTCATGAATCCGAGCGCCCCGAAGAGCGCCGCCGGAACCGCGAGCAAGACGATCAGCGGATCGATAAAGCTTTCGTATTGTGCCGACAGAACCAGGAACACGAACACCAAACCGAGCGCGAAGATCAGCACGGCCAGCGGTCCGGCCGCGATTTGGTCGAGCTGCAAGCCGGTCCATTCGTAGCTCACGCCGGCCGGCATCAGCTTGGTCGCCAGTTGCTCCATCGCGGTAATCGCTTCACCCGAGCTGTGGCCGGGTGCGGAGTTGCCTTGCATTTCGATGTTGCGATAAAGGTTGTAGTGCGTGATGACCGGCGCGCCGTTGACCATCTTGAGGTGCATGAGCGCGCTGAGCGGCGTCATCACCACGCCGGTCGCCGTGGTTTGGGTCGTGCCATAACCGGGCGGCGGCGTTGCGAACGGATTTACCCCGGTCGGGATGTTGGGCGCCGACGAACCCGAGTGCACGTAAATTTGCTGCAGCGACGTGATGTCGTTGCGGAACTGCGCGTCGGCCTGCACGTCGACCTGCCAAGCACGGTTGAGGTACGTGAAGTTGTTGACGTACAGCGAACCCAGCTCGACTTCCATCGTCTGGAAGATGTCGCTGAGCGAGATGCCGATCGCTTTGGCTTTGTTGCGGTCGACGTCGACTTGTACTTGCGGCGAGTTATTGCGGAACTGCGTGAAGACGCCCGTCAGGCGCGGATCTTTGGCCGCCGCGCCCATTAACTGGTACGCCAGCATCATCATCTTGTCGAGGCCGACGTTGCTGCGATCTTCCAGCTCGAACTGGAAGCCGCCGACGGTGCCGACGCCGTTGATGGCGGGCGGATTGAACCCGAAGATTTGCGCTTGCGGAATCTGCACGTAAAACGCGCCGTTGAGCCGCTGCAGAATCGCCTGAACGGTATGGTTGCACGGCTGCAACATCAGCGCGCTCACGAACGAACACTTACGATCGCCCCACGGTTTGAGCAGCGCGAACATGATGCCGCGGTTGGGGGCGGCGCCGCTGAAGCTGAAGCCGCCGACATCGAACAGATGCTCGACCTCGGGCTGCGCGAGAATGATTTTCTCGGCACGTTTACCGATGGCTTGTTCGGCTTGGAGCGACGTGCCCTCGGGGGCTTGCAGCAAGATGATGAAGTAGCCCTGATCTTCGTCGGGGATGAACGCCTGCGGCGTCGAGACGAACATCACGCCGGTGAACGCTAGCGCCAGAGCGAACGCGCCGGCGACAAACCAGCGGAAACGAAACGCGCGCGGCAACTGCCTCCCGTACCATTCGCGGAAACGGTGCAGCCCTTTGTTGAACCAGCGGAAGAAGATGAAGTTGGATTCGGTTTCGCCGCTCAACAGGCGCGCCGAAAGGACCGGCGCCAAGGTCAACGCCTGGAACAACGAGATGGTGATCGCGGCCGCGATCGTGAGCGCGAACTGTTTGTATAGCTGACCGGTCGTGCCTGGGAAGAATCCGACCGGGATAAAGACCGCCAGCAATACCAACGATGAGGCGACCACGGCGCTTTGGATTTCGGCCATCGCCTCTGCGGCGCTGGCGATCGCACTCTTCTTGCCTTTGTTCATCTCGATATGGCGTGCGATATTTTCGATGACGACGATTGCGTCGTCGACGACTAGACCCGTGGCCAGCGTCAATCCGAACAACGTGATCGTGTTGATCGAAAAACCGAAGATCTTCATCACGAAGAACGTGCCGACCAGCGAAACCGGGATCGTCACGGCCGGGATCAACGTCGAACGCGGATCCTGCAAGAAAACGTAGATGACCAGCACGACTAAGAAGATCGAGAGAAGCAGCGTGATGACGACTTCTTTGATCGATTCCTGTACGAAGGTCGTGGTGCTGAACGCGACCGTCCAGTGCACGCCGGGCGGAAACGACTTGGCCAACTGGGTCATCTGCGCCAGCGTGGCCTTGGAAACGTCTAGCGCATTGGCGGTCGGATACTGCTGTACGCCCAAGCCGACGACCCGCGACTGGCCGTCGAAGCGCAGCGCGCTCGAGTAATCTTCGGCGCCGAGCTCGACGCGGCCGACATCGCGCAGTCGCGTGTAACCGCCGTTAAGATCCTGGCGCAGGATGATGTTGGCGAACTCGTTGGGGTCCGACAGCTGCGTTACCGCGTTGACGGTGTAGGTGTGCGCTTGGGTTGACGGCTGTGGGGGCGAGCCGATGCTGCCGACGCCGATGGCGACGTTTTGCTCCTGCAAGGCGTTCACGACATCCCCGACGTCGAGGCCCTGCTGCGCGAGCAAGATCGGGTTCAACCAAATGCGCATCGCGTATTGGCGCTGGCCGAAGATGCGAATGCCCGAAACGCCCGAAACGCGCGACAGGTTATTGACGATGTTGATCTGCGCGTAGTTGCTCAGTTGCAGCGTATCGTAATCTTTGTTATCGGACGTGAGCGCGATGCCCATGACGAACGTGCCGGCGTTCTTGGAAACCGTGATGCCGAGTTGTTGCACGCTGGCGGGCAGCTGGCCGAGCGCGGTCTGTGCCGCGTTCTGGACGTCGGCTGCCGCGATGTCGAGGTTCGTTTCGAGGTTGAACGTGAGGGTGATCGTCGAGACGCCCTGGGCGCTGGTCGACGAGATGTAGCGCAAGCCTTGAACCGTGTTGACGGCCTGCTCGATTGGCGTAGTCACCTGCGCCTCGACCGCCTGCGGGCTGGCTCCCACGTAGGTCGCCGAAACGGTGACGACCGGCGGTGCGATTTGCGGGTACTGCGCGATCGGCAACACGGGTATGACCACGCCGCCGCCGATCAGGATGATCAGCGAGCACACGATAGCCAAGACCGGACGGGTCAAGAACTGTTTGGTCACGATACGCTTAAAAAACCGGTTAGAGCTATCGGTTGCGCGCGAAGAATCAAAAAGTTTTTATTATGGCGCGAACGCCTGCTCGGCATGATACGAACTGCGTGACAGCGGGCTCGAGACCACCTGGTGGAATCCCTTGCCGCGCGCCAGCCGGCCGAAGCGCTCGAACTCCTCGGGCGTTACGAAGGTTCGCACCGGGAGATGCCGTTTGCTGGGCTGCAGGTACTGGCCCATCGTGAAGATATCGACGCCGGCCTCCCGCGCGTCGTCCATGGCCGCCTCGACCTCGGCCGGCTCCTCGCCCAAGCCAAGCATCAACGAGGTTTTGGTGAAGCGTTGGGGAGCGCGGCCCTTGGCGTAAGCCAGGATCTTGAGCGATTGGTCGTAGGCCGCGCGCTTGTCGCGCACCGAAGGCGTTAGACGCCGCACCGTTTCGAGGTTATGGGCAAAAACGTCCGGTTGGGCGTCCATAACGATATCGAGCGCCCGCAGATCGCCACGGTAGTCGCCGCTAAGGATTTCTACCTTGGCGCCCGGCACGCGGGCATGGATCTCACGGACCGTATTTGCGAAGATCAGGGCGCCGCCGTCGGGTAGATCGTCGCGGTCGACGGCGGTGAGCACCAAGTAGCGCCAACCGAGGTCGCGGACCGCATCGGCCACCCGAACGGGCTCGAGCCAATCGACTTGGCCCTTGGGATTGCCGGTCTTGACGTTGCAGAAACGGCAGCCGCGCGTGCACGTGTCGCCAAGAATCATGATGGTCGCCGTGCCGGCCCCCCAGCACTCGGCCAGATTGGGACACGCGGCCTCTTTGCAAACCGTGTTGAGCGCCAGGTTCGAAACCTTCGCCTTGACCCGTTCGTAGTCGTCGCCCGAGGGGAGCGAGACCTTGAGCCACGGCGGTTTGCGAAGGCGCGCGGGAGCGCTTGGGGCCGTCAGGTCGATTTCGATCATGCGCTAACTCGCTAACGCCGGCGCGTACGGCTGGAAGTCTACGTCGAACGTGCGGGCCAATTCTTCAAGCAGAACGCGCTTCGCATCGGCAACCGAAACCGGCAACGCGCTTTCGCGTGCCAGCGAGGTTATGCCGCGGGCGGGAAGACCGCACGGCACGATCGCGCGATCGTAATCGAGCGCCGTCGTCACGTTGAACGCGATGCCGTGCATTGAGGTCATCTGTCGAATTGCCAAACCGATCGCGCAGATTTGATTCGGCCCGACCCAAACGCCGGCATGTTCTGCCCAACGCTCCGCAACCACGTCGAAGCGGGCGCAGACGTCGATGACGGCGCCCTCTAGCGCGCGAACGAGCGGTACGACCTCACGAAAGCGTTCCATGCGGCGAATCGGGTAAACGACCAGCTGGCCGGGCCCGTGATACGTGACGTCGCCGCCGCGCTCGACGTTTGCGATGTCGATCCCGCGCCGCGCGAGCTCCCCGCGATCCAGCAACACGTTCTCGCTTTTCGCTTGCCGTCCGAGCGTTATCACCGGCGGATGTTCGACCACGATCCACGTATCCGGACAGCGTCCGTCGCGGACATCGGCGTGTAAACGGCGTTGCAGTTCCAGCGCTTCGCCGTAACGACACGTTCCGAGATCGATCAAGTGGGCGGACATCGCCGCGGTGTTAGGCTTTCGCAGCGGCAGGCGCTTTCGGTTTCGGATTGACGATATGAATCGCTTTGCCATGCGAGGCCTCGGCTGCATCCATGATCGCTTCGGTCAAGGTCGGATGCGGATGTACCGAAAGCCCGATGTCTTCCAGCGTGGCGCCCATTTCCAGCGCGATCAAGCCTTCGCCGATCAACGACTCGGCTTGTGGCGCGACGATGTGCATGCCGAGCAGCAAATCGGTCTTGGCGTCTCCGACCAGCTTGAGCATGCCGTCGCTTTCGTTCATGGTGCGGGCGCGGCCGCTGGCGGCCAACGGAAACTTACCGATGCGAACCTCGTAGCCTTGCGCTTTGGCCTCTTCCTCGGATAGGCCGACCGTTGCAACCTCCGGATCCGTGTACACGCAGTTCGGAACGGCGATCGGATCGAAGGCGGCCGACACATCGCCGCCGATCACTTCGGCCGCGATAACACCCTGTTTCATCGCGCGATGTGCGAGCAACGGCTGCCCGGTTACGTCGCCGATCGCAAAAACGTGCGGCACCTTCGTGCGCAGTTGCTGATCGACCGCGATGAACCCGCGCTCGTCGGTCGAAACGCCGGCGGCTTGCAGGTTGAGGTTGTCGGTCACGGGACGCCGCCCCACCGCGACCAGCACGGTGTCGTACTCGCGCGTCTCCTCGACGTTGTTGGTTCCGGTACCGTGTAGTTTGGCTTTGACGGTTTTGCCGGACACCTCGATGCCCGTAACCTTGGTATCGAGCATGATTTCGACGCCCTGCTTTTTCAAAATGCGTCCGAGTGTCTTCGATATCTCGCTATCGGTGCCGGTCAAGATTTGCGGCAGCATCTCGACCACCAACACTTTTGCGCCCATGCGCGCGTAAACGGTAGCGAACTCCAAACCGATCACGCCGCCGCCGATGACGAGCAGGTTCTTCGGAATACGTTTGATCTGCACCGCATCGTCGGAGTTGATGATACGGTCGCCGTCGCGCGGCCACGCTTTTACATCGACCGGCGCCGAACCGGTTGCGATGACGACGTAATCGGCGTGAATCGACGTCGTTTTTCCGTCTTTTCCCTTAACGGTGACGTCGTTCGGCCCCGTGAACGAGGCCTCGCCGTACGCAAACTCGACGCCGTTTGCCTTGAACAACGTTTTGACGCCGCCGACGTTGGAATTTACCACGTCGGATTTAAACTTTTCGACGCCCTCGCGATTGACTTTATGGCTCGAGACCGTGAGACCGATCGCGTCGGCGTGTTCGATATGGCGGATCACTTCGCCAACGTGCAATAACGCTTTGGTCGGGATGCATCCCCAGTTCAAACACACGCCGCCGACCTCGTCGCGGTCCACGCAAATCACACGCTTTCCGAGTTGGGCCAAGCGGATCGCGACGTGATAGCCGCCCGGGCCGGCACCGATGACGACCGCGTCAACGCGCTGTTCTGACAAAGTGGTCTCTCCGTTTCTCATGCGGTAATATCAACAGCTTCGAGGCTTCTTTGGGTGCGCCCCGCGAAACGCGCGGCCGATGGGTTCGAAGCGGTCGCGGGTTCGAGCGGCGTTATTGAAGTGGTACGCGCGGCACGGCCGTAGCGACCTGCCATGGCGCTCGAACCGCTCGCCATATCGGACTTTAGTCAGCGAGTTCATGCTCGCGCAGACCCAAGCCGGCCGGGTCGCCGGCGACTTCGAACGGTTCGTCGAGCGTTTTGGCTCCTTCGACCAACTTGCGGCCGCAACGGCCGCCGACGTCGTACGAGCCTGGCAAGGACTTGGCTACAACAGCCGCGCGGTTCGCCTGCGGGCTCTGGCTCAAGCCGTCGTCGAGCACCACGGCGGGGAACTCCCGCGACAAACCTCGGAGCTGCGCGCACTGCCCGGCGTCGGGCCGTACACGGCGGCCGCGCTGCGGTCTTTCGCCTACGATATCGACGACGCCGCGACCGACGTGAACGTGCGCCGTGTGATCCAGCGCACGTTCCTGGGCCTCGAATTTCCTCAACCGGCCACGCCGGTACAACTGGATCTCATTGCGCTGGAGCTCGTTCCACCGGGACGGTCCCACGATTGGAACTCGGCCATGATGGACCTTGGCGCCACCGTTTGTACCGCCCGCGCGCCGAAATGCCTGATCTGTCCGTTACGAACGCTGTGTGAGGCGGCGCCCGTCGACCCCGTCCGTTTGGAAGCGCTGCGCCGAAGTGCGGCAAAGCCGTCGACGCCCGAGCGGTTCGAACGGAGCGTGCGTTTCGCGCGCGGGCGCATCATCGACCGGCTGCGGGCGCTCGAAGCCGGCAGAACGATCTCGTTTCTAGATTTGCACGGCTCGTTGCACGACGTCTTACCGGATCGCGACGCGGACGACGTGCGCCGTATCGCCGGCGCGTTGGAACGCGACGGATTGATAACCATTCGCGGCGAGAACGTCGCCTTACGCGACTAGAGGTTCGTCAGCGCGAGGGAGTCGCAATCGCGCCGGATAAGGCGCCTGGGTGCCGGTAATTCCGTTTCCAAAGAAAAAAGTTTCGAAGGCGACCGGCGTCGAGGAGCTCGCGATCCTCGAGCACGAGTATCCGCAGCCGGAGACGGCGCTGCACTATAGCAACGAATATCAGCTGTTGATTTCGGTAATTCTTTCAGCCCAAACCACCGACGTGCGCGTCAACATGACGACGCCTGCGCTATTCGAAAGATATCCCGAGCCGCGCGATCTGGCCGCGGCCAAAATATCCGACGTCGAAAAGATCATCAAATCGACCGGTTTCTTTCGCATGAAGTCGCGCAACATCGTGCGTTGCGCGCAAGATTTGGTCGAACGATTCGGCGGCGAGGTTCCGAAGGATCGCGAATCGCTGGAGTCGCTTGCAGGCGTCGGCCGCAAGACGGCCAGCGTGGTGTTGGCAAATGCATTCCACAGCGCCGCGCTCGCGGTCGACACGCACGTCTTTCGCGTTTCGCACCGCTTGGGGCTGACGCTCGGGACGACGCCGCGACAGGTCGAGGACGATTTGGTTAAGCTCGTGCCGAGCGAGAAATGGGGCGACTGCACGCACTGGTTGATCTTGCACGGGCGCGCGATCTGCAAAGCGCCGGTCCCGTTGTGCGAGCGTTGCCCGGTCAATCGTTTGTGTCCGACACCGGCGATTCTAGCGAAAACTGTAACGGCCCGGGCGAAAGCAAGTGGGCGGGTGGCGGCAGCTGTGCGTCCTGCGCGATCTGGCGCAG
>DASXXU010000061.1:0-3562 GCA_036502885.1 Candidatus Tumulicola sp.
CCCCTGTGCCATTCGGCGAAACGATATGGCCCGGTGCCAACCGGATGAGCCCCAAACGGGTCCGTTAATAGATTGGCGGACTTTTCGAGTAAGTGTGCAGGAACGATCGGATACCCGGCGCCGACATCGGCTAGAAACGGCGCGAACCTATGGCGAACGCGGATGATGACGGTCGTCGGAGTCGGCGTAATAACGGATGTAATGTCGTCGTAGCCGGCTCGATTGCTGAAGGCGATCTTTGGGGACAGGACGCTTTCGATCGTAAACGCGACGTCTTGGCTGGTGAACGCTGCGCCGTCGTGCCACTTGACCCCTCGGCGCAGCCGAAAAGTGTATCGCAACCCATCTTTCGAGATCCCGCCGTTGTTCACCGACGGAACCACAATAGCTAGGCTGGGCACGAGTGCGTTGTTTGCGTTGACATCTAAAAGCGTATCGAAGGCGAGCGTCGCGAGTGCCGATTCGCTCCCAGACAACATCAGTAGAGGATTCAGCGTTCGGGGATCGTCTTGGGCTGCAAGCCGCAAGGTCGTGCGGACCTGGTAGGCGCCGCTACGTTCGCGGCTGCACCCGCTCGCGATGAGGAACACCGCGCAAAGGACTACTGCCATGGGTCGCATGCGTTACAGGCGGCGTTCTACGACGAGGGCCTCGCGAACTATGTCTTGCTCGTCCGAGCGCGCCGCGGCCGCCACGATTGTGGCGACCGTCTCGGCGTCTAACTGCTCACCGATAACCCTCGCGATAACGTCCCGCGCTTTCTGAACGACCGGATCGCGCGCGAAGTGTTCTTTGTCGAACCATCTGTCGGCAAATGCGAGCAGTCGGGCCCCTTCGCGTGCGTGGCCGCCAGCCGCTGCGACGCCGGCGAGGGTCTGGATTGTAAAGGCGACCTGCGCGGCATCGAAATCCACGGCGGCCTCTAGCCCCGCAGCAGCCAACTGCGCCGCACGTTCGATATCTCCGCACAAAAAGTGGAGGTTGGCTTCGGGGGCGTCGAGCGTGCTCGCGTGCGGTTCGAACTCGGGCCGCACACGCGCCGCGACGAGGCGATCGATCGCACCTTGGGGGTCGCCGCGCAGATACTCGACCTCGGAGAGGTTGATCTCATCCATGAGCACTTGCAGGTACTCCCCGAGAACTTCATTGATGTGCTGTGCATTGCGATAGTCGGTCATCGCATCGGCATATCGCGCCTGTCTCACGCGCAGAAAACCGCGGACCGTTGAAAAATTTGCGTAGAGTCTCGATTGGGTCCCCTCGAGGGTGATGACCATTGGCTCCGCCACTCGGGCCGCTGCCTCCGCGTCGGCCAAGTCGCCATAGCGAGCGCATTCAAAGATCATGTGGGATTGCGTGGCGACGATCGAGCGCCGATCGCCCAAGCGTTCGAAGATCGGAATGGCACGTTCGACTATTTTTCGCATCTCAGCCCCGTGCGTCGATTGGAAGAGCGCGAGAAGAAGCCGCGACGCGATCTCGGGGTGGCGATTCTCATCCAGCCGTTCGAGGGCCGCCAAACCGAAGCGTCGGCATTCCTCACGCGACCCAGAGTATAACCATACGATGCGCATACCACCGACAATCTGCGCTGCCAACGTTTCGTCCGAACATTCGTCGCCTAGCGCCCAATCGAGGGCGAGGCGTGTATCGTCGAGGGTCGCTAGTAGCCGTTGCGTCAAAACGTCCCCTGGAACGGTTTCGCGCGCCGCGTGCGCTCGATCTGCGATGGTCGCGATCCAGCCAGCGTGTCGCGTGCGCGACTCGCGAAGCTCTTCGGCCGTAGCTTGCTCTCGCGCATACGAACGGACCGATTCGAGCAATCGATACCGCTGCGGCTCGTCACCGGGCACGAGCGTGACCAGCGATTTGTGGATGAGGCGTGCGAGCGTGTCGGAGACCGGAGAGCGGGTGAAGGCCGAACCGCGACATACATCCTCGGCGGCTTCCATGGTGAACGAGCCGGCGAAGACGGTGAGGCGTAACAGAAGCGTTTTCTCTGCTTCGTCGAGTAGATTCACGCTCCAGGAAATCGTCGCGCTCATCGTTCGTTGCCGTTCCGGAACCGTTACATCGTCGGCCGAAAAGAATACGTGCTCTTGTAGTCTGGCGCGCAGCATCCCGATGCCTAACGCGGGAGCTCGCGCCGCGGCGAGTTCGATCGCCAGCGGTATTCCGTCGAGGTGTCTGCAAATGTTGGCCGCGATAGCGACGCGGTCGGGCGTTGCGGCGTAGTGCGGATCGGCTGCCGCCATCCGCTCGATGAAGAGTGAGACGGCGGGAAATTTCTGAACGTCCGCGGGGTCGAGCATTCGATTTGGTGGTACGGGGAGAGGATCCAACTGATATACCGTCTCGTCACGGCGATGTAAACGCTCGCGGCTCGTGCACAGAATCGACACGTTGGGACAGTCGCGCAATAGTTCTCCGACCAGGCGCGTAACGCCGGAAAGCAGGTGCTCGCAGTTGTCCAATACGAGCAACAGCTCGCGCGAGCGAAGCGATGCGATCAAATGCTGTATGTCGCCGGATGGCCGGCGCAGTCCGACGGCGGCTGCGATCGCTCGAGGGATCTCGGTCGCGTCATTACTCGATGCGAGGTCGATGAACCAGGCGTCTATGCTGCGTCGCCGCATGAAACGGGCTGCAGCCTCACGGGCGACGCGCGTTTTTCCTATTCCGCCGGGTCCGGAAATCGTCACGCAGCGGGCTGTCGCGATCGCGGCGTCGACGTCATCGATCTCTCGATCGCGACCGATGAGCGCGCTCTGCTGCGATACGAGATTCGTTACGGGCGAAGAACGTGAACCGGAGTTGATGCGATCCGATGGTCCGCGGGCCGCGGCGTGAAATTCGTGGCCGCGTTCCGGTGAGAGGCCGAGCGCATCGGCGAGCGCGCTGACGGTGCCGCGGTATGCCCGCTGCCTGACACCACGTTCTAGCGCGCTAACCCCATTCGGGCTTAGGCCCGAACGCTCGGCGAGCTGCTCCTGGGACAGGCCGGCCGCAACGCGGTGTTGCCTGAGTAAATCGCCGAACGCAGGCACGCGACTGCCTTCCCCGGCTTCCAGACTATTCCTCGCGTCACGTTTCTTCGATTGATACAGCAAAACTAGAAAAACGCATCCGCGGGACTTCCATCCTTTTTGGGGGTTATACTCGTCATTATGTAGGGAGTCGTCGAGTGTTCGCTGATGTATGAGTTTAGAAGCGCGATGCCATCCAGCAGCATCGCGTTGGATAACGGTCCGCAATCGACCGGTTCGAGATTTAACTCTTCCAGTAGTCCGGCAATCACGATTTTGGAGCCGGCGTCATCGCTGCAAAACAAACCGGCGGGATAAATCGAACCGAGCTGCGGGTGCCGTTGACGCGCGATGAACGCAAGAGCGCTGAGCGGAATGGCGTTGAGCGCCTTTACAACATGCGCGCCCGGAAAGGCGTGGGCGATCTCTTCCGACCGCGAGGGCCGCGTCGGTTGCGCCCCCGCCTGCGGGATCCCGCAGTCGACTATCACTTTTTCCTTAAGCCAGTCGCCGCATTCGAGGAGCCGTTGATGTTG
>DASXXU010000062.1:0-1699 GCA_036502885.1 Candidatus Tumulicola sp.
CCCGAGCAGTTGCGCTCGAAATATCAATACTCGACTTGCGCCGACATGCGTTCGATGCACGAAGCCGGTTATTCGAAACCACCGATGTCGCTGAGCGACGCGGTGACCGACTACGTGCGCAACTATCTCGTTCCGGGCAAATCGCTCGACCCAGCCGTTGATACGGCTTCGTAAAGAGAAGGGGTTCGATGTCACAATCCTCACGTAGCGACCGGCGGCGTCAAACGCGCGGAGGGCCGGGCGCGCCGCCTCCGCGCCGGCGCGACCCGATGTTCTTTATCTACGCCGGCGTCGGCGTTCTCGTCGTTCTCGTCATCGCCATTTTTGCCGGAATTCGCTTTCAGGAAAACAACGCGCTGAAGGCCGCCTATGCGACGCCGACGCCGGGTCCGGACGCCACGACGAAGCCGGTGCCGTTAGTCGACGGCGCCAGCGTTGGTATGAAGCACTTTACCAACGACAAAGCGAGCGCGAACACGCCCGCCGGTGGGAAAGGTGCTGCGGTCGACGGTATCACGTGCATGGGTATGGAAGGTGCGAATCTGCACATCCACACGCATCTCTCGATCTTCGACAACGGCAAACAGATTCAAGTCCCGCAATACATCGGCATCGTGCAGAACAACACCGTTCCGCAAGGTTGTCTCTACTGGATTCACACGCACGATGCATCGGGTATCATCCACGTCGAGTCGCCGGAGCTGAACCCGCCGGGCGCCCGCAACTACACGCTCGGAATGCTGTTCGATATCTGGGGCGAGCCGCTCGATCGTACCGGCGTTGCCGGCATCGAAGGGCCGGTTACGGCGTACGTCAACGGCGCGGCCTACGATGGCGATTTACGCAACATCCCGCTGCTTTCGCATCAGGAAATAACGCTCGAGGTCGGCCAACCGGTCGTCCCGCCACCGCACTACGCGTGGCCGCCGGCGGATTAAACACGAAGCGGCTCATCGCCGCAGTGCGGAATCCAATGCAGCGGCGAGGTCGGTATACGACACCTCGCCGCTGTTTAAATAGGTCACGTTACCATCGCGTCCGACGATCGCGAACGACGGGAAACCGCCCTGCAAATAGCTATTAGCAACGGTGAGATTGGGATCGTATGCGACCGGATAGATCGCGTGAAAACGCTGCGTCCAGGCGAGCACGTCGGCTTGCGACGCGGGCGAAGATTCGTCCATCGCCTGATCGCTGCCGGAGACGCCGACGAACGACGCACGCGATTTGTATGCATCGTACAGACGATCGATTACCGCCGTCTCGCGTTGGCAGTGCGGACACCAGGTGGCAAAGACTTCCACGAATGCCGGCTTTTGGGCGGCGTTCATATCGAAAACCCCGCCGGTCGTCGGCAGGACGAACTCGGGTGCGTGACTGCCAACGACGACCTTCGCGATCGGCGGCGCTTGCGCCGACGTTTCGACGCGACCCTTAGGGGCCGCGAAGTGCCACACGATCGCAACGACGACGATCGCCGCTACGATCGCGGCCGACGCGATTCCGAGCGTTTTTTGGTTCACGTTTTCCGAAGTCTCCTATCGACGGCGAGCGATCCGGGTGCGTACGCTGCGATAACGCCCGCGACGAATGCGAGTCCGAGGTCCATTCCGACGTGCGGCCAATCGGCGGTTGCAGCGTCCGTCGGCCCGAAGCAACCGCATGAGGCTGGAATGCCGCGCAGCACGGCCGAAGCTAT
>DASXXU010000063.1:0-3327 GCA_036502885.1 Candidatus Tumulicola sp.
GACGCAACCGGTATCTGTACCGCGCCAGCCGCGGGCACGTTCGATAGGTCGAAAGCGCGGTGAACGAAACGACCGGCGCGGGAATCTCCGGAAGCGGCAACTGGCGCGATTCGTACGGCGCGACGCGGCTCGTTCGTTGCGTTCGCTTCGGTTCCGTTGCGCTTTCGACCGCGCACTCCGGCCACGCGGAAGCGACGTTAGCGATCGCCGCAAAGCTGGCGTGCAGTGTTGCGGCTCCGCTCGGGCTCGTAACATAAAGGCGATCGCGCGCACGCGTCAGCGCAACGTAGAGTATCCGCCGCTCCTCATCCAACCGGCGCGTTTTGCGCGGATCGTCGTCGGTGTATTCGCCCGTTTTTGGATCGTACTCGACGCGCATCATCGCGTTGCGCAGCGTCATGCGGTCCTCCACATCACGCGTGAGCACCAGCGCGCCGTAGCGCGGATCGTAGCGAACCGGGCGCGTCACCGGACGGTTTCCGTAGTGCTGCGTGTCGGCACCCGGCACGAACACGACGTTCCATTCGAGACCTTTGGCTTGATGGACCGTCATGACGGCCACGCCGCCCGCATCTAAGTCTGCCTCTTCGACCGTTTCCTCGAAATCGACGCAACGCTCGCAGTAGCGAACGAACTCGGGCAGGCACGGATCGACCGCGTCGGCCGCAAAACGTTGCGCCAGCAGCTCGAACGCTCGCAGATTCGCTAAGCGCTGATCGGCCTGCGGATCGCCGGCATACGATGCCGCCAACGGCACGGTCGTGAGCAGGCGGCGAACCCCGAGCGTGGCCTGTTCGCAGCGTCCGGGCAGCAGCTCGGTCAACCAGTCGCGCACGCACTGCAACTTTTCTCGAGCAAACGCATCCAGACGCTGATCGAACGTTCCGTCGAGCACGGCCCCGGCCCAATCACCCTTCGCACAGGCCGCGATCTGCGCGAGGCCTTCATCATCGAGCTGCACTTGCGGCGACTGTAGTACGCGTACCAGCGATAGCGTCAACGCTCCCGGCCGTTCGAAATCGACCAGCAGGCGCAACCACGCACGTGCGTCGCGAATCTCCGGCATCTCGAGCAACCCGGAGCGCCGGTCGAGCGCCACCGGTATGCCGCGCTTGGCGAGCGCGCGCACGTATCGATGCGCGTGCGTCCGCTTGCGCAGCAACACCGCTATATCGTCGAACGCGTAACCCCGGGAATGGAGCTGCGCGATTTCGGCGGCGATCGCGTTGGCCTCGGCTTCGATACGGTCGGCGATGCGCTCGCCTTTGGTACCGAACACTTGCGTGAACACGCATGCGAGTTCGGCCGAGCCGCGATGCGCGGTCATTGCTTCGCCGGGTTCGAACTCGCCGTCGCTGGCCGCGAGCGCACGATGTGCCGCCGTGAGGATCTGCTCGATCGAACGACGATTCTCCGTCAACGCGTAGACCGCATCGGCACCTTGCGTGAACCGATGCATGATCGACGGATCGGCGCCGTTAAAGCCGTAGATCGCTTGACGGTAATCGCCCACGACCGTAACCCGGTCGAGTTCGCGTTCGGGATGCTTCGGATCGCCGAACACCGCCCGCAAAAACGCAATCTGGGCCGGCGCGGTGTCTTGAAACTCATCGATAAGCACGTGTTTCCAACGGCGGCGCAACGTTTCGACGATTTCCGGATGCGCGTGCAACAGCGCCGTTGCCTGGGTCAGCAAATCACCATAGGTCGCCGCTTGCGCCTCGCGCAGACGCTCGTCGTAGCGACGATAGAGCGCCGCCGCAAAGCGAACGTTGTCGGCTTCGCGTTCGCTTTCGATGCGCCGATCGACGTCGTCGCGTGGATCGTCCGGCTTCAGCGCGATTTTCGGGCTCTTCACGCCGCGCTTCCACACCTGCCCCCACGTCTGCGACCCAAGGGTGGCCGCCGCCGCGACACCTTCGCGTTCGAAGGTGTCGGCATCGATGCCGGCTTGCTTGAGTTGAAGCACCAGCGTCGCAAACGCGCTGCGTAGTTCGGCCGGTTTGATTTCGAACACGGGTAAGCCATCGACCGGCGCCGAGAGCGATCCGTCGAACGCTTCGTCCATCACTTCGTCGAAGAGGGCGCGCGCTTCGGCATCGGCCAACGGTCGCGGTGGCGCATCGCCGTGCGCGTACGAAAACTCGTCGAGTATGCGCGACGCCAACGAGTGAATCGTGCAGCACATGACGCCGTGCGGATCGCCTTCGAAACGCGTCCGTTCGCGATCGAGCGTGCGCAGAATGCGCTCGCCGATTTCGGCGGCGGCTTTGCGCGTAAAGGTGACGACCAACAGCTCTTCGGGCCGAATATGTCCTGCAACGACCATCGCCAGCGCGCGAAACTCAAGCGTCGTCGTTTTGCCGGTGCCCGCACCCGCATCGATCGCGCGCCGCCCTTCGGCCGGGGCGCTAAGCGCCGCGAGTTGGTCCCGTGTCGGAGCGCGGTCACCGAATATCGAGAGATCGTACGCCGTCATTGTTGCGGATCCACCGCTTCGAGCGAACCATCGCAGATATCGTAAAAATTGCAGCGCTCGCAGATGCGTAGATCGCCGGTCGTCCGTTCCATAGCGGCAACGCGCCGCACGACGTTCGAGAAGCCGTCGCGAACCGCGCCATCGACGGCTGCAAAACGGTCGCTTTCGTCGCGGTTTTTCGCGATATCGAACTCGATGCTGCCGCCGAGCTTTCCACGCAGGTAGATCAACTCGATCTCCGGATCGCCGCCCATCGCACGCCGATACATGGGCAACTGCACGCTAACGATGTCGGGCGAGGTTTCGCCGTACAAACTATCGGTGCGAACGGCGTCGACCAGCTTATCCAGGCCTTTCTCCAGTTGCGCGTACATGCGCCCCGACTTGTAGTCGACGATGCGCGTGCTGCCATCGTCGAACCGGTCGCGCCGATCCACTCGCCCGGTGAATAGCGTCCCGTCGATATCGAGATCTACTTTGCGTTCGATCGATTCGACCGTGTATGGGCGTTGGCGTCCTTGCCCGATCGCCTCTTCGACGTACTTCCCCAACATGCGGTCGGCGCTGGCAGCGGCCGCTTCGCTTTCGAGCGTCCAATCGAATTCTGCGTCGTTCCAAACGTCGCGGCGGATCGTGAGCATGTCGGCGTGCCACGTTGCCGCGTCCGCGTTCCCATCGACCCGAGCGTGAACGCGGTGAAACCGCTCAAGCACCGTATGAACCAGATTGCCGAACGTCAGCGTGAACGCGCGCTCGCTCGGCAATCGTAGCACCGCCGAATAGAAAAACTTGCGCGGACACTTGAACCAATCGTCGATTCGCGTGACCGGCAAGCGCTCCGGCAACGT
>DASXXU010000064.1:0-2232 GCA_036502885.1 Candidatus Tumulicola sp.
CGACACGAGCTGCGAAAAGCCGAAGACCTTGGCGTAGTAGTCGCCCCAAACGTCCATCTCGCCCCAACCGACATTGCCGACGCAGTGATCGACGAACAGCAAATTTGGCTTGCGGGCCGAGGCGATGCTCTTGCGCTGCTCGACGAAGCCGGGCATGAAGATCCCACGGTAGCCGTCGCGCTGGACGAACGAATGCACGGTGTCGCCGTAGGTCGCGATTGCGGAGCGAACGATGCGCCCGTTTTCGTCGTCGAGTTCGGTCGGTTCGAGCAGGCTGCGTGCGCCGCCGGCTACCGCTTGCGCGTGCGCCGCGCGGACGTCGGCGACGACGATCGCTACATCTTTGATGCCATCGCCGTGCAGCGCCACGTGGCGCGCGATCTCGTCGTCGGGCAGCAGGCTAGCGGTCAGAAGAAAACGCAAGCCGTTTTGCTCGAGCAGATGGCTTACGCGATCTTTGATTCCCGTTTCGGGACCGGCGTATGCGATCTGCTCGAAGCCGAAGGCCGACATATAATAGTGGGCGGCCTGCTTGGCGTTGCCGACGTAAAACTCGATGTAGTCCCAGTCGATGTGTGAAAGCGGATTGGTGGGTGATTCGGTTGCCGTGGTCATGGAAGCAGCCTTGGCGGCCCCCGCGAGGCGCCCCTGTCGGCTTGCTCGAAGCACCCGCGCACCGTGCATGCAAAGACGCTGCTCCCGCCGGTGCGGGCTGCCTTCGAACGGCTGATCGACTACGCAGGCCTCTATCCCCCGGCTGCATTAGACGAGCGCGCCGCGCTCGACGAGTACGATGCGACCGTTGCAGGACCCAACGAGTGGCTGGCCGGGCGATTCGTCGCGCCACTCTCACGACTGGAAACACTGGCGGTGCTGCGCGATGCCGAGCGCCCTTTACCCGTGACGTTGATCCTGGACGTCGATCGCGATGCACGTGCGTGGTTCGATTCGTTGAGTGCAGCGGCGTCGCACGCCGGCGCGATACGTCGCGAGGGCGCCGAAATCGCGATTCAAGCGCTCGAGATCCCGCTGCCGGCGGTGCAAGCGGTGCGCGAGAGCGCCGATGCGCCGATCGTTCAGGCATCCGCATTGCTCGAGCGCACGCCGCTGGCGGGTCTTCCGGCATATGTAGAACTTCCGCCCTCGATGCCGGGCGAACGTCTCGACACCGCGATGCAGGCGCTTGCGCGAACCGGGATGCACGCGAAGTTGCGTTGCGGCGGCCTAACCGCCGACGCGTTTCCGAGCATTGCATCCGTCGCCGAGTTCGTCGCTGCGGCCGCGCGTCACGGTGTCGCCTTTAAAGCGACGGCTGGATTACATCATCCGGTGCGCCACGTAGACGCCGCCACCGGATTTACGATGCACGGCTTTTTCAATCTGCTGGTTGCCGCTGCGCTGGCGTCCGACGTTTCGGCCACCGATTTAGCCGCCGTCGTCGGCGAAGAAGATCCGCAGGCGTTCTCGTTCGATCGCACCGCGTTGCGCTGGCGCGACCGGCGCGTCGATATCGGCGAGTTGGGACGCATGCGTGCCAACGCATTCCACGGTTACGGCAGTTGCAGCGTGCAAGAACCGGTCGACGATCTTATCGCCTTGGGCGTGCTGCCGCAGGCGCCGGAATGAGCGACGAAACGCTCTCAACGCAACGCGAATCGTGGATCGAGGTCGCGAACAACAGCGATTTTCCAATTCAAAATCTGCCGCTCGGTGTCGTCGACTCGTTTGGCGAGCAGCACGCGGCCACCATCGTCGGCGATACGGTCGTCGATCTATATGCGCTTTCGAAGGCGGGGTTGCTGGAGGACGTTCCGCACGCCGAATTATTGCGGCGTGCGACGTTGAATGCGTTCCTGGAACGGGGACGCGCGGTTGGAGCGGCGCTGCGCCACCGGCTTTCAGATCTGCTGCGTCGCGACGGGGATCCGGCGTTGCGCCAGGGCGCGACCCACGCCTTTCTGTTCGAGCGCGAGCGCGTTTCGTCGCTCGTGCCGGTCGACGTGGGCGACTACGTCGACTTCTATTCGTCCTTGGAACACGCTACGAATTTGGGCAAGCTATTTCGTCCGGGCGGCGACCCGCTATTGCCCAACTGGCGCTGGATACCGATCGGATATCACGGGCGTTCGGCGACAATTCAAATCGACGGGCAAGCGGTCGTTCGTCCCAAGGGCCAACATAAGGCGCCGAATGCGCAAGCGCCCGGATTCGGCCCGAGCGCCATGCTCGATA
>DASXXU010000065.1:0-2990 GCA_036502885.1 Candidatus Tumulicola sp.
TTCCTTCATACCGGAAACCCCCTTCGATCGGTCAGCAGCGTCACGAGGAGCGCTTTTTGCGCGTGCATACGATTTTCGGCTTGATCCACGACGACGCTTTGAGCTCCATCGATCACCCACGCGTCGACTTCCTCGCCGCGATGCGCCGGCAAACAATGCAGAAACACGGCGTGCGACGCCGCATGCGCGAGCAGCTCTTGCGTCACCGCGTACGGGCGCAACATCGCTTGATTTTGCTCGCGGTACCGTTCCTCGCCCATCGAAGTCCAGACGTCGGTGTACACCGCATCCACGCCACGCACCGCGCGGGCCGCGTTCGAGAACGTTCGCGCGCCGCCGCCACTACGACGGCCGAGATATGCGAGGCGTTCCAGCAACGCCGCGGCCGGACGATGCGAGGGTGGGGCCGCAAAATAAATAGTCGCGCCGAGCATGACCACGGCCTCGGCGAACGACGCCGCTACGTTGTTGGTCGCATCGCCGGTATAGGCGACGCGCAAGCCGGCAACATCGCCAAAACGTTCTTGCAGCGTTAACGCATCGGCCAAGGCCTGGCACGGGTGTGATGCGGCCGACAAGCCGTTGATAACGGGAACGCTTGCGGCCCGCGCAAAGCGCTCCAACGGTTCGTGCGCGTGCGTGCGAACCACGATCGCGTCGACGTACCGGGAGAGCACGTGCGCCGCATCCTCGGGCGTTTCGCGCGACCCGATTGCGAACTCGGATCCGTGGGCGAACAGCGTCTGGCCGCCGAGCTGGTTGGCCGCGACCTCGAACGAGACGCGCGTCCGCAGGCTCGGTTTTTCGAACAACAACGCGACGGTGCGTCCGCGCAGCGGGCCGTGTTGGACGCTAGAGGGTCGAGCTTTCAAGAACGCGGCCAGGCGCAATAGGTCGACGAGCTGCTCCGAACTGAGATCGCTGACGTTGAGGAAATGCCGGCCTTGCAGGGCGTTCCCAAGGACCGGGACTAGGGCTGCACTAGACATGTCCTGTATATTTATACAAAACATGAATAAAATTGCAAGCCCTTCCGCCCCATTGGTCGTAAAGTACGGCGGGAGCGCGATCCGGCCCGAGGGCGCCGATCCGATTCTTGATGAGATCGCGCGCATGCACTTCGGCGGCCAAGCGATCGTCGTCGTGCACGGCGGCGGTCCCGAAATCGACCGCGCCCTGGCGCGCCGCCGCATCGTCACCAAGCGTATCGACGGGCTGCGCGTAACCGGTCGCACGACGCTTGAGGTGACCGAAGCCGTTCTTTGCGCGACGGTCAACAAGCGAATCGTACGCGCCTTACTGCACGCCGGCGCCCGAGCGGTGGGCATCTCCGGACAGGATGGCGCCACACTAGTGGCCGAGCGGACACGGGCAGCCCACGACTTGGGCTTCGTCGGCACCGTGGTCGAAACGAACGTCGCGCTGCTCCGCGCGTTGCTCGACAATCGCTTCGTTCCGGTGGTGTCGCCGCTTGCTATCTCGTGCGACGCGCGGCACGCGCTCAACGTGAACGCGGACTCGGCCGCCGCGGCGATCGCGACCGCAGTCGAAGCCCGCGCGCTGGTGATGTTAACGGATGTTGCGAGGGTGCTGCGCGATCCACGCAATCCAGCATCCGCATTCCACCGGCTATCGATTGAAGACGCGATCGAGTTCGCCGGCAATCCCGCCTGCCAAAACGGGATGCGACCGAAGATCGAAGCCGCCATCGCATACGCTTCGGCCACGTTTGGGCCTGCGTTCATTTGCTCTTCGAAATCCGGAATAGGCGCCGCGCTCGCCGGCGACGCAACGGTCGTTTCGAACGTGCCGAGGCGCGCAACAGGCGGCGTAGGTTTCGTTCGCTAAAGCGGAACGGTCGATCTTTGGAGGACGAATGAACCCGTTTTACGTTCGAATCGCATCCTTCGCGGCATCCGCCGCGTTTATCGCGGGATGTGCCGGCTCCGGTGCCGCGCAACTTGCGCCGGCGACGGGCCCGGCCCGAAGCGATGCGACCTCGCAGCCGATTCAACACATCGTCATGATCGTGCAAGAGAATCGCAGCCTAGACAATTTATTCGCCACGTTCCCCGGCGCCGACGGTGCGACGTCCGGCTATTACCTAAAGAACGGAAAGCCGGTGAAGGTCGCCCTCAAACAGATGCCGCTCAACGGCGGCCTGGATCTCAATCACGCATCGCAAGCGTATAACGATGCCTGCGATGGCAAAAACACCTTTCCAAAAACCTCGTGCCAAATGGACGGATTCAACCTGGAAGGCATCGACGGGAATAATCCCGCCAACACGTACCCGTACCAATACATCAATCCAAAAGACATCGCACAATACTGGGATCTCGCGGAAAACTTCGGGCTCGGCGATCATATGTTTCAAACCCAAGGCAGCGGTAGTTTTACCGCGCACCAGGATCTGATTGCAGGCGGCACCATCATCGACGATACCGCCGAATGCGGCACCTCCAATCCTACGTGCGCCCTGATCGATTACCCGGGTCCCAACGATTTCGACGATTGGGGCTGCAAGGCGACCCAATACAAGACGAACCTGCTCACGCAAAACGGTAAATATCTGGCGTTTGCCGGACCGCCGCCGTGCATAACCTACCCGACGCCCACGATGCGCGACGTTCTAGACGCGAAAAGCGTCACGTGGAAATATTACGCGCCGCCATACAATACCCATAGCGATAACGGTCTCTGGAACGGGATGGCCGCGCTCTCGGAAGTCTATAATGGCCCGGAATGGTCGACTAACGTTTCGATGCCGGAATGCAACATTTTCGCGGACATCAAACACAAGGCGTTGCCGCAAGTTTCGTGGGTGATTCCCGAGGCCGACGATTCCGACCACCCCGGAGGCCCGCAAACCGTCGATCACGGGCCGCAGTGGGTTGGCGCGGTCGTAGATGCGATCGGAAAGAGCAAGTATTGGAATTCGACGGCGATCGTCGTCATGTGGGACGACTGGGGCGGATTCTACGACCACG
>DASXXU010000066.1:0-25265 GCA_036502885.1 Candidatus Tumulicola sp.
CTGCCTGTTAATCTATCGCATGAGCGATACCCGGGTGCAAAACTACTTCCTAACCGGCAAGTATCCCGACGTCGAAGAAGTTCAGCGGGTCTTCGGAACCATCGAAGTCTTCGGCGATCAACAGGGCGGCGTCACCATGACGGACCTGCGCAAGATCTTGCAGCTTCCGTTGACCAAACTTCGTGTGATCTTGGCGTTGCTCAAAAAATCCGGCCACATCGAAGCGGTCGGTAAATCGGCGTACCGGCTGACGGAGGCCGTGCGGAAAAATCGCGATCTCGTATTGAGCCTGGCGAATTACGAAACGAAAAAATCGTACGATCAAAGCAAATTGGCGATGATGTTGCAATACGCCGAATCGGCGTCGTGTAGGCGGCGATTTATTTTGAATTACTTCGGTGAAGATTTCGCCGCGCTCAACTGCGGTGCGTGCGATAACTGCCTGCGGGCACTGGCTCGCGGCACCGACGATGCGGCTTCGACCAGCGGCTTCCGAATTTCCGAAGTGGTCGAAAACTCGAAATTTGGCTTGGGCACGATCGAACGGGTCGAACGCGACTTGGTTACCGTGCTCTTTCCGAACTTCGGCTACAAGACGTTATTGGCATCGGCCGTCCGTCGCCCCGAAGCGACGCTTGCGTAAGGGACCCGGTCAGGCGCCTGGCAGGTAATCGGAGCGGGCGAGGGAGCATACTGACCGAGCCTGTGACCGAACCTTCGACGCCGCAAAAATTCGCTTTTCCCCGCGCCACCGCGTTGCTCGCGGCGTTCGCGCTATCGATGTCGGCCCTAGCACAGCCGTCGGCCCAGGCACAGACGCCTCCGCCGGCTGCCGCGCCGGCCCCGCCTCCCGCCTCGCCGACGGCCACGTTGCCTTCGCCACCCGCACCGGGTGCGACGCCCGGTTCGCCGGGCGCGCCACAGAGCACGTCTTCCGCATCGCCGGCGCCGGTCGTGCCGGCCAACGGCTCCACGCCGCCCCCGATCGTGGTCACGCCGGACAACGCGCAGGTCGCGGTCGGCGCCCAGGTTCGCCTAGCCGTCGGATCGGTGATCGGCACGATCAACGCTACGGTCGCCGATCCCAACGTCGTGCAAGTCAGCGTCGATCAGACCGGCCAGGCGCTCGTGGTGTTTGGAAAGACGCCCGGCTCGACGGTCATCACCGTGACCGACGGACGCGGCATGCGCCGCGACGTGCCGGTGCGGGTCGCGTATTACGCCGGCAGCATCCCGTCGAATATCTCGCTAGCGATTACCGGCGACCCGGCCACCGCGGAATTCGTGCGCGAACAAGTCGTCGGCGCGATCCGGCGGGCCGCGCAACTGCAACCCGGCGCGCAAGTCGTCGTCGACACCGACGACGTGTCGTTCAACGGAACGCTGCGGCAAGATCGAATCGCCACGGTGAACGTCGCCGTGTTGCTGCAAGGCGCGCAGTACTTCGAAGTCGATGCTACGGTGCACGTTTCGATCCGTAACGTTGCGGCGCCGCGCATTTCGCCCGACTCGCTTATGGTCAGCGACTACCCGGAACGTTTGGAAGAGAACGGCACGCTGTTCACCGCCGACCTGCGCGGCCAACAACCCTCGCGCTTTCTGTACTTCCATTACAATCCGCCCGGCCAGCCCGACCGGCGCATCGTGCTGCATGCCGACAACCGCTCGGGCGAACCGCTGACGTTACAGTTCATTAGCGGGCGCGGCGGCCCGTCGAACAACGAGATGGCGGCCGGCCACGCTGCGACGCGCGCGTTTTTGGTGAACGCATTGCAAAATCAAGGTCGATTGATCGAGGTTCCCGCCAACTCATCGATGGCGATCGTGACGCAAGACATTCCGGCCGGAACGATCGCGTGCAACATCCTGCAACTGCGCGTGCTTTCGGGTGGCGCGAGCGTGCACCTCACGCTATCGGCCGAATCGGCATCCGGGGTGGCCTCGCCGTCGCCGGACTCGGGAACGCTTTTAGAGGCCGCGCATAAGCACGCACGCGGCATCTATCCTATTCCGGAGTTCCATTACGCAACGCAATGGAACGTGAACGACGAGTATCTCGAACTACCGATCGGCCAAATCCCGTTGCCCAACGATCTGCAAGGCCAGGCTCTGTCGGGCGATTACGGCGTGTTGCAATCGTTCGTCGTAACGTTACTAAATCCGAACGCCTCGCCCGCCTCGATCGCAATCTACGAGAACCCGCGTGGGGGCCGGGCGACCGGCACGTATTTGATCGATGGAGTGCTGATACAATCGCATCAAACGCCGCCGTATTCGCGCTACAAAATACGGCAATACGTCGTTCCGGCGCGCGGTTTCGTGCGCGTTACGATCGTCACGATGCCCGAGGCGGGCTCGAGTTATCCGCTGAAGCTGATTTTCGCGCCGGACGATGGCAGCGTCGCGCCGGGTGGGCCGGGCTCGCCGGCCTACTAGGTTTCCGCGGCGAGCGCGTACATCGATTCCATCTCCTCGGCCGCAGCATCCCACGAAAACCGTTCCACCGCACCCGCTCGCGCCGCCGCCGCGACGGCATCGTATTCGCCCGCAAGCGCCGACTGTAGGGCAGCGGCCCACGCTTCGTCGTCATCCAGCGAAAGCACGGGCGTAATTTTTCCGGCGATCTCGGGCAACGACCCGCGGTCGGACACGATGCACGGCACCCCGGCACAGGCTGCTTGTGCGGCCGCGTATCCGAAGCCCTCGTACGACGACGGAACCGCGACCACCGCGCAGCGCGCGTACAGCCGTAAAAGTTCTTCGCGGGCAACGTATCCGCGCAGTTCGACTCGGTCGACGACACCTAGCGACGTAGCCAGCGCGGCACACTCGTCGCGATAGGGCGTCGGCGGTCCGACCGACACGATGCGCGCACCATCGAGCGATGGCAGCAAACGTATCAACAACTCCAAGTTCTTGCGCCGTTCGACCGTTCCGACCGCCAAAATCGTCGAACGATCCGGCGGCTGGCGGCGCAACGTACAGACGTCCTCTTCTACGCCCGGATAGACGACGCGCAGCCTGGCTTCGTCGAGCTTTGGGCAAACGTCGAGCAGCTCGCGGCGCGAAAACTCCGAGTCGACCGCAATTCGCGCGGCGCTAGTGTAACGGTCCAACGAAAAGCTTCCGAAATACCATCGAGCGTAGGCGCGCGCGTGCGATTGCACGCGTAACCAAGCGACGTCGTGCACCGTCACCACCACCGGCATGCCGCTCGAAAACGGCATCGTACCCGACGTACAGTGCAGAACGCCGGCGCGAGCTCGTCGCGCACGGCGCGGTAGCTCCCACTGATCCCAGATCGCGCGCCGGTCGAAGCGCCACGGATCGAGGCGCGGTTCGATCAGTTCGATCAATGCGATACGCGCGCGCCTGCGCAGCGCTCGAGCTAAACCCGAGGCGTATTCGCCGATGCCGGTGGCGGTGCCGACGGTTAACTGCGCGTCGAAGGCGACCTTCACTGCGCGATGTCGTGCGCCAACGCGCGAACCATCAACGAATTCGGATCGATGCGTTGGGCGCGCGCTAAGTCGTTTGCCGCGGCACGCACGTCGCCACGCTGATATGCGGCGACGCCCAATCCCGCGATCGCATCGGCGCTACCGGGGTTTGAACGTTCGGCTTGCGCGAACAGCGCTTCCGAACGTTCCAGCTGACCTAACAACATGGCCTGATTGGCAGCCGCAATCGCGTACCGATCCGAAAGCGGCGCGAGGGCGAGCGCGCTTGCAAACGCCTCCATGCCGCGCCGCAACCAGGCACCTTGCGCGGGACTATCCGGGATCTCGCGCCATGCCCGCCGATTGGCCAGCAATCCCATGTGCCACTGCGTTTCCGCGACACCATCGGGGTGCGTTCCCGAAAGCACGAGCCGGCGCGATAAGATCGCTTCCAATCCGTACGCTTTTGCCGGGTCGCGCGTCGCGACGGATTCGACGTAGGCTTCGACCGCGTCGACGTCCGGCGCGGCGATGTAGTACTCGAACGCTAGTGCCGGTTGGCCGCCGGCGGCTGCGGCGCGGGCGAGCAAATCGTCACGAACCGGTGACGCCGGCAACGAGATCGCGTAGGCGCGAGCGCTCGTGTAGTCGCCTCGATCCAACTCGTACGCAGCCAGCGTCGACGTTACGTAGGGCGCCGGCGCGATGCGCGCCAGCGTGCCGTACACCGCCGTTGCGAACCGCAACGGGACGTGCCGGACGATCGCGTATGGAGCCGCTGCGTCGGCCGCAAAGGCACTCGAAGCGGCCTGCACGCACGCAAAAACGCCGAGCAATGCCAGCGCCGCGACGACGGCGATGGAGCGGAGTGGTCCGAAGCGGCGTTGCGGTTGCGTCAGAATTTGACGGTGAAGTTGACGTTCTCGCGCGTTTGCGAGTACGTGTCCGACGGCATCAGGTTGTCTTGGTAGTGCAACTGCTGCGCCGAGATCGAGAGCGAACTGGTCGAATGCGGTATAGCGAACGTCAGGCGGCCGCCGTACGAGTTATCGGTTGCATCCAGATTGTTGACGCCGGGTAATCCGTACGCGCCGAGCATGCGATCGGACGCGACGTTGAGGTTCAGCGTCAGGTTGTTGACGACCGGTACGGCCAACGCGGCGCCTAGCGAGACGCGGCTCATGTCGGCGTAGTTCGGCACGACGAGCGGAACGTCGCCGCCGGGCAGTTGCCAGTTCGACGACGGGCTGAGCGCGGCCACGCCGCTCGTATCGTTGCGCATGAGGCGTTCGTAATCGCTGGAAACCGTGAAGTCGAGATTGCGGTGTCCGGCTCGAACGTTGACGTCGGCTCCGGCACCGTACCCACCATCGGTCAGCGCCGACTGTGGCTGCGAAACCTGTGTGCTGTCGAAACGCGCACGAAGGTTCACCGGTCCGAGCGTGGCTGCGTTCGAAGCGGCGGATGTCCACGAGTTTGTGGCCGGGGCTTGCGAAAATGCTAAGCCCGAATCGCCTTGCGTTTGCGCGGCGGTCGCCGCATTTCCGAGCGATGTCGAAGCCGAACGAGCAGGCGCGATCGGACGATACTGGCCGCTGACGAACGTGCTTCCGCTCGGTGACGCAACGAAATCGGCTTGATTCGTCGACGCGGGAACGGTAGTCGTTCCGTACTGCCCCGCGAGCGGCGCCGAGAACGCGTTTTCGTAGCGGGCGGCGGCATTGAAAAGCGGTACGTCGCTGGTGTCTTCTTCGTCCGCGACAGCGAAGGTGGGAACCACCGCCGGCTCATCCCATGCAGCAATGACGTTCTGAGGGCCCGCGACGCTGAGCGCCAGATTGCGAAGCGGGGATTCGCTTTGGACGTCGCCGTACGCAGCGGCCAACGAAGCGCGCGCGTCCGACGTCTCACCGAAGAAACGCAGCAACAGCTGGTGGCCGAGATCGGCATTCTGCGGCGCAACCGTGCCGAGCGTGCGCGCAATCGCAAGCCCGGGCACCATCGTCAGTACCGACAGAATAATCACGCCGAACAGCCGACGCACCGTAATGCCCTCCGGTCGAACCTATACCCGCCTCAAGGCGTGCGATATCTCATATCGCTCTTTCGGGCGGGGGTTTCATGTTGGAGGTGGCTAGGCGTCTCCCCTTGCGGGGGAAGCGACCCGTGCCCCCAGGTGTCGCCGCCCGATCAGAATCGCGGCGTAGTCGTCGATCGGACGGCTGGGCGAGACCAGCCCTCGAGGCAGCATACGCCGCCATCCCGCAGGCGGATGGTCCGCGAAGTACAGCTCGCGGGCGAACCGGGTCGTTTCGTATTCGTCCACCCAATTGATCGGCAACCCGAGCGATTCCAAACGGGCGGCAACCGGTTTGGCGCTCGTGCCGCCGCCCAGCGCGATCGCCATCGCCCGGTGCTTAGCGGCCAGCGGGCGCAAGCGCTCGGCCAACCCTTCGACCGGACAGATCCCCTGTTCTATCACGGCACCCGCGTTGTCGAGGACCGCGTAGCCGGCCTTGACGCGGCCGGGATCGACGCCGATCACGACGCCGTCGCTGGCGGCGCCGCCGAGCGCGGCGCCGGCAGTCACGGGTTCGGCTCTTGCGAGAGAACGATGGCGATCGGAATTACACCCAAGTGTGGATAATAGTCGGCGGCGGCATACGCCGTTAGCGCATAAGTACCGGGTTTATTCACGGTCTGTTGCATCAGCTGGGCACTCGGAATCAGCTGCACCGGCCGGACGCTTTCGGCAAGGAAGAGCGGCAAATTGTGACGGCGCGCATTTAACGAGACGTACGTTTGCAGCTGGCTGAGCGCCAAGGGAATATTCGCGCCGCTCTTTCCCGGTATCGTCAGCTGGGCGACGACTTGGCCTTTCACGAAATCGCGCGCGTCCGGCGTTCCGTTGATGCCGAAATGAATTTGGTCGTGTTCGTACAGATTTTGATCCGCCGTGGCCGTCAGCATGACGTTGGCTTGCGACAATCCCGCCGCAACGGTGAGGTCGAAGGCCGCCAAGCGCTTTTCGATATCCGGCGGGTTTACGTACGGTTGCAACCCAAGGCTCGGATACGTCGCGTTGATAAATTTAACCGCGTCGTAGTAGAACGCGCGGATCGTCGCTAAGCGCTGCGCCGGCGTTGCCGACTGCTCCACGATGCGAAAGAACGGTACCATCTGCACGTCGACCGGCACGACCAAACGGCCGGTGTTGACCTTCGTTTCCAGATCTCTCTCGCGGCTCTGCAGTTCGCCGATCTGCTGATTGATCGAATTGAGCTTAAAAAAGGCCGTTTTTACTTCCTGCGAAGCAAATATCGCGACCAGCGTAACCACCAGCGCGATCGTCATGCCCGTCCCGATCGCAATGATCGTCGACGTGTATCGCGGACGAATTCCGAACAGCGTGAGACGGCGGCGACCCACTTGATGTCCGACGCGATCGCCGACATATGCCACGCCGCCCGCGATGGCCATTACGACCAAAACGTTGCCGATGCCACGGATGATCTCGACAAGGTTCACGGCGGCCTACGCAGCCGCAGCGCTTCGCAAGCGCGATAAGCCGATGGCGGTAAAGATGATATTGGGCATCCACGCCCAGAGGATCGCCAGACTGAGAAACGTTTCGCCCAGAAACGAGCAGACCGTCATCACGATATAGTAAACGAAGACGATCGCCAACGATATTCCGAATCCGAGTCCGGTGCTTCGGCCGCCGCTCCGGACGGAGCGGACGCCGAAGGGCAACGCGATCAGAATAAATACGAAACACGCGAACGGCCGGGCCAGCTTTTCCTGGTAGGTCGTGACGTATTTGCGCAATTCACTCTCCGTCAACTGGCCGGAGCGAACGATGTCGGCAATTTGAGCGCGGCTCATGCTATCCGGATCGTCGTTCTTGATACGTTTGACGAGTCCGGTTGGACTTTCACCAATTTCAACCTGCTGGGCCGGAACGTTGGGTTCGGCAAGCACCGAGCCGTCGGCCGAAAAGCGGTAAACGCTGGAGTTTTGGAGCGTCCATCGATTGACTTCGAACTCGGCGCGGTCCGCGAACACGATTTGCCGCGGTTGATTGTACTTATCGTACTGGATCAGCGTCACGTGCAGCAGCGCCCGCGTAATCGGCTCGTAGGAGGTGGCGATCGTCACTTGCCGGCCGCCGCCCGGTAACGGCGCGAAGACGGTCAGGTCGCGGCTGAACGGGCTGCTGTGATTGATCACCACGTCCTCGATGTCCGTCAACCGGTCGTTGGCGTACGGTACCAATCCCTCTTGCAGATAGAACGTAGCGAACGACATCACGATGCCCACCAGGAGCAACGGCGTTACGATGCGACCGAAGGTAATGCCGGACGCCTTCATCGCGGTCAGCTCGCTGTCGCTGGAGAGACGTTGCACCGCCAATAGCGTGCCGAGCAATAAGGCCATCGGAATGACCAGCACGATGTAGCCGGGTAACGACCATAAAAACACCAAGACCGCCGCCCACAACGGCGCGTGATCGGCGCTGACGAGCTTGCCGATATTAAGGATTTCGGTGGCGGCAAAAATTAGCGTAAATGCCGCTAAACCGAACCCGAACGGGCCGGAAAGTTCGGCCAGCATGTACCGGTCGAGAATCGTAAAACGCGGCATGCGATCGGCGGCTGCCGGCTACAACCGGAAGCCTTCGCCCAGGTAGAACGTCCGGGCGATCGGCGAATCCATGACCTCTTGCGCCGAACCGGAGACTTCGATCCGGCCGTTGTTCATGATGTAGGCGCGGTCCACGATTGCCAGCGTCTCGCGCACTTGGTGATCGGTAATCAATACGCCGAGACCGCGATCGCGCAACTGGCGGATCATCGCTTGAATGTCGGCGACGGCAATCGGGTCGATGCCGGTAAACGGTTCGTCCAACAACAGAAACGACGGTTCGATCGCCAACGCGCGCGCGATTTCGACGCGCCGCCGTTCGCCGCCCGAGAGGCTGTCGCCGCGCGCATCGATGAACGCGCGTAAACCGAACTCTTCGAGCAGGCCGGGAAGGCGTCGCTCGCGTTCCTCATGCGGCACCCCGATCTGTTCCCAGATGAGACGGATGTTATCGCCGACCGAGAGTTTGCGGAAAATGGAATTTTCTTGCGCTAAATAGCCGACCCCGTTGCGGGCGCGAGCGTACATGGGCGCCGCGGTAAGATCGATCTGCCGGTCGACCATGTCGAGCACGACCGTTCCGCCGTCCGGGCGAATCAGGCCGACGACCATGTAGAATGTGGTCGTTTTTCCGGCGCCGTTGGGCCCGAGAAGCCCGACGACCTCACCGACCCCAACCTCGGCCGAAACGCCATTCACGACGGTCCGCTCGCCATACCGCTTTACGAGGCCGCGCAGTTTGATCGACGCTCCGCTATTCATTGCATCCGTATGTGAGAGAGTGCGACATCCGAATCGAATTTCGAGCCGGTACCGCGAAAGCCGTTCGCATTGACGATGACGACGTTCCCGTAACCGTGGAAGAGTTGCGCCTTGCGATCGTACACGAGACGATCGCACGTGAGCGTTATTCCGCTACTGGTGCGTCCGTGAACGTCGTTGAGTAGTGTGATCGTGTTTGCCTTTTCGTCGAGAATCGCTTGCGGCGCCCGCGCCGTCAGCGTGATGCCTTTGCGGTCGTGGAACGTGATGGTTGCATCTCGCGCGACCGCCAGCTCGCGCCCTTGCGTTCCGGTGCTCTCGTACGAGTTCGTTACCAATTCGTACTCGACGCGGTTTTGTATTTGCTGAATGAGCCGCACCGGGCGATGCTGGGTGCCCTGGCCGGTGATGTGCAACGGCGGGGCCGTGGCCGGGTGGGGGTGCGCCGGAGCGGGCGTCTTGGCGCTTTTGGGCGCCTGGGGATTGCAGCCGGCGAACATCGCCACGCACGCCGCCGCCGCGAGGACGCGGCGGTTCAATCGGCTTCGGGCCGGTCGGACGGATCGCCGGTTCCGGCGGCGGCCAGCGCCAGCCCGAGCGTGGGAAACAGCAACCCAAATATGACGATGCTCATGGTGTCGATCAGGCCTTGCACGGCCACGCCGGTGAGTCCCGCCGCAGCCGCGAGGGCCAAGCGACAGTGCGCGCTGCCGGTGCGAGCGATCCGGCGCTTCAACTCGACGGCAAACGACCAGACGAGCCAACCGAACGCGGCCACGCCGACGATCCCGAGTTCGGCGAAAAATGTTAGATAGATGTCGTGTGCGTGAAACGCCGTCGCATCCGCATCCGGGACGTGCACGGACGGATAGATCCGTGGAAAATCCAACGGTCCGACGCCGGTCAACGGAAACCGGTCGATAACCGCGATCGCGGCGCGCCAAATTGCGAGCCGCGTGTAATCTTCGCTCGGATCGTGGTGGCTATTGAACAGCGCGAACACGATTACCAGAGCGATTGCAATCGCGCCGACCGCCGGCGCCGCACCGCGCGGCGCGCCGCGACGCGTGATGATTACGAATGCGGCCGCGGCTGCGGCGCCCATCCAACCCGCGCGCGAATACGACAGACACAATGCGACCAAACCGATTCCCAACGCCGTCCAGGCGAGCGCGCGCATCGCGGGACGCACGCGTAGTTGCGTAACGGCATACGCGATCGGCAGGAAGACGATGAGATAGGCGGCGAGTTCGCCGGGCAGCACGAACGTGCCGGTCGCGCGACCGTGACTCGTTACGTACAACGCGACGGGCCAACGCGTTACCACCGTCACGATCGCGATCGATGCCGCAAGGGTACCGGAAACCAAATACGACCAAAGAATCGCGGTGGCCACGCCGCGATCTCCGAAAAATCGAAGTAAGCTGCAATGCCAAATCGCACCCAGCAGCGCGACCAGAAGAAATACGACGCCGCGCAGCGGGTCGAGTCCGAGCGCTGCCGACAATAGGCCGGCCCCGAGCCACAGCGCGATCGGAACCAGCAATGGTTGCGAGCCCGCCTTGGGGTATCGCCGCAACACCGTTGCCGCGAACACCGCAATCGCAACGACAAACAACAACACGGCGATCGCGAGCGGACGAGGCACCAGAGAAACGCCGGGAAACGCGACGGCGGTGAGCACGATAAACGACGGAAACAGCGGCAGCACGGCGTAGACCGCGGCGAAAGCCGCGGGCATCAACCCGCGCACGGTACCGCGCCGATCGAGGCGACGATTCGTTCCGCAATCGTCCGGGCGCCGCCGGGCGCGCCCATACGGCGCCTTCCGGCTTCGGCCATCTGCGCGCGCCGTTGCGGATCGTCGATGAGCGCGACGATGCCTTCGGCGGCACGCTGCGGATCGTCCGGCAGCACGACCAGCGCATCGCCGAGCAAACGGCGCTGACGGTGACGATAC
This sequence comes from Candidatus Tumulicola sp., assembly GCA_036502885.1. Classification (GTDB taxonomy): domain Bacteria; phylum Vulcanimicrobiota; class Vulcanimicrobiia; order Vulcanimicrobiales; family Vulcanimicrobiaceae; genus Tumulicola. Next base: position 10,807 of record DASXXU010000066.1, read on the forward strand.
CAAGAGCTTTGCGTTCCGGCCCGGCGCTCGAGGGCGACGACCGGTACGCCGGCAGCCGCGGCCTCTTCGTTCGCGGTTCCGGCCTGTCCCAAAACGATCGTTGCCAAACGCAGCGGCGCGGCCAGCGGGCCGTCCCACGCGCGGATCGACGGCGAATCCAAACGCGACGCCGAAAACGGTACGCCCTTACCGCCGCCGGACGTAACGGTCCACCCGTCCGGCCGCAACGCGCCGGCGAAGCGCTCCGCGTCCATGCCGGGCGCGATCGATAAAACCGCTCCCAACGACGGGAACCGGTCGCGCAACCGCTCGACGATTTCGGCCAACCTGCGCGCGTCGGCGTAGGCGCTTTCACGGCTCCCCGGCAGCAGTAGGATCAACGGATCGAATCCACCGGTCGCGTCCGATGCATCGGCTTGCGGTGCGCGCGCGAAGAGATCGACGATCGCGTTGGCCGCGACGGCGTCGACGCCGTGTGCGCGTAACCGCGCCGCCGTCGGTTCGTCGCGAACGAAACACGCTTGCGCTCCTCGCAATAAACGTTCTTCAAACGGGCCGTAGGGTGCTACGCTCACGCTCTTCGCGGTCCCAACGAAGATCGACGGCAGGGCCGCCGCCTTCGACATCAGGTACCCGTACGTGTCGCCCACCGCAACGACCGCGGCGTACGCATCGTGCGCCTTGCGGAGGAAGGCACGCTGCTCCAACACCAACCCGATCAAGCCGGCGCCGACATCGCGTGCGATATTGACGAGGTTGCCCATCGCGACCAACCCGCCGCTCGGCAACGTGCGTTGCGGCCCCACGTCGTTCATGTTGCGAGATTTCGCACGACCGACCAGCGCGAGATGATCGCATCGAACATCCGGTGCCACTTCGTGGACTTCGGCGGCGATCGCGTCTGCGATGGCCGCCTCGCCGTGCCCGTTTGAAACGAACAGCAGCGCTTTCACGCCGGCGTGCCGCGCAGCAACGGCAGCAGTGCGAAATCGCGCAACGTAAACCGGTTGCGGGATGCATCGTAGGCAAGCTCGCTACGCGATACGTTGTTTCCGTAGGCTCCGGTGTGGACGATCGGAACGCGCTCGACGACCTCCGGTTCTCGCAGCGTATCGTGACTGTGTCCGCCGAGGATGATATCGATGCGCGGCACGCGCCGCGCGAGTTCGCGGTCGAGGGATAGGCCGACGTGCGACAAGACGACGAGTGGTTCGCCCTCGGGCATCTGGGCCGCATACGGTTCGACGGCATCCCACGGATCGAGAAATCGCCATCCGAACAAGCGCTCCCAAACGCTACCAACGGGATACTGCATGATCAGCAACCCGAGCACGTGCGTGCGCGTGCCGTCGCGCTCGAAGATCAACGAACGCTCGAACGGTAGCGGCCGATTCTTCGTGTCGAGAAGGTTCGTGCATACCAACGGATGGTGCATGCGCCGCGAACGCGCTTGCAGCAACCCGAAGAGGTAGTGAAATTCGCGGTTGCCGATGGCTTGCGCATCGTATCCTGCGGCGTCGAGCTCGGCCATCACCGGTTCGTCGCGATGGTAGACCGTTTGACTTCCGCGCAGCGAGTCGCCGCAGTCGAACAAGAGACCGGGTTGGCTTTCGCGCAGCGCTCGCAAACGATGCACGAAGCCGCGATGATCGTGCAAATCCGACGTATGGTAGATGCGAATCATGCGGACGTCCCCATCTCGCGTTCGCGCGCTACAGAGACCGCAAAACCGGCGCACTGCCGTAACGCATCCGGCGGCCCGAGTGCGGCTCGCAATCCCGCCAGTTCGTCGTATTGTTTCGCCGGATCGCGCAAGATCGCGTCCATCTCGGAGCTCAAGCGCAGCGGCGAGGCTTCTTCCTGAAGCAGCTCCGGAACGATCGCGCGACCCAGCACCAGGTTCGGCAACGTGATGAAACGATGCTTGATCATTCCGCGCGCGTGCTTCACGAGCACCGGCGCGACAACGTACAGCGCCACCGAAGGAACGCCGCTCAACGCGGCCTCCAACACCGCGGTTCCCGAAGCGATCCATGCGGCGTCGGCCTCGCGCAGTGCGGATTGTGAACCGGTGACGACCTCGACCCCGTCGATTCCATCCCTCGCAAGCGCACGTTGGATGCGGGTTCGCGACGCTTCATTGGCTGCGCCGACGACGCCTCGGGCCCGCGGGCGCGTGCGACGCAGCTCGCGCAAGGCGCTCAACAGCAACGGCAAGTGGCGGTCGACCTCGCCTTGGCGGCTGCCCGGCAACAGCGCGACCAAACCGCCGTCGGACGGCGGCGTAGCACGGGGCGAGCGCGTCACGTATTGTCCCGCCAGCGGATGTCCGAAGTAGGCGATGCGTAACCCCAAACCGCGATAGAAATCGCGCTGATGTTCGAACGCCGTTAACGGCATCGAGACATCGCTGACGATACGCGCTTTGGTCTCGTTATCCAACCACGTTCCGGGCGGAAACACGTCCAGCACCGGCCCATCGTAGTGCAAGCGGCGCAGCGTCTGCGCTAATCGCAAGTTGAACACGCCGAAATCGACCAGCACGACCACGTCCGGTGCGGTGCGCCGGATGTAGAACGCCGTCATCCACATAATCGCGAGCAGTTTGGGAATGCGCGGAATCGCCGCGATCGGACCCATGCTGGCCCAACCACGGTGGTCGCGCCACATGGAAAAACCGCTCGCGCGCATGCGCTCCCCGCCGATGCCTTCGAACCGTGCCTGCGGATCGAGCTCGCGGATTGCGCCGGCCAGAAGCAGCGCTACCGATTCGCCCGACGGTTCACCCGTTGAGAAGAAGTAGCGCACGCGGCGCGCTCATTTCAGGACGCCGCGCTGCGAACGCGCTTCCAAGAACGCGACGATTTCTCTACCGGGAGCCGTCGCCGCCTGCGTTTTCATCGCCGCCAGCGCTTGCGAGACGTTGAGCTTTGGATTGTACAGCGTTTTGTAAAAGCGCTTGATTTCGATCCGTTCCTCTTGCGAAAATCCGGCACGCCGCAAACCGACGCTATTCAATCCGTACGGTTTGGCCGGGTTGCCCTCGATCAAGAAAAACGGCGGGACGTCTTTGGTAATCTTGCTGGCGCCTCCGACCATCGCGTAACGGCCGATACGCGTAAACTGATGCACGCCTGCCTGGCCGCCGATCGTCGCGAAATCTCCGACCTCCACGTGCCCCGCAAGCTGGGCGAGATTGCTCATCGTCACGCCGTTTCCGAGCACGCAGTTGTGCGCGATGTGCGTGTACGCCAGCAGCAAACAATCGTCGCCAACGGCGGTGACCTCTTCTTCGCCGGTGGCGCGCTGGATGCTCACGTACTCGCGCAGCGTCGTCCGGTCGCCGACGCGTGTCAACGCGCGTTCGCCGACGTACTTTCGATCTTGCGATGCCGCACCGATCGTCGCGAACGGAAAGATCTGACAATCTTCGCCGATTTCGGTCCATCCGTTGACGACGATGTGCGCTTGCAACACGGTGCCGGCCCCGATCTTGACGTGTTCGCCGACGACGCAATACGGGCCGACCTCGGTAGTCCTAGCGATGACGGCGTTTGGATGCACGATCGCGGTGGGATGGATCACGGGTGCAGCACCGTCGCGTCGGCGCCGTACATACTTTGATTGGTCACGATCGAGAACATCAGCTCGGCCGCGCAGACCAGTTGCCCGTCGACGCTCGCATTGGCCGAGCACCAGCCGATGTTACGCTTGTGTCGCAGGATCGTTACTTCCATATCGAGCCGGTCTCCGGGAATGACCGGGCGGCGAAACTTGGCTTTATCGATGCCCGCCAGATATGGGGTTTTGCGCGAAAACTCACCCGGCTCGAGGACGACCGCGCCCCCGAGCTGGGCCATCGCTTCGAGCATGTAGACGCCTGGAAATAGCGGATTTCCCGGAAAGTGCCCGGTGAACACCGGCTCGTTATACGTGATGTTTTTGTAGCCGCGCACGCGCACCATCGGCTCGAGCTCCGTGATGCGGTCGATCAAGAGAATCGGAAAGCGGTGCGGCAGCACCTCGAGAATCTGCCGAATATCTAGCTCGGACACGGGCCTCCTTTAACTTGCGCGAGCATGCGCGCGCGCAACGCTCGCGTCGCCGATGCGTGTAGTTCGTGTCCGCTCTTTATCGCGATCACGTCGCACAGCGGCCACGCCCCCAGCAATGCGAAATCGCCGATTAGATCGAGCACCTTATGGCGCACGACTTCGTTATCCCATCGCAACGGCCGCATCGGTCCGTCGGGAGCGAACACTATCGCGGTTTCCAAACTGCCGCCCAACGCTAAGCCGCGCGCGCGCAACGCTTCGACCTCATGCAGATAGCCGAAAGTGCGGGCGCCGGCGATTTCTTCGCGGTAGCTCGTGGCGTCGACGACGCCGTCGTAGTATTCGATGCCGATCGGGGCCGGAAAGTCGGCCACGAAGCGCACGCGAAACGCGTCCGCCGGCAGTGCGACGATCGTGCGATCGCCGGCCGTCAGCGCGAAAGGTGCGTCGAGCTGCAACACCGCGCGCGGGGCGCGTTGGGGGACGATGCCTGCGGCGGCAATCGCGTCGACGAACGAGCGAGCGCTGCCGTCGGCAATCGGAATTTCCCGTCCGCGAACCCGGACCTCGACGTTCGTGACGCCGGATGCGAACAACGCCGACAGCAAATGCTCGGTGGTCGATACGCTCGCCCCATCGCGCCCGATTACGGTTGCGCGCGACGTATCGATTACGTTTTCGGCCACGGCCGCAACGCGCACGCGCGCTTCGGGCATCCGCGGGTCGTCGAGATCGAATGCGATACCGCTATTTTCGGGCGCCGGCAGAAGGTCGACCGACGATTGCATCCCGGTATGTAAGCCGATGCCTTCAAAGTGCAGCGGCGCGCCGAGCGTCGCTTGCGTCATCGGATCGCTCACGGAGCCGTTACTCGCCGTCTCGTTCGAGCGCGCGCTCCAAAACGTCGACACGAGCGACGAGCTTTGGCAGGTTACGAATCATGACCTCTCGACGCAAATCTTCACGATGACTGCGCGCCGGATTTCCCGACACCGTCGTGCCTTCGGCAACGTCACCCCACACGCCGGATTGACCGGCGACGGTTGCGCCGGAGCCGATTTTCATGTGCCCCTTGGTGCCGACTTGTCCGGCGATCTGCACGCCGTCACCGACGACGGTCGATCCGGCCAACCCGGTAAGTGCGGCCAGCACGCAATGCTTACCGATGCGGCAGTTGTGACCGATCTGTACGAGGTTGTCGATCTTGGTGCCGGCACCGATGTGCGTGCTTCCCGTTTGCGCGCGGTCGACGCAGGCGTTCGCGCCGATTTCGACGTCGTCGTCGATCACGACGTTGCCGATTTGCGGGATGCGTTCGAGCCGGCCGTCCAAAAACGCCCAGCCGAAACCTTCGCTTCCAATCACGCTCCCGGCGTGCAAAACGACGCGGTTAGCGATCGTGCAGCCGGCCATGACGCGCGCGCCGGGATGCAGCCAGGAGTCCTCGCCGATTTGCGCTCCCTCCCCGACGTACGCGCCGGGTTCGAGCGCGGCACCGCGTGCGATTCGAGCGCGCGGACCGACGTACGCATGCGGGCCGATATACGCATCCTCTGCGATATCGGCGTCGTTCGCGATGGATGCAAGCGGGTCGCGATGCGGCCCGCGCGGGCGCGACCGGCGCAGGCCCGCGAGCAGGCCGGCCAAGGCGTGACGCACGTGCTCGACGATCAGCAGTGGCTTATCGCATACCTCGGGGGCCAACGACTCGTCCAGCAAAATGGCGGTGGCTCCGCCGGCCATAGCCTTGTCGAGATATCGCTGGTCGGTTGCAAAGGTCAGCGCCCCCGGGCCGGCGTCGTCGACGGCGGAAATCCGCTCGATCTCGACCTCGCCATCGCCCGCGACCCGGCCGCCGACGCGCTCCGATAGTTGACGAAGCGTCCCTAACACACTAGCGAAGTCCCGGCGAAAACGCCTAGGTTCCGGGCGAGGGTGTCGGCTTTTCCGTGATGTTCAACGACTTCTCGACGTCGGGCGTGATGTCCACGCCGCCGTATCCGATACCCTCGCGCGTCAGCACGAGCTTGAGCTGCTTTTGCTGCGCGATCTTGGTGGCCGCGTCGCGAATCTGCTGCGTCAGCTGATCGGTGATCTTGCTGTACTTCTGCTGCAGTTGCATCTCGGCGCGTTGTTTTTGCCGAACGTTACCGCGGATCGAACGCTCGTCCGACAGCAGCTGGGTTTGATACCCCTGGTATTCCGGCCAGTTGGTCACGATGCGCTGCACGTCGACGAGCCCGATCGGGCTCGACGCTCCGCAGCCGGTTACCCCCGCAAGCCCTGCGGCACAACATATTACGTAAAGATACTTTTTCACTCGTGTTGGCTTTCGACATCCTTGATGAGGTCGTTCGTTAAGTCGTAACCACCCGCGGCGGCGTTGACGTTGTCGAAGACGATACTGAATCCGCGTTCTTTGGCGATGCGCGACGCTTCGCGCGAAACCTGATCGACGATCTGCTGGTAGAGCGCCGCCCGCCGTTTCTGCAGCGCCGCAAGCTCGGTGGCCGCCGCCCCGGTCGCTCCGACGTCGGCGCCATGCAGCGCCTGGAACTGCCGGTCGAGGTCGGCTTTCGTCGTGTTGTAGTCGGCTACCGTTTTTTGCGCTTCGGCCTGGAACTGTGCGGTAAATGTCCGATGAATGCCCGCGATCTGCGCCTTCACCTTGGGCGGAATCGTGGTCGGCACGGAGGGAGAACCCATATTGCGCAATTGCGCGCCGACCTCGTTCCGGCGTTCCAACAGCTTGGCCTGCGTTTGCCCCTGCATCGACGACACCTGGGATCTGACCTGCGCTCCGGTCTGCGCGTCGAGTTGGTTGCGGTACGCCTGCATGGTAGCGGCATCCGCCTTGCGCAGCGTCTCGAGCGCGGCCGCCTCCTTGGCGTTGAGCGCTGCCAGCTGATTTTGCAGGCTGGTGCGGGTGCTCTCATCCATTGCAAGGTTGGAAAGACGCGTGCGGATCGCCAGGCGTTGCGTCGCATCCGCCTGCGACAATTTTAACGAGGCGTCGGTCTCGCTTTGCTGTAGCTGCTCGGCCTTGGCGCGCAGCTTTTGCGATTCTTGCACCTGCAGCTGGCGCGCCACCGCGTTGGTCGCGGCGTTACCGGCCGAAACGACGCTTTGCTGGTACGCCTGAAAATCCTGATTCGCGGCCGCGACGGCTTGATGCGCTTGCGAGGCCGACGTCGCATTCATCTGCATTGCGGCAACCGCAGCGCCGCTCACGCCCGCCGCCTTCAGCGCTTGCCCGACCGCCTGGCGTTCGCGTCCGGCGTAATCGTTCTGCTTCTGCGCCAGGATACGGTTAGCGCGATCTTGGGCCGCGCGAAGCTCGCGATTCAGTATCACGGTTTGTGCGGCGATTTGCGAAGCGCTGAGCGGAACGCGCGGCGCTGCCGCGCTCAAATTGATCGCCGCTATGGCATCGTCGAGTTGCGAGAGTTGCGAATAGAGCGGGTGTTGTTTGACGACGGCGTCGACGCGCACGTACGCGACCCCGCGAACCGACGATGAATGGACGTTCACGCCGCAACCTGCCGGCAGCACTGCAGCAACCAGTACGAACGACGTTACGAGCGCGAAACGGCTATTTTGCGAGGTCGTTCTGGACATCTGCGGTGATGTCCGTACCCCCGTAAATTACGTCGGCACGATCGATCACCAAGAGCAACTTTTTCGAAGCGGCAACGCTGGCCGTAGCGCGCTTCGTTTCTTCGACCAACGGCTTGAGCAGTTGGTCTTGTTTATCGGACATCGCTTTATTGTACTGATCGAAGACTTTTTTCTTGTCGGCGTCGTTTCTCGCTTGCGCCAGTTGCGGTGCGAACAGCGCGCGCTCGGTCGTTGCATATTGGGTCATCTCGTCGTTCGCGGCTTTGACCTTGGCAACGTTATCGAGAACGGTTTGATCGACGAAACCGATCTCGGCGGGAGGTGGCGAGGCGGTGGGTGGCTGCAGTGCCTGGCCGCTGGCGAACAGCGTTTGAACGTCGCGCGTGATATCTTGCCCGCCGAAAATCACGATACGCTTATCGACGACGACCGAGAGATTCTTGGCCGCGCTGACTTGTGCGATCGCCAGTTGGGCGCGCTGGAACATCGGACCGACGATCTCGCGCTGTTTGTCGTTGTACGCTTGCTGAAACTGCAACGTGATGCGCTGGCGGTCGGCGTCGTTCGATACGTGACGGAGCGCGGCGTTGTATTGTGCGTCCATCTGCGCCTTAGCGCCGGCTAACGCGCGATTCGCGCCGACGAACGCCGGCATGCTCGCGAGTTGAGCTTGATCGACGAAGCCAACGTCGGTAAGGTCCGCGCCGATCGCCGCCGGCGCGACGACCGCGGCCAATACGGCGGCGGCTGCAAGAGAACCGATGATCCGAACCTTCATGCTTTCCTCTTAGAAACTTTGGCCGATGCCGAAGCTCGTGTGCGTTCCGTTAACGCCCTTGGCGAAGTCGATACGCACCGTCCGTAAGCCAAGTTGGGGAACGTCGAACCGAATTCCCACGCCGTAGTCGCCGTATAGAGCCCAGTTGCCCGGGTACCCGACGATACGGTTGGTATACGGATCGAGCAGCGGGTACGCGCCCCGGATGCGATAATCCAGCTCGTCCACGAATGCTGCCAGCGTAATTCGCCGATCCAGCGCGAGCGGTTGGCGTAGCTCGATCTGTCCGAGCCCCGCGTCGGTCGCGTAGAATACCTGATTGTAACCGCGCATCTGCTGATCCGAAAACGTGAATAGGGAGCTGGGCGGAATGACGCCCGAAGAACCTTGCAGCTGCAAATGCACGCCGATCGTCGCCTGTTTGAGCACCGGGAAAAACTTGGCAACGTTGAGCGTCGATTGTGTGAACTTGAAGTTCGAGGCGAACGCCGGCACCGACAACAGCTCGGTAAGCGAGCCGTTCACGCCGGTACGCGGGTTGAAGGGATCGTCGAGCGTCGAAGTGCTCAAGCCGATTTGCGCGGTATTCAGTTTGTACGGCGCGCCGGTGTTGACGTTGGCGATCGACGTCGCCGCGATACCGAACGAACCGCCGTACGAATTGACCGTCGAGTTGATCGGTCCGGGCGTCGGCCCTACGAAGATGTTCGGCTGATTGCCCTGGAAGTAGTACGGCGACGGGACGCTCGTGCTGTAACGAATCGTCTGCGCGCCGGCAACCAGGGACAAGATCGTGTAGTCGCTCAACCGCCGTCCGATGCTCGCGTTGGCGCCGGTCGAACTCGACGAGTTCGTCGCGACGACGTTGCCGATTTCGGATGCGTTCGCTCCCGGATAGAGCGTCACCGGGATCGGAGCGGGCGTTCCGCCGACCGACGGAATCGACGGTCCGCTCGACGTTACGTTGTAGACCGGGTAGTAGTACGTCGTATTGTTCGTAAAGAGCGAACCGCCGACGCTGTACTTTTGTGACTGCGGCGTGTTCCCCAAATACGGAACCTGTACCGAAAGCTGGGCGACGCCGGTGCGGGCGCCCTTTTCGAGTTGCAGCGAACCGGAGTCGCCGGTGCCTTGCAAGTTGTTGTCGGAGAAGCCGAGCGTTCCGTACAAGCCTTGTCCGGTAAGACCGCCGGAGTACCCGAAGCCGACCGACGCTTGTGCGGTGCGTTGTTCGGTCACGTGCCAAACCAGCGTAACCAACTGCGGTTTCTTGGGATCCGGACCCGGGACGATGTTCGGCTCGACTTTCGAGAAATAGTTGAGCGAGTTAAGCCGCTCGTAGTCGCGCTTGACGGCGTCGGTGTTGAGCACCGTGCCCGGTATCTCGCGCAGCACGCGCCGGATCACCGGGTCTTTGGTACGCGTATTTCCGGTAATTTCGACGGCGGCGACGCGCGCGACGTAGATGTCGTACTTGACGTCGACGGTACCGGCTTTGAGGTCGATCGACGACGGGTCCGGGCCGGCCTCGAAGTTGCCGAGCTCCAAATGGAACTTGTCTTCGTAGAGCTTTTGCAGCGCCTTGTAATCCGCATCGCGCACGGCGTCCGAATATTCGGTTCCGGGTTTGACGGTCAACGACGGCAGAATGATCTGCGGCGGAAGCAGCGGATCGCCACCGATGATGATGTGACGGACGATCAAACCTTCCTGAATCGTCAGGGTTACTTGGCCCGTCTTCGGATCGAGCTGGATATCCTTAACGTGGGTCGGAACTTGGCCGGCATATCCGATACGTTCGTAATAATTATTGATTTTGAGAACGTCCTGCCGGAACGTGTTCGTATTGAACACTTGGCCGACGGATAAGTCCATAAGGGCCGAAAGCGTATCGCTGGGAACCTTTTGGTTGCCGACAAACGTGATCTTCGTGATGACCGGGTTTTCGACCACGCGGTAGGTGATCGCGATGCCGTTCGGGCGCTGACGGATCAGCGGCGGAGCGATGTCCGCGAAAAATCCGAGCGCGTTGATGCGCGCGAGATCCGCTTGCACGATCTTCGGGTCATACGTTTGGCCCGGGCGCGCCGCGACGACGCCCATGATCGTCGCCGTTGGAACGTGCAAGTTGCCCGTTATGTCGACTGAAACGATCTTGGTGCTCTCGGTTTGTGCCACGGCCGCGACCATTGGCGAAGCCGCGATCACAAGCGCGAGCAGGGCACCGGCCCAGCACGTCAGCGCGCGGAGGGCGCCCCGAAGGTCGAAGGTCATGCGAAAAAACGTCCTCAAATTGCTAGAGCGAAGCTGACGGCGTCAGCAAACTGCCGGTGCGAACGGACGCACCTGTTGAGACCCGGGTCGCCGTGTTCGCCCCACCCCACCCCGGTCCTTGCCTCGAAGATTAGGGTAAGATTGAGCGTTGTAAAACCACGCCACCTTACCATAAGTAGCGCTGGACCGAAACGTTAAATCCGCTATTCCCCAACAAGGGCTGTGCGAGCTGCAGTTGATTAGACGGGCCGATAACCGTGACCGGTTCTTGAAACAGCTTGGTCGGACCCGTTTGGTAGAAAAAGTTCAGCGTCGCCGACGTGTACGCGCTCGGCTGCATTTTGATGCCGAACGACTGAATCTGGGGAATCCCGAAGGTCGTCGCATAGATCGCGCTGACCGTTTTACCAAGCAAGCGTGTGGCGGTTAATCCCACGTTTCCATAATATCCGAGGTTCAGATCGATGCTCGATAGACCCAGACCCTGGCCGAGCGCACCCTCCAGCGGCGCAAGCAAGCCGGCCGCAAATTGGGCATTGAGGATATTGAAGGCCTCTTGTCCCACGCTGATGACGCCGTTGCGCGTCTGATATGCCCCGGGCGGCAACGGCGACACCGCGCCCAACGGGGTGATGCCGCCCGGCGACGAGACCTGGTAGGGCGACTGCGCGTTGAAGGCGATGCCGTTGATGAACCCGCCGAACGGCGCGACCATCGAGATGATCTGATCGCGCGTGTAGCCGGGCGGGTTCGTATCGAAGTCGATCTTGAGGCCGTCGATCGGGCCGTTGACGGCAATCGTGATCTCGGCACTGCCGTATGGATTGCGCGCACGATCGGGATCCGGATTTACGACGCTGGTCGTCGCTACGGCGTGGATATCCGGTATCAGGCCGGCTCCCTGAGCGAACGTAACGTTCCCCTCTCGTACCCGAAACGCGCGATCGAAGTACGTCAACGTGCCACCCGTCGAAGCGATCGTACCGATCAACTGCGGAGACGCCAAGGTGCCGGCTAGCCGCACGGACCCGGACGCGCCGATATCGAGTCCGGCACCGTACCCCGCACCGCGAACGCGTACGTTGCGACCCGCATCCGCGCGCACGTCGAACGCCAACGGCGGAAGGTGCAAACCGCCGCCCGCAGCGTTGCCACCTTGCGCCGCGCGCAGAAACGCTGCAAACGGCAGGCTCGCGTCGGCCAGCGTGACGTTGCCCGAGAGCAGGGCGGGCGACGACGGCGTCTTCGTCAGCGCGAGATCCGCGTTCAGGCTGCCGGTTCCATAATCGGGAAGATCCAGTTGCGCTCCGTGAGCGATCGCTTTCACGACGAACGAAAAACCATTCTGCACCTGGAATCCGCGTGGAAATGCCACGCGGCCGGATGCGGCAACCGTTCCGTTTCCAAATTTTGCCGACACGCGATCGATCGACGCGCTCGTGCGATTGAACGTCAGCCGTCCGGCGGCGGCCGTGATCGGCGTACGCTCGACATCGCTAACGTACGAACCGTTTTGCAACGTTGCGTGTCCGATCACGATCGGACGTGCGATCGTCCCGGTCAATCCAAAGTGGCCGTCGATCGAACCGCTCAATCGCGTGCCGTTGCCGAACAACCCATCGAATGCGGCCGGATTTAATCCCACGGCATCGACGTCGAAACTGATCGGTTGATCCTGCGGCCCCACACGCAGCGGCGCGAGTTCCAACGGCAACGATCCGGCCAAGGTTAACTCGCCGCCCGAGATCGTCGCACCGGCATTCGAAAGGACGAGCGCGCGCCCGTGTAAGCGCACCTCGCCGAAGAACGAAGCGATCGCGATGCCGTAGGCGTTTACATCGGTAGCATCGATGCCGGCTACGAACGTCGGCGAACGAAACGTTCCGCCAACGTGCAACGTGGATTCGAAGCTGCCCGTAACCGGAATCGTCGCACCGGTAAACTGCGAGATCAATGCCGGTAACTGCGAGGTCGCGGCGTGCAGCGAAACGTCGAGCGGATCGTTCGGACGCAGGCCGATCGAACCGCTGGCGTTCGCCTGCAACCCTTGGGTCGCGATTTCTGCCGTATCGATCGTAAGCAGGCCGCGCTGACCGTGCACCGACGCCGTCGCGGTATCGAGTGCGAGCGGACCGACGCCGCCATCACGTACCGCCGCTTGCGCGCGCAAGCCGATGTCGGGATAACGGCCGTCCAGCCGCAGAGACGCATCCGCCCGGCCGCGTATCGGCAGTTGAGCGAAACCGAATGCGGCCGTCCACAACGAGAGATCGGCATTCGAAACGTTCGCCGAAAGGTCGTATTGCGAACCCAGGATCGTCGTTTGGATATCCGTCGAAGGTCGAATCTGCAGCGAACCGCCGGCGCGCAAGCGTCCTTCGGAACCGCCGATCGACAACGCACCCGTGACGGTGTCGCGCGCGCTCGCCCAGTCTGCCGATGTATCGCCGATCGGGAGATCGTGCCACGCGAAGCCGTCGATCGCGACGCGTCCGTGACTGCGTACGCGCGTACCATCGATCTCCGCAGCCAACCCCACTCGCCCGCGGCCCGCGAGAAGATCTCCCGCATCGAAGAAATTATTGAAGTCCGACAGATCGGCTTTCGGGGAGTCGACCGAAACGGATGTATAGTGCGATCCGGTCGCCGCATCGAAGCGCGCGGCCGTCGTTCCCACCCGTACGCTGCCGGCCTTGGCGCGCACGCCATTCGCGCTCGCGAACAATTCGGCACGTGCATCGACGAACGGCAATCCGTTCACGTTTCCAGCCGGCGCCTCGACCGCACCGCTAACGTTGGGCGTCGATCCGCTTCCGCCGACGTGCAGTTTCGCGTTAAACGTCCCTTGCGTCTCGTACGACGGATATCCTAAGGAGTGCAACGTGCTTGCAACGTCGCCGGCCGCGATGGCCGCGTCGAGCGCGTAGGACGGCGCGCGCCCGGTGAGCGATCCGATGCTTCCATCGACGCTGGCATAGGTGGAGCCGAGCGATCCGGTCACGCGTTGCAATCGTACGCTATCGCCCTCTAGAGCGACGTCGCCGTCGCCCGACACCGCGTACTGCTGCATGCGTCCGCCGGCAATCGCAACGCCGCCATGAAACTCGGGCAACACCGCTCCGGCAGACAATACGCCGGATGCGGTAACGCGCCCAGCTTCAAACGGCAAGCCGAGACCGCGCAATCCGGCCGCATCGAGATTGCGAACGCCAAGCGCTAGACTACCGGGATCGGCGCGCGGGGCGAGGCCGAGCGCACCCGACGCAACGATGCGCCCGCCGTCGGCTTGCGCGCGAGCCGAGTACACCTGCAACTGCGGACCTGCGATCGCCAGCGTTAAGTCGGCCGAACTGACCGGAATACCGCGCAAGCTCGCATGATCCAAACGCAGGTTGCGGCCTTGCACGACGATTTTATCGTCCTCGACGGCGATCGACGCCCCGCCCGCGATGCCGCCGTGTGCGCGCAAATCCGAGCCGATAAACTGATGCAAGCCTTCGAAGGTACCGCGATAGTCGCCGCCCGCGACGAAGGCTTTCGAAGACATCTGTCCGGTGCCGGAAAACGTTCCCCATGGACCGGCCGCAACGATCCCGCTCAGACGTGCGGCCGCCGGCGATCCATCGAATGAAGCGCGCGCGAAGCGAAACGGCACGTTTGCGATTTCCAGTTTTCCGCTTTGGATCGTTCCCGCGAGCGCCGCATCGGCTCAGTCGTTGCCGCCGACGATGGAC
>DASXXU010000067.1:0-2340 GCA_036502885.1 Candidatus Tumulicola sp.
AACCGGCTGAATCGACAGCGATCGCAAATGCGGCCGTCAGCTTGGACAGTTCCCCGCGAATGATTCGAACCGGCGTAGCGTTCCCGCTCGCGGCCGGCGCGAACACCGTTACGCTTTGGTTTGCGAGGTTCGTGACGTAGAGTTGCTGCCCGGCGTCGATCGCGATGCTGGTCGGCTCGTTTAGACCGGTCATCGATCCCGCGATGATGCGTATCGGAGACGGGTCCCCATTTGCAGTGGGAGCGTAAACGGTGATCGTGTTGGCCGATCGGTTTACGACGTACGCGTTGCCTCCGGCATCCAGGGCGAGACCCGTCGGGAGGTTCAGGCCGTATGCGTCCCAGCGAGCGTCCGCAACGGGGCCGAATTGCCGCGAGCGTCGTTGCCGTAAACGGTGACGCTGTTGGCAGCGCGATTCGCGACGTACTTCTCGCCTCGAGCATCGACCGCGATCGCGCTCGGAAACGACAACCCCGTCTCGGGGCCAACGATGCTGCGCAGCGGAGCAGCATTGCCCATCGCACCCGGCGCGTAGATCGTGACGCTCGTCGTCGGGGTGGGTTCGGGGGAGACACTGGCTGCGTCCGAAGCAACGCACCCGCCACAGAATCCTACGGCGGAGAACGCGAGAAGCGCTTTAGGAAACGTCAGCTGGAGCGCGAGACCTTCTCCAGCGCCTCGGCGGCGTAACGCCTGCGCCGCGGACCTCCCTCGGACGAATGAAGGAACTCGATTTCAATTTGCGAGTCGGGATGTACGGCGGTAACGACCGCCTCTTCGTCTTCGCCCTTCACGACTACGTGGTCGCCGAGATGAATCAAAATACAACTCCATTACTTTTGGACATAGCAGTTTGCGGGTTACGTTCCGCCCGGAGCCAGTGAGCCCCCGTCGAGCAGCGGCTTGAGAAATGCGCCGTCGTTGACGCCGACTTCGGCGGCTATGAGATCGTTGAGCAACTGGTTCATGCGCAGAATCGTCGCGCGATGCTTCTCCGGCGCGAGGATGAGGTTGTGCATTTCATGCGGGTCGGTCTGCAGATCGAAGAGTTGCGCGTCGTTGTTTTTGACGATCTCTTCGATCGTCGTGGGCGTATTGAAGGCGGTCGGCGCGTAGTAGCGGCCGAACTTGTACCGCCCATCGAACGCAAACGACACGAGCCCGCGTTTTGTCATGCTCGCTTTTGCAATCGGAGGCTGCTTGGTCGAATCCAGCATTTGCGAATCCATCACGGCTTCGAGATACTCGGCGTCGACGGTTCCCAGGCCGAGATAGTTGTAGAGCACGCCTTTGCGCATTTCGTGCACGCCGGCGGTGCTCGGATTTGCCAACAACCGTGAGAAATCGCGTCCCGGGAAATCTTTAATCGCTGCGGCCCGCTTCTCTTCGGGTAATCCGGTCATCCCGATGAACGTGGGCACCAAGTCGAGGTGGCTCGTAAGCGCCGTGCACTTCGCGCCGATCGCGCCGTTGGGATGCGCGATAAACATCGGCACGTGTGCGTTTTGCTCGTAAATGAACGGCCCTTTGCCTTTGAGTCCGCCGTGTGAGCCGCCCATTTCGCCGTGATCGGCCGTGAAAACGATCACCGTGTCGCGCCAGAGGTCCATCTCGTCGAAGACGTCGACGATTTGCTTGACGCTGCGTTCGTTATCCTGAATCGTGTTCAGGTAATAGTTGTAGAAGATCGTCCACATGTCTTTACGATCGGTCGGAATCACGCCCGACCAACCGTCCCAGCCCTTTTTGTATTCGTTGAGGGCTTCGGGCGCACCGGGCGCGGTCAACGATTCGGCTAGGCTCGGGGCCAACGTCAACGGCCATTTCTTTTCGTAGATAGAGTTGGGCGGCGGCGGCGGGATCGCTTCGGGCGTCACGGCCTTTTGCACCGCAGGCTCGCCTGGAATGTTGGCGTCGGCGTACATCACATCGTGCGGGTTGACGAAGCCGGCGACCATAAAGAACGGCTCGCTATGTTTGCGCGACTGCAACGCGGCATTGCGCAGCCAGCGGACGCTCTCGCCGGCGATGAACGAATCGTTTTCAAAACCGCTCAAAGGAGCGCTGCCGATGTCGCCGCCGGCGCTAAAAACGTCGAAACCGAACGGCTGCGCGACGGTGCTATAGTTCACGGTCGGTTCGGGATCCAGAATGCTCTTGTCCATCTCGAACTTGCCGAAATAGGCCGTCCTGTATCCGAGGCCTTTCAGAACCGAGCCCATGTTGGGGATCCTCGGATTGAGCGTCGGCACGAAATCGAACTGCATTTGGTCGATCACGTGATGGTATTGCGGCGGCCGTCCCGTTAGGAACGTCGCGCGCGACGGCGAGCACTGCGCC
>DASXXU010000068.1:0-23275 GCA_036502885.1 Candidatus Tumulicola sp.
CAGGTCCCACTGCACGGGCGCGGACGAAAGTTGTGCCGTCGCAAAAACTACGAACGGCGGATCGTTGGTGCCGGGTGCCGGCGCAAGCGTTCCGTATTCGGCAAAGATGCGTGCCGATAGCGCTGCCGCAACATCGCTGGGCCGTCCCGTGCCTGCGATTACTTTAAACGGAAGGTTCGATGCGGGGGTGGTGAGCGCGTCGACCACATCGCTAGTGGCGACCGGCCCGGCGTTGGCGTTTGCCGATATCGCCGTGACCAGCGTCTGCGGTGAAAATGCAACGATGGCATCGGCTCGCGGCGCGACGCCGGCCGCATCGAACTCGACGCGCGCGCCCAACAACAACGAGCCGCCCGTCATCGCGCCTTTGACCAACTCACCCGCGGTGGCGGATATACGCGCGGTGAAGCGGCCGAAATCGGAGCCGCTGAGGCCGAGCAACACCGGTGCGAGCAGATCGGCGGGCAGCTGCACCTGATCGGCGGTTGCGAACAGCCGTGCATACCCGCGATTGACCGCGATCTTTTTGACGGTCGCGTTGGGATCTCGCGCACGCGCCCCGGTCAGACAGTCATCGAAATCGTAATCGCCGGCCAGCGAAAAATCCAACACGGCGTACTGCCCGGTCGAGCTGAAATCGCCAATTTGCTGTTCGAAAACCAAACCGAACTTGAGGCTTGCATCCGAATTCGCTGCGAGCGCGAGAGATTGCGGCAAAACCGTAAACGCTCCCGTTCCATAGGGCGCGTATGCCGAGGCATTTGTGGATGCGAGCGGCGATTGAAAATCCGGGAGCCCAGCGAGATCGGTCACATTCGTCGTCAGCTCGATGTCTGCACGTAAAACGAGGTCTCGTTGGTCGAAATCCACTGGCCTTGTTGCGTGCCGTTCGCGCTCACGAGATCGATGCGATAGCGGTACGTCGACGTGTCCCCGCTACCCAACACGTACGCTTTCACCGGAACCGCTAACGAAACGGCCTGCGTCATGATCCCGTTGGCATCGGCCGGCGAAGAGGCGTTGAAGTCGAGCGTTTGGCCACTCTCGAAGACGACGTGCGCGGCCAATACCGGCGAGCTGCCGGTACCGCCGAACATCGATTTGAAGGCCGTCACCGTGATGTTTTGGCGGATCGGACCGACGACTTGATTCGATACGATTGCATCCCACAGCGCACTCGAATCCGGCGTAACCGCGGTGTGCGAATAGTCGATGGTAAGAACCGGCACCGGTGCGCCGGGCGCCGGCGGAATGATACTTCCCAAGCCCAACGCTTGCGCCGCCAGTTGGCCGATGTTGCCGGCGTTCTGCGGCGGCACGAGCACCGTAAGCGTAACGCTATTCGGTGCGGCCGCCGTCGCCGGAGCCGGGGCGAGATCGAGCGGAAGCGGCGGGTTGGCGGTTTGACTCAAAGGCGTGACGGTTGGCAGCGGATTTCCGGTGGGTGGAAGCGAGTTTTGCTCGACGATCGTGGCCGGGAGCGCGTCGATATGCACCGGACTTTCGATAGTATTGGTAACGACGGCCGTGAACGAGCTCTTCTCGGCATCGAATGTCGTCGTCGCGTCCAGCACGGACCCGACGAAATCGGTCGCGCGCCAGCTGAAATGGATCGACTCGACGTCCGAACCGACGGTAACGTTCACGACGCCCGACAGCAGCTGGCTCACCTGATCGAAGAGCGCCGCATACACTTGTTGCAGCTGCGCGAGCGAAAGGCTAACCGCTCCGCTGACGCCGGCGGCGATATCGATGATGGCCGAACTTTGGGTTGCCAGCGACGGCGAACCGGTGCCATCGGCAGATGGGAGCGTGAGTTGCAAACTCGTGTTGCTGGCTTCGAAGAGTTGCATCGTCGGCGGCGTAGACGCGTGCAGATATTGCTGCCACCACTTTGCAGCATCGGCGATGCGCTTGGGATCCCAGATCGGAATAGCCAAGAACGACAGCGTAAACGACAAGGTGCTCGGATCGGTGCCGCTGGTCGCGATCGTAATATTCGGTGCGTGCGGGGCGGTCTGTTGGCGGCTAATCTGAAACGTATCGGGCAGATAGTACACCAGGCTCGGCTGGCGCGAATCCTGATAATACGGAAACGACCGGTTATCGGCCGCGTACGGCACCTGCGTCACGACCCACGTGGACTGCCCGGCGCTCACGGCACCGAGTTGCGTGAAAATGCTTTGATCCAGAACCGGATCGAACGTAAAGGCGATCGACGAATCGATCGCGGTGAGCGATTCGCGATACAGCGTTTGGCTGGGATCGGTTTGCGTGCCGCTCGGAACGGCAAGTTGCAGCGAGCGACGGAGGATCAGCTGCGCATGCGCTGCGGGATCGGTCATCGCGCGATAAATTGAATCGCGCGAGCTCGGGTCCGTAACCGTTAACGACAGCGTTAAGCCCGTGTCTTGCGTCGAGGCTACGTTAAAATCCCACGATGCATTTTGTCCGTCGAGATTCGCCGTTAGCAGGTAGCGCGTCGCCGGATCGATCCGAACGTCGGTGGTAACCATTGTTGGGTTCGTAACGTCGGTCAATCCCACCGTTAGCACGAAGCCGTCGGAGTTTGCCGCAAACGATACACTGTAACCCGACGCCCCTCCGGATCCGGTCGTCGCCAGGGCGTATTTCGGAAGATAGTGCTTTTTGGTCGGGTCGGCCGGTTCTTCGAACAACGTCGCGTCGGTCGGCGCTGGATCCGGCGAGACCAACACCGGTAGCGCGAAACTACCGCGCGGCTGCGGTCTTCCAAGCATCCACGAACCGAGGATCGGATTGCGCAAATAGAGAGCGCTCGGGTTCGCCATGGTCATCGTGGGCGAACGAACGATCGTTAGCGGAACGGTCGTCGTGGAAACCGCCGAAGTTGCCGGGGCGGCCTGCGGCTCTACGCTCGCGCCCGGCAACGGGCGCGGCTCGACCCTATGAAGCGTCATGAAGCCCATGGTTTACTGCACTAAACCTCCGGACAAATCGCCAGGAACTAAAGGGTACACCAGGCACGCGTGCTTGCCAAGCGCCGGCTGCCGCCGGGTTAGAAGTTAACCGTGAAGACTGTAGAGTTGCTGAAGCGCGTACGGGT
The DNA here is from genome assembly GCA_036502885.1 of Candidatus Tumulicola sp. Lineage (GTDB taxonomy): Bacteria > Vulcanimicrobiota > Vulcanimicrobiia > Vulcanimicrobiales > Vulcanimicrobiaceae > Tumulicola. The sequence continues at coordinate 3,086 of DASXXU010000068.1, forward strand.
TGGCGGTTTGGGTCGTGTAATTTACGCTCGTCGTATCGTCGTAAACGATCGTAATTTTGTTTCCGCGGGCGCCGTACTTCACGGTTTCCACCCACGTGCCGGGATCGCCGCTGAGTTGCACGGCGCTTTGAACGATGCTCTGAACGGTCGCTGTAAGTTGGGTTTGCGTCCCGGTTTGATTTTGCCAAGCCGGCACGACGTGCGGAAAGCCGGCGTACAACGTTCCCGAGGCACCTTGGAACGAAAATACCAGCATTACGCCGTCGTCCCACTCGATCGTTACGCTGACCTGTGATGCGGTCGTCGCACTCATATCGTATCTCCCAGAAGGCTGCGGGAGCGAGCAGTATCGCATCGGTCTGACCCGTGCGTGCCTCGATCGCGCCTAGCGTGTCTAATTTTGGGTTTGCAGAAAGCGCCGCGTCCCTGCGCTTATGCGCTCGAAGCGACTGGATGGGAGAATACGATAATAAAGAACCGTCACCCAGTGTAGCGTTCGAGTCCGCAACGCAGACCGGCCAGCTTACGTGACGTCTCGTGTTACCATAATGCCGGAGTGGCTCCTGCGGACCGGTCGTCGCTTGGGGAGCAATTGCCGCCGAAGTTAGAACGCCGGTTCGCTAGGCTTTCAAGCTGCGACCTGGTACGGTTGTACCTCGGGAGAGGTGAAACGATGATTCACTGCGTCTTCGATCGTCCCAACGGCGTGCTTAAAGTGTTCGCCGCCTCCGGCTCTACCATGAAGAACAACTTCGGCGCGACCGGCGACGCGTGGGGCCGCGCCACCAATCCAAACGATGGTCCGCACGGACACTTCTGGCCGATCGCTAGCGGCCACTACGTTCTCACGCAGTGGCAATCGTGGGGTGTGGCGGGTCGCGTCGCGAGCGAAGGTTACGGACAAATCTACGTCGCCGATCTGGACGACGCCACGAAGCAGCGGCTGATCGACAACGGACTGTGCAAAGGCAAAGGCGACTACCTCGTCATTGGCGGGATCGCGCTTCCGCGCGGCGGCCTTGCCGCTTGGGGGCGTTCGGAAATCATGGTTCACGGGGGCGGAAGCAACGCGCCCGATCCGTTTGCGGCGGTGCAGCCGCTCTGCGCGACCGACGGATGCACGCGCGTTCACAACCAGGATTGGCCGGTTTTGGTGAACGATCTGGCCGGTACGACCTTAAGCTTTCCGCCGAATGTCGCTAGCGGTACCTTTCCCGAAACCGTCGTGTACTCGGTCGTCGGGGATTCGCCGCAGGCGAGTTGCTAGATAAGGAGCAGTGCCGTCATGGATTTTGTAAAATTTAACGACCCGAGCCATCCCGAGCTGATGCAATACCAAAGCGATATCGTGTCGGCCGCGGCGCAGGGCAACATCCCGTCGTGTTTTCTCGCGGCGACGGTCTGGCGCGAGACCGGCGGCCAGAACATTTTGCAAATGGGTGTGCCGCCCGGGCCGGGGTGCGGCGTCGGTTTGGCACAGATCACGTACGGAGTCGACTGGACCGATATCAACCACCCGAAATATCAGGGCTACGACTTAATGACGCCGGCCGATAATCTATCGGTCGCCGCGGTCTACTTTCTGAAGGGCCTGGTGCAGAACGCCCTCAACGCCGAAACCAACAACTCGCAGGCATTCAAGACCTCGTGCCGCGGAGAGGCGATTTTTGCCGCGGCGTGCGGATACAACGCCGGCTGGGGCGCCGTTACCGCAGCGATGAACGCAGGCGTCGACGCCGATACAAAAACCACCAACGGCTACGGGGCCGACGTTCTGAGCAAGTACATCGCGCTGGTCGCAGCTTCGCATAAAAGTCCGTAGCGTTTTCGAGCGGGGGCTCTGACGTGGCCGTCGACATTCGAGTTTCCGGCGACAACAGCGGCGCCATCGTCGTCGGCGATCACAACACGGTCATCATCAACAATCCGGCGGGCGCGGTAGTCCTGCGCGAATCCACGGTACGCGTTTCGCGCCGTGCCGGACCACCCGGCCTGCAGCCGCGCCCGTTCGCAAATCTCATCGACCGCACGCAAGAGTGCGATGAACTTCGAGCTTCGCTTCGCGCCACGCCGCCGGTTAATTGCGACGTGCACGGTGCGCATGGCAGCGGTAAAAGCGTCCTGCTGCGTCACGCGTGCACCGAAACGGCGGTCGCGAGCGCATTCGATGACGGCGTTCTCTACTTGCACGCAGCGTCGAACACCGTCGAGGACCTTCTGCAGCAAATCTTCGATGCGTTGTTCGAAGCCGATCGCCCATTCAAGCCGAGCCAGGTGCAACTGCGAACGCATCTAGCGGGGACGTTCGCGCTGGCCGTGCTCGACGAGTTTACCGGGACGCGCAAAGACTTCGAGCAGATATCGAATCTGGCCGCAACCACCACCTTCGCGCTGTCTTCCGAATCGGCCGTCATCGATAGCGAGGGGCGCGCGATCCATCTCGGCGGCCTGCCGATCGCCGACGCGGTGGCGTTGTTGGGCCGCGAACTGCAACGACCGATCGAAGCTACCGAGATAATGTCGGCGCGTGCCTTGTGCGCGAGCTTCGATGGGAATCCGGCGGACATTATTTTGTTGGCGGCGCAGGCGCGGCGTCAAAGCACTTCATTGCAGGACTTGGCCAACCAGCTTCGTTCGGCCGAATCACCGCGCAACTGGTTGCAAGAACGAATCGTCGGCGCCCTCACCGATAGCGAGAAGAAAAGGCTGGCGGCGTTTGCAACCGTCGATGGCGAACCGCTGGAGCCGGCCGACGTTGCCGGCATCTCGGGCGAACGCATCGATTCGGGTGACCTGGACCGCTTGCGCGAGGACGGCTTGCTCCGCGATGAAGGAAAGCGGTACCGGTTAAGCGGCGGTGTCGCCGCTACGATCGGCGCGTCGTTGTTAGCGCTGCTCCCGGCGCCCGCGGCCGCGCAGTACTTCGCAGCCACTACGGCAACGATGCCCGCAGCGGCATTGGTCGAAGGCTCGGGCACGATTCTTGCCGCGATGCGGCACGCGGCGCAATCTTCCGACAGCCAATCGGTTCTAGCGCTGGCGCACCGCGCGGGCGATGCCGTCGCATTAGCCGGAAGATGGGATCGATGGCACGAGATGTTGGAGTGCGCGCTGACATCTGCGCGCAGCGTAAACGACCGTGCCGGCGAAGCCTGGGCACTGCATCAGTTGGGTTCGCGCGCGTTGGCGATTGGCGACGTAGCGATTGCGGAACGAGCGCTCGAAGCCGCGTTGCACATTCGCTCGCAACTCGCGGATGTCGACGCCATAGACGTTACGAAACACAATCTCGGCATATTGCATTTCCCGAGCGACCTCGCGCCGAAGCCCTCGAAACCCGCACCCGGCCCACTACGCGTTCGAAGCGGCGTCGTGATCGTGCTGCTTATACTGTTGGCGGCCGGTTCGATTGCGGGGATTGCTGCGACGATCTATCGGGCCACGATCGTTCGACCGATTGCTGCCGTCACGACGGCGCCGACAACCTCGCCCGCCGCGACGCCGGCAGCGTCGCCGGTTGCGACGCCAACGGTGAAGGTCGCGACGACCGCATCGCCGGTGCGAACCACTGCAGTAATTCCGCCGAACAAACCGGCCGCGACGCCGATGGCAACACCGATAGCAACGGTGACGGCAACAAGGACGGCGACACCAACAGCTACGGCGGCGGTCGCGGCGACACCAACAACGACATCGACGCTGACACCGGTAGCAACGCCGATAACGACGCCGATTCCGATTCCGCTACGTCCGGTAATCCGCGAGTTTGAATACCGTGCCGGCGACGGTTCGTGCCTCGCCTATTGGGTGACGGGCGCTCGTCGGGCGAGTGTGGCCGGCATCGATCGGGATCTGACGCTGCCGCGCGGTTGCGTCGCGGTGGTTCGGCAACGTGAAGAGCGGCAGTACACGATCTCCGCGTTCGGCGATCGACCGCCGCCGGTATCGTCGGTCGCGACCGTTCCTGGGAGCGTGCAAGTCATTCGTCCGTTGCCACCGATTTCGCTGGTTAGGCTTGGCAGCATTGCCGGCGTGGTCGCCGGTCCGCGCGGGCCTATTGCTGGCGCCACGATCGCGATTGCTCCCGGCGCGTTCGCCTCCGGAACGGTCACCGGCAAACAGGGGAGCTTCATCGTCGCAAACGTGCCGGCGGGAGCGTATCGCGTCACCGTTTCGAAACCAGGGTACACGGCGGTTACGGAAAGTTGCCGGGTTGCCGGAACGAATACGGACCTCGGTGTAATACGGTTACTTCCCTACGTCACGAACATTAAGTAGGAGGCCGTCTATGTCGAAGCGGGATGCTAAGGGACCGAACATTCGGGTCGGCGGCGACAACTCCGGAACTATCTCGTTTGGCGATGAGAACAAGCTCGGCGTCGATCGAAGGGTCGACAAACGAACCACGATATCCGTGCAAGACGCCGCCGCGTTGCAGGCGCTGATCGCGGAGCTGCGCGAGCAAGTCACGCGCGAGGCTCCCGAAGACCAGCGCGAAGCGGCGCTCGCGAAGGTCGACGAACTGGATGCCGCGATCGCTCCGCATCCGAACGTCAAACGCATGCAGGCGGTCCGCGAATGGTTTGCGCTACATCTGCCCTCGATGCTCGGCGCCGTCACTACGGTGTTCGTCGATCCGTTGGTCGGAAAAATCGTCGAGGCCGGCGGAGAGATCGCAGCCGACGCGTTCCGGAAGAAATTCAGCTAGAGCCTCACACACAGGAGGGCGCTCGCTCGCTGCAAAAGCCTAGCCGCTCTGCACTTTGAGGGGTTAGACGCTATGTTTACGGCAGCGCGTTCGAAGCTTTCAAGACACGTGGCGATATTGTCGTTCGCCGCGGCGTTGCCGACGTTCGCATGCGCCACGGCAAACGCCCAACAAGCAGCGCCGCCGCCACCGGCTGCTGCCGAATCTGCGGCGGTTCCACGCCCGGGTTTGCCGACGCTTCCGGTACTGGGTGGGAAGCGCGTCTTGTATGTGCTCGCGATCGGCAGCGATTACTCCGCTCGCAGTAAGGTCGTCGCGACGCTGGCCGAGCATTTGGAGAAGTATCGTCTCCGCAACGACCCGTGGGTGTTCGCCGAATCCGAATGGACGGTTGAAGACTACCTCAAACAATGCGTCACATATCCGCAATCGACGGAGGGCGCGATCCTTTTAAGCGTAGCGGCCACCGCGAACGGAAGCAACAACCAGTTTTTCTACACGAAAAATTGGTTCGAGCTCGATTCCGACGCCGCGTACATCACGTGCGATTCGTCGGCAACGGGCAAAGCGACATACGGTATCTCGTGGGCGGCGGGAACGCAGCTCGGGTACGCGTCGCGCGATACGTACGCGCAGCTTTTCAGCGCGGCCGCGTTGTTGTTTGCCGCGGCATCGACGGTATCGAACTTCATACCGTCGCACACGACATCGACGGCGACCACCACCGTCTACCCAAAATCCGAGCCGATCCCGCCGGGCGGTGAGACCGCCGAACAAACGACGACGACCTCTAAAACCAGCAACCCGTCGTCGCTCGCAAACTCATCGGCTGCGTTGCTCGCTCCTTCGTTAGCGTTCGCGCCGGCCCAAGCACAAGCGCCGATCGTCGATGGCATGACGTGGAACGCGGCCGAAGCTGTGGTCGCAGCGATCCTCACGCGCATGAACTGCCCGCCGTTGCAAGGCGCACCGACCGCAGCAAGTGCTCTTCACGCACCGGCGCCGTTTTGTTCGGCACCATGACCGAGGTACTACACAGAATGCTATCGGTACGAAGTCTTTGGATCGTCGCGCTTGTTTTCTCGGCGCTGTTTCTTTCGGGCAATCGCGCGGACGCCGCCGTATTCCAATCGGCGCCGTGTCCGAAAACGCCAGAACCGATTCCGGCGCTACAACAGTCGCGTTGCGGTTACCTCACCGTCCCGGAGAATCGCTCGAAACCGAAAGGTCGCACGATTCGCTTAGCCGTAGCCATCCTGCCGTCGAAGACGAAGCCCGCAAAGCCCGATCCGATCGTATTCGTCGCCGGCGGCCCCGGCGAGGCGGCGATTCACGACATTCCGTTTCTGGTCGACGCCGGCATCAACAGCGATCGCGACGTTATCGTCATGGATCAACGCGGAACGCTGTATGACGTCCCCGATCTGAATTGCCCGGAGCTGGACCGCTTTTACGGCGAACAGATTAGCCTCGTGTACGACGCACCGTCGACCGGGAGGGCGCAAGCCGCCGCCGCATTGGCCTGCCGTAAGCGCCTCGCGGGCGACGGGGTCGATTTGAGCGCATATAACACGACCGAAAACGAAGCCGACTTCGTCGACCTTCGCCGCGCGTTGAACCTGCCGCAATGGAACGTATACGGATACTCGTACGGAACCGACTTCGCGCTGTCGCTGATGCGCGATCATCCGCAGGGTGTCCGCTCGGTCGTCATCGATTCGGTCGTTCCACCGAATATCGTGAGCTTGCCGTGGACGTGGAACAGCACGTACGAAGGCATCACGACGATTTTCAACGACTGCGTGTCGCAGCCGGCATGCGCGAAAAAATATCCCAATCTACTCGCGACGTTCACCAAGTTGGTGCAACGCCTCGAAGCGCATCCGCTGGTGCGTAACGTCGTCCCGCCGCAAGGCAAAACCCCCGTGAAGGTGGTGCTGGACGGCGGCACGATCGTCAATATGTTGGTGTCCAACCATCCCAAGGCGGCGGACGTACCGCGAGCGATCACCGAACTCGCCAACGGCAACCCGCAGCTATTTCTCCAGACGCGCGCGGCCGGAGCACACGTCTCCGAGGTTCCGGAGCAGGCACTCGGCATGACGCACAGTTTCGTGTGCGGCGAGTGGGCGCCGTATGGCGGCCCGGCAGCCATTTGGCGTGCCGGAAAGGCCGAATTCCCGACTTGGCCCGATTCGGTCTTGATCAACGCTCCGCAACTGCCGTTCCAGAACGAGCTGTGCCAAGCATGGAACGTTCCGGCGCGGCCGGCGGCGCAGCGCGTTCGCGTACGCAGCACGATTCCAACGCTCATCGTTTCCGGCGCGATCGATTCCAAGACCGGTGCGCGATGGGGGAAATACGCCGGGGAAACATTACCGAATTCGACCTACGTGCGCATACGCAACGTGGCGCACTGGGTGATCGTGCAGTCGCCGTGCGCGCAGCAGATCTTTCAATCGTTCTTGCAAAAACCACGCGCGCCGGATACGTCCTGCGCCGCCAACGTACCGGGAGTTGATTTTAGATGAAACGCACGTCGTGGTTTGCCGTCGTGGTCGGTATCGTCGTTGCACTGGGTGCCGGCAAATTCATCGCCGGCAGCGCGGCTCCCAGCGCCCCGCAGTTCGTCCCTGGTCCGTGTCCGGCGATGCCGCAGCCCATACCAGCTTTGAAACAGGCGAAGTGCGGCACCATAAAGGTTCCGGAGAACCGCAATCGTCCCAGCGGACGCATGATCACGCTCTCGGTCGCGATCGTTCCGGCGGCTACGAAGCCCAAGAAGAGCGACCCGATCGTGTGGTTGGCGGGTGGACCGGGCGACGATGCGATCACCGAGATTCCGATGGCGCTGGCCGGCAAACTTAACGCCGACCGCGATGTGATCTTCATGTCGCAACGCGGCACGTACAGCGCGGTACCAAAGCTGACGTGCGCACCGGTCGACCGCTGGGCCGCCGAGACGTTGGACATGCCGTACGACGCTGCGGCAACCGGCAAAGCATACCGCGATGCGACGCTCGCATGCCTCAAAGAGGTTGCCGCTAAAACGTCGGATCTGGGCGCCTACAATACGCTAGAAAGCGCCGCCGATGTCGACGATCTACGTTTGGCGCTGCACTTCGATAAGTGGAACGTGTACGGCATTTCGTACGGTACCGATCTTGCGCTGACGTACATGAAGACGCATCCGGCCGGAATCCGATCGGTTGCAATAGACGGCATATTTCCGCCGCAGTTGGCTGGGGGCGTCTCATCCTGGACGAGCGCCGGCGAAGGCATCAATGCGGTGTTTGCGGCGTGCCGAGCGCAGGCGGCGTGTAGCAAGCGCTACGGCGATATCGGCGCGACCTTTCGCCGGCTGGTGATTCAATACGAAGCGGCGCCCAAAACCGTGAGCGTTGCCGTGCCGGGCCAAGCCGGTAAAGTGAAGGTGAAGATCAGCGGCGGCATGTTGTTGCAGTGGGCCGTCTCGCCGGGAACGCATCTCGCCGCCAAAGTACCGGGCGCGTTCTATGCGTTGGCGCACGGCGATCCGGCGCCGATCGCATCCACGTGGGCCATCCCGAAACTCGACCCCAACGGCATCGGCGTCTTGAGCAATGGTCTATTCTACGGTGTTGCATGCGGCGAATGGGTGCCGTACGAAACCGAACAGAGCGTGGTCGCGGCCGGGCGGCGCGCGTTTCCGACCTTCCCAATCTCGATTTTGAGAAATGCTCCGAACCTGCCGTTCATGCGCCAGAACTGCAGCGTCTCGAACGTTTCGCCGGCCCCTTCCTTAATACGTGAAGCGACGCGAAGCAACATTCCAACGCTCGTGGTGAGCGCGCAATACGACGGTCAAACCGCCGCATCGTTTGGGCCACTCGTCGCGCGTACCTTACCGAACGCAACGGTCGTGACGATTCCCAACATCGCACACGTCGCGTACGGCAGCCCTTCGGCGGACGCAAACAAATGCGCCTACGCGATCGCCGATTCGTTTTTTGACCGATTGAACCGAGCCGACACCAGCTGCATTAAAACGGTGCCTGCAACCAAATTCGAACTTTGACGCCGGGGCTAGCGGTTTAGTAGCGTCTGCGACGGGGCTTCGCCGAACATCACGCGGTAATCGTGCGCGAAGTGCCCCATGTGCCAAAAGCCCCATTCGGTCGCTACGTCGATTACGCGCGTCGAACGCGGATCGGCCCGCAGCAACATACTGCGCACGGCGGTCAGGCGCAATCGCTTCAAGTAATCCATCGGGCTAAGGCCAACGACCGCTTCGAAAGCATTGATCAACGAGCGCGAACGCATTCCGCACGCCCGGCTCAAATCCACTAGGGTGATCGTTTCGTCGATGTGCTCGCGCATGTACGCCTCGCACGTTCGTACGGCATCGTAACGACGATTCAAACAATGCGAGCGCGCGATCGAGTGATCGTCGATTTGCACGATCGTATCGGCCAGCAGCGCGAGGAGCGTGCCGGACGCGGTCGGCGGCGCGCCGGCTTCGGCGGCGCACACCCATCGTACGGCCGTGCGCAAACGATGCGCGGCGATGAGATTTCCGATCACGCTGTTGCTGTTCAATCGATCCGCGATATCCGAGGCGTCCAGCGAATCCTGAAAGTGCTTTTCCAGGTCCGGTTCGTCGACCGCGATCGAGAGTACCGTGCTGGGGCCGGTGGTGCGGACGTCGACCTCGTTGCCGCAAAACACGTTGTTTGGGCCGAAGGGAGACCCGCGCCAACGCGCCTCGGTCGGCGAATCGATAACCACCGCGCTGCATCGCGTCGGAACCATCTGCGCGCTTCCGTGAAATGCCAGATTGATCTCGCGCGATGAAATGATCAACGGCGTGGTGGAGAGGACCGTAAAGGCTACATCCAGCTTGCCGGGCTGCAGTTGCTGCCATCGGACCGTGGACGGAACCAGTGAAACCAGCTTTGATTCGTCGACGAAGCTGGTGTGTTCGGCGTTCATACGTCCTGAAAGTCGTTAGCTTGCCTGAGGGACTGCTCGACTACGTTGAGGCCTCGGGAGTCACCTCCCCTTGAGCGCTGAGGAGCTCTTCAAGCAGGTGCTCCCTTGCATGTTCTGCCCGATCCGCCGCGTCCCGCGCCAGCTCATCGAAAAGCCGCTTCATATCGTGACCCAGTGGCGGCGTCGCATATCCCAACCGGCGCCACCGGTCGCACAGATCCGTATCCAGCTTAGCGTAGAGGCCGTCATCCATTTCGTTGGCCGCTTGGAAGCGTTCGTCGATCCGTTCGCGCCGAGCTTCGGCCAACTCGGAATCGTATGCGATGCGATCTTCCCACACGGCTTTCCCGTTTCGGAAAATCTCCAACGCGCTCAGGCCCCTACGCCGGAGTTGCTCGTGCTCCCATTCAATTTCGTCGACGCAACGAGCCATCGCCGCACGCACGCTGAACTCGACAATTCGCGCCAAGAGCGTGTCGTACGTTTCGCGTCGGGCAATGCAGCAAGATTCTCCGATCTGCGCCGAATAGCGATCGAGATCCATTCCAGGCATTTATTGTAGCGCCACGATGGCACGGCTGCTATCCCGGAATGGCAAGCGGATAATGCAGTTTTGGGATAGAGCCTCACAGGGCCGCGTGTTACTCTAATCGCGGAGGAAAGATGCACATGAAGAACGTTGCTATTTCGCTATGTGCCGCGGCGGTTTTATTTGCCGCTTCGGTCGTTGCGGGGATCGCGAGCCCGCCAAACCTCACCGGCACCTGGCAAATTCAGCAGAGCGGTAACAACGGTACGTCGGCCACGACGATTACGCTCACGCAATCCGGCGAATCGCTCGTCGGCAATAACGCCTCGAACGGAAACGGATTCACCGGCAGCTTCGTAACCGACTCGAAGATCAACGGCAAGTGGCACGGCCCGGGCGGCGCCGGCTGGATGACGGTCTATGTGAGCGCCAACGGTCACAGCTTTAACGGCGTTTGGGGCTACAACGGCCGCTCGCCCAACGGTTCGTTCGTCGGCAACAAGGTTCTGCCGCCGTCGCCGATCACGGCGCGCGGTTCGTGGAACGTCGTGGGCGCGGGCGGTCCGGACGCGTTCATCGGCAGAATGCGCTGCACGCAATCCGGCCCGACCGTCGTCTGCAAAGTCGGGCCATACGTTCTCAACGGAAAGTTCCGCACGAAGGATAAGGTCCGCGCGAACTTTACCGGGCCGACCGGTACCGGTTGGTTCTCGTTCTGGTTCAACGGCGATAACAACAGCTTCAACGGGTTGTGGGGCAAGGGCTCCGATTCGTCGCCGGCTGTTGGTCGTGTGATCGGCCAGCGCGTACTGCAGTAGATGCATAGCAAGGCGGACCGATTCGTGGATGTTCTGTCCGTCGTGCTGATTTCGGTGGCGGCGGTGCTGACCGCATTGTGCGGATATCAATCCGGCCTTTGGGACGGCGATCAAACGCGCATGTACAGCACCGCCAACGCCGACCGCCTTCACTCGGCAGAAGACGCCGATCGCGCCAACGTATTGACGGGCATCGACGTCGCGGTGTTCATCCACTACGTACAGGCGGTCGATGCCGGGAACGCCCGCTTCGAACGGTTCCTCTACCGTCGATTCCGACCGGAGTTCGTGCCGGCGGTCCGCGCTTGGCTGGCGACGAAGCCTTTTCAAAACGCCGGCGCACCCTCGTCACCGTTCGTAATGCCGCAATATCGGTTGAAATCGCGTATAGAGGCCGGCGAATTCGAAAAGCAAGCCGCCTTGGACTTCGACGCAGCCGGAAAGGCGAATCGCAACGCGGATGCGTTCCTGTTGCTGACGGTCATCTTCGCCGCCGTTTCGTTTCTAGCCGGGATTAGCACCAAGATGGTGTTTCCCAATCACGCGATCGTCGTGGCGCTCGCACTCCTCGGCCTTATCTACGGCGTTTACCGTCTGCTCGAACTTCCGTTTACGAGGATGGGCTAACGATGCATCCATGGGGAATTAAGCTGGAGCAAATCTTCGCAGCGCTCATGTTGATCGCGCTTACGTTCGGCGCCGGCCTCGAGGTCGACCGCGAACATCTTCGAGCGACGTTCAAGCGGGTCGGCTTAACGATTCGCGCCCTGTTGGCCAACTTCATCATCGTTCCGATTATCGGCGTCATCGTCGTCAGGCTGTTCCGGCTTCCGGCGGATATCGCTACCGGCGTATTGCTGATGGCGATCGCGCCGGGCGTACCGTTCGTGCTGGCCTCGGTTCGCAAACGCGGCGGTAGGCTCGCGCTGGCCGTCGAGCTGGCCGTGGTGCTGCCGTTGCTATCGATCGTGACGGTCCCGATCACAGCAGCGTTGGTATTGCCCGAGATCGCCAAGGCGCATTTGCCGTTCGGGCGTTTCGCGATGACCTTGGTGCTGTTTCAACTGTTGCCGTTACTGATCGGAATCGTGCTCGGTGGGCGGTCGCAAGAGTTTGCACGGCGGCTCGGCCGTCCGCTACAGTTCGTCTTTTTCGGTTCGGCATTGCTCTTGATCGTGTTGCTGTTTCCGCAAATCGTCAGCGGCATCGAATCCGTCTACGGTTCGTTGGGCATGCTCGCGATGCTGACGATCGTGCTGCTCTCGATGGCGACGGGCTGGCTGTTGGGCGGCCCCGCTACCGAAGACCGGCGGGTGTTGGGGATCGGCACGACGCTGCGTAACGTTGGTTTGTGTGCGTTGATCGCGACCGCAAACTTGCCGAATAAGCGCGTTGCCGCGGCGGTGCTCACCTATCTCGTCATCCAAATGATCGTCTCGACGTTCTTCGGCTCGATTTTTAAACGCAAAACCGAGGCGGCCGCAGCATGACGCCGTTGGTCCTTTCCAAGTTCGGCATCTGGACGTTCACGATAGTCGATTACATCTCGCTGATCGCCGCGACGACCAACGCGTTTAATGGGGCGTTGCTGGCGCGGCGTCCGGATCACTACCGAAACTTCACCGTGATTGGGATAATCATTCTGGCGTATGCCGGCGGCATCGGCGGCGGCGTCATCCGCGACATCCTCGTTAATAAGGTTCCCTCCCCGTTGGTGAACCCGTGGTACCTCTTTGCGTGCTTCGGGGCGGCCGGCATCGCGTTGTTGATCGACTACGCTAGCGAGCAGCGTTTTAAGGACGGCCTATTCCAATTCATGACGGCGTTTTCGCTGCCGTGGTACGCGATCGTCGGCGTGCAAACGGCGTTAGCGACGCACTTGGGATATTTCGCCGCGGTGTTGATCGGAATCATCGCCACCACGGCCGGGCGTTGGATCATCGATGTCGCCTGCAACTGCGTTCCGAAACAGCTGGTGCGCGGCGAGTTTTTTGTGACGGCCGCGGCGTTGACCGGGATCGCGTACTTGGTGTGCGATCAAACGTTCCATCTCGATATCCTGGTCTCGACGGGGGTCGCATTTTTGATCGGCTTCGGCTTCCGGTTGCTTTCGCAGTACCTCGGGTGGGAAGAGTGGGAGCCGTGGGAGCCGGTTGCGGCGGAGGGTGCACAGAAGGCACGCGAGACATTGGGCGAAGGACTCCATTCGGAGTTCCGCAGCTCAAAGGGTGACTGAATGATACGCATACCGGGTGGAAGTTTTCGAATGGGATCCGATCGGTTCTATCCCGAGGAAGCCCCGGTGCGCGAAGTTACGGTTGGTGACTTTTCGATCGATGAATACGCCGTTACCAACGCCGAGTTCGCAAAGTTCGTCCACAAGACCGGATACGTTACCGTCGCCGAGCGGCCCTTAAAGGCCGAAGACTATCCCGGCGCCCCGGCCGAGAATCTGTTTCCCGGCTCGCTCGTCTTTCACATGACGCCCGGCCCGGTGAACTTCAACGACTACCGGCAATGGTGGGCGTGGACTATCGGAGCGAGCTGGAAGTTTCCCGACGGCCCGGGTAGCTCGGTCGCGTCGCGTCCCGATCATCCGGTCGTGCACGTCGCGTTCGAAGACGCGCAAATGTATGCGGAGTGGGCCGGAAAACGCTTACCGGCGGAAGCCGAGTGGGAATACGCCGCGCGCGGCGGTCTCGACGGCAGAGATTTCGTATGGGGCGATGAGATGTCACCCGGCGGAAAGCCGGCCGCCAATACCTGGCAAGGCCAGTTTCCGTGGCGGCACACGGCGAAGCACGGTCCGCGCACGTTGCCCGTCGGCAGCTTCGCACCAAATGGCTACGGGTTATACGATGTGGCTGGCAACGTTTGGGAATGGACGTCGGACTGGTATGTCGCCGACCGGGCAGCGACGTCGTCGCCGTGCTGCGGCGGCGACGTACGCGAACAAAGCTACGATCCGTGCAGCCCTGAAGTGCGCATCCCGCGCAAAGTGCTCAAAGGTGGTTCGTTTTTATGTTCGCCCGAATACTGCTTGCGATTTCGCCCGGCCGCGCGCTCGCCGCAGATGATCGACACCGGCATGTCGCACATCGGGTTTCGCTGCGTACGAGATTAACGTTGCTGGCGTGACGCCGTGCGGGCGTCGATAGCGTTCGCCAGCGGTTGCAACAGCAGATTTAACACGATTATTCCGACGGCACCGGCTGCTGCTTCCCCCCAGAATCCGAAACCGGCCAGCGCGCCGACCGCAGCGGTAGCCCAAATCGTCGCGGCCGTGTTCAAACCGGAGACGCCGCCGCCCGAACGTAAGATCACACCGCCGGCGATGAAGCCGACACCGGTCACCACTCCGGCGACGATACGCGTGGTGTCGCCGGATCCCAGCGTCTGGTCGAGCAATGCGAACAGCGCGGAACCAATCGACACGAGCGTGCTCGTGTGCAGACCGGCAGCGCGCTGACGCCATTGACGTTCGAAACCGATCGCGATTCCCAATAGCGCCGCGACACCGAGGCGCGTTAGAAAAGCGCCGGTGCTCATAGGCCGAACGTGTAACCGAGTACCGGTCCACCCATGTCCAACCGTTGGACGTGCGCCGTGTTCGGGAAAGCGTAGTAGTCGAGCTGGCGATACAGTAGAATGAACGACTGACCGTGCGGATATGCGTAGCCGATGCCGCTGTAGGCTTCCCACGTAGAATTGTTGTTGCCGCCGCCAAAGTCGCCGTAGTACGGAATGTACCAGCCCTTATCGCTCAGGAACGCACGCCCTTTCAAGCCCCAAACGGCGTCTTCGGTTCGGTCGTTCGTGCTCGTGGTGCCGCTTGGCGCGATAAGGCCTCGCTTGCCGATGGTCGCATTCCAACTGACGTTGACGTTGATTGGAAAATCGCGATAGCCGAGAAACGTACTGAGATCGGCGTAGTGGCTGCGCGCCACCGTAAAGCCCAGCGCAACCTCATAAATTCCGGTGGCGAGACGTGCCGAACTGTTGATGGTTACGGGAATGTGAACGTGGCCGAGCGGCCCGGTAATGGTGCTAGCTATGACCGCGGTGGTCGAAGCGTTGAGGTAAATCGCATCCGCGAAGAGATCGACGTTCCCCTTGCGTATATCGAACGCGCCCATCAGGGCCGTGTTCAGCTTGGGAAGGTAGTCGCTCGGGCCGACTTCCAACGTCCCCCCCAGGACCCGGCCGCCGCCGGTACCGGTGGTGGTGGTATGCGGAAGTTTCGGTATCTCGAATCGGAAGTTCGCCTTGACGCTCGGGGCCCAAATATACGGGGCGAACATCACGTGCGTCTGCCCGTCGTATTGACGGTCTAAGAGCGTTGGTTGCGGCGTCTGAGCCGATGCCGGCGCGGGCACCGGCGATGGTTGCGAGTCTTGTGCGCGTGCGACCCCGGCCGCAGCGCAAAAAGCAATTATGGCCGCCGCCGTGGCGAGACCGTTAAAGCGAAACACGAGTATGAGGCCCTCCTATCAGCGATTCTAGGCATCCCTTGGGGCCGGGTCAAGCCGATATGCGCAAGTTCCCGAACTTTATGAGTGCGTTTCTTTTTTGGGATACCACCATCGCACCGGAATCGCATAAACTGTACCCGTTACAACTTTTTTGCGAATAAGGAGGCTGTTATGCCCGCTAAGGGGCAGCCCAACATCATCGCTATTATGGGCGACGATGTCGGCTGGTTTAACATCGGCGCCTATCACCGCGGTATCATGGCGGGCAAGACGCCGAATCTCGACAAGCTCGCCACCGAAGGCATGCTGTTTACCGATTATTATGCGGAGGCCAGCTGTACCGCGGGCCGCGCCGCGTTCATCACCGGCGAAATTCCGCGCCGCACGGGCATGACCACCGTCGGCCAGGCCGGCGCGAAAATTGGTATGCCGGACGAAGCACCCACGATCGCGACGGCGCTGAAATCGATGGGATACGCGACCGGACAGTTTGGCAAGAATCACTTGGGCGATCTCAATCAATTCTTGCCGACGTTGCACGGCTTCGACGAGTTCTTTGGGTATCTATACCATCTGGACGCGATGGAAGACCCGGCGCATCGCAACTATCCGCAAGAACTCAAAGACAAAATTGGCCCGCGGAATATCGTACATTCCTGGGCCACCGATACGGACGACGCGACCGTCGAGCCGCGTTGGGGTAAAGTCGGCAAACAGAAGATCAAAGATTGCGGCGAGCTGTTTCCGGATCGGATGGAAACGGTCGACGACGAGATCCTCGATCATGCCGTGAAGTTCATCGACAAGGCGAAATCGGACGGCAAGCCGTTCTTCGTGTGGCTCAATCCAACGCGCATGCACGTGGTCACGCACCTCTCCGATAAATATGAGAACATGCGGACCTCCGAAAACGGTTGGAGCGTGTATGAAGCCGGCATGGCGCAACTCGACGATATCGTCGGGTCCGTCATGAAGAAGCTCAAGGATGACGGTTTGGACGACAACACGATCGTCGTCTTCACCACCGATAACGGTGCCGAAAACTTTACCTGGCCGGATGGCGGTCAAACGCCGTTTGCCGGTGGCAAAGGCACGGTCCTCGAGGGTGGATTCCGCGTTCCGTGCATTCTGCGTTGGCCCGGAAAAGTGCCGGCCGGTAAAGTCGAAAATGGACTGTTCGCAAGCCTCGATTGGTTCCCGACGTTCGTGGCCGCCGCCGGCGACGCGAAGATCGTCGACGAGCTCAAGGCCGGCAAAAAGCTCGGCGACCGCACGTATAAAGTGCATCTCGACGGCTACAATCAGATGGATCTGATCACCGGTAAAGGCCCGTCGGCGCGGCACGAGTTCTTCTACTTCGCCGAGGGGACGCTCGGCGCGGTCCGCGTGAACGATTACAAGTACCGGTTTATCGATCAACCTAATGGCTGGCTCGGCGGCACCGTTAACGTAGATTGGCCGATTTTGACCAATCTTGCCCTCGATCCGTTCGAGCGAACCGGAGTATCCGGCTCACTCGCCTACTACAACTGGTTCGCGTATCAGTTCTGGCGTTTCGTGCTGGTGCAAGAAGTCGTGGGGATGCTCGCGCAGACAGCCATGGAGTTTCCGCCGATGCAAGAGGGTGCGTCGTTCAACCTCGAGGCGGTAAAAGCACAGATCGAAAAAGCGATGGCATCGCATACCGGACAGTAACGTCCGACGCTTGCGAAGGACGGGTCTCGCAAGGGGCCCGTCTTTCTCGGAGGGACCGAATGAGTAAAACGAAGGATAAGACGCCCGACAACTCGCGGGTGACCCACCGCGAGTTTAAGCTGTTGTTGCGACCGGAGAAATTCCCCAACCGGCGCGCGCTTCTCGGGTTCAACCAGTTGTTGGCGGATGCCGCGAAAAAGCTGGACGTCGTCTACGAGCCGGTAGAATCGCTGGATTCGCAGATGCGTGTCGTGCAGTTCTACGATACGAAGAACGAAGACTTACGCAAACATAAGTTAATCTTTCGGGTCCGCCAGATTCGCGACGGCGGCTGGCCGGACGAGAGTTGGGAGCTGACGTTCAAATGCCGGGCGCCGGAATATGCGAAGGCGGCCGGCTTCGATACGGATACCACTATGACCGAGCTCCAAACCAAAAAATTTAAAGAAGAGCTGATCCGCGGCGAATCGCCCGGTTCGATGGAAAGCATCTTCTCGAACAACGTGATCGTCGAGTATCCGGAGATCCAAATGGAGTTTCCGATCTCTCGCCTGGCCAAAGCGTTGCCGCATTTGGCCACGCTCGACCTCGACCCGAACGAAACGATGTCGATCGTCGCCGGGGCTAAGGTCTTCGAGATTCAGTCCACGCTCGGCAACCTGTTGTTCGGGCACGGGGTCACCGCGCATGCGACCCTAGCGTTATGGGCGCGTCCGACCACCGATCGCTTCGAGCCGTTGGTGGCCGAGTTCGGATTCTCGACGCACGTGCGAAATCGCGATGAGAAAGAAGAGAAGGGCCAGCGCGTTGCCGACGAATTCTTTAAAGCGCTACAGGTGCCGCTGCACGATTACCTCGCCGATGGCACGACGAAAACGGCGCTGATTTATGGCGACGGAGCTTCTTGACGAATCGGTTCTGCGCGATCCGACCGAACGGCCGATTTTTTATGCATCGGTAGCATTTAACTTCGTGCTGATGGCGTTCGCGATCGGTCTGATATTTTATCAGCCGGCGTGGTTGCGGACGCATCCGGTGATCGCCAAGGACGTTGGGTTTTTGCGGGTGCTGGCCGTGACGGCGCTGATCGGCATTCCGCTCTTGGTGCTCAATCGCAACCGGCGCGAGTCGGCGATTCGCGGCAGCTCGGTGCGTTTATCCGAGCGGCAGTTCCCCGAGATCTACGCGATTCTGCAATCTCACTGTAAGCGGCTCGGGATGACCAAGCTTCCCGAGCTATTTCTTACCGGAAGCACGATCGCGCCGTATTCGCAAACCTTCTCCTCGTGGCACGAGAACTACATCGTGCTGCATCAGGTCTTGATGGATATCGACGACCGCAAGACCCTCGACGTAATGTCGTTTATCATCGCGCACGAGCTGGGCGCGATTCGCTTGGGCCAAACCACGGTTGGCAACGAGATGCTGCTGACGTATCTGTCGTCGATTAAGTGGTTGCGTACGCCGCTCGAGCGCGCGCGCTTTTATTCCAGGGATCGGTACGGCGCGGCGCTTTCGCCAACCGGTTTTCGCGGGCTGCTGGTCAATGCGATCGGCCGGCGTCTGATGGACCACGTCGATATCGAAGATTACATCGCGCAGATGCGAAACTACGGCGGGGTTTGGTCCGGCGTCAACGTTATCTTCGAGCAGAAACCGCAGGTGTTCGTGCGCTTGCAGCGCTTGCGGGCGGCGGGTTACAGGTATCTGCCGCCGGAGCCGCCCACTTGACGGACGTAATGGAGGTACGGGAGGGCGGCGCCAACGAGAGCCTGGTCGCGATACGCCGCCGCCGGCGCGTGCAATTCGTGCGCGGATTCGGGCCGGGGCTGGTATCCGGTGCGTCGGCGAACGATCCGACCACGGTCGGTTCGATTGCGGTCGTTGCGGCGGCGACCGGGTACGCGATGGGATGGCTCGTCGTTTTGCTACTGCCACTGCTGGCGATCGTACAGTCGATTGCGGCCTCGATTGCAACCGTCTCGCAGACGAGCTTGCAAGAAGCCATTCTCAACACGTTCGGGCGCCGTGCCGCGATTGCGGCCGCGCTTTCGGTCGTTTCGGTCGGCTTGTTCACGCTGGCCGCGGATATGCAAGCCGGCGCGCAAGCGCTGGCGATCATCTGCCGGGTGCCGTATCAGTTTTTCGTGGTGCCGTTAGGGCTTATCGCCGGCTGGCTGCTCGCGACCAAATCGTACATGCGGGTCGAACGGATCCTCGCGTGGTTCACGCCGGTGTTCTTGTGTTATTTGGCCAGCGCGATTTTGGCACGACCGAACTGGGGCGACGTTCTACGCGGCATCTTTATGCCGCATATTTCACTGACGCCGCTATTTCTCACCGGCGCGATCGCGCTGCTCGGCACCACGCTCACCGGCTACGTGTACTTTTGGGAATCGATCGAGGTAGCGGAGCGCCGGCCGCCGCCGGGCGAGGCGGGCAAGATGCGCTCGGACGCGGCGATCGGGATCGTGGTTGCGGGCTCGAGCTTTCTGTTCATTCTCGTTGCGACGGCAGCGACGGCCGGCGTGCATCATTTGCCGATGCAAACCGCGGCGGACGCGGCGGTTGCGCTCAAACCGTTGGCCGGCCCGGCGGCGCAGATCTTGTTCGGCATCGGGCTGCTCGCATCGGCGGCGATTGCCGTTCCGATTTTGGCGGCGACAAACGGCTACGTCGTGGCGCAGACGCTCGGCCTTCGAGCCGGCTTGACGTGTGGGTTTGGCGAGGCGCGAGCATTCTATGGCGTGATCTTTGCCTCGCTGTTTGTCTCGTCAGCGTTAGCGCTGGCCCCGATTAGCACGATGTGGCTGCTCTATTGGGCGTCGGTTGCCGCCGGGATAGCGACGCCCGTTACATTGGTGATGATGATGTTGGTGGCGCAGAATCGCAGGGTGATGAACGCCCGTCCGATCGGTGCGCTATTGGCGTGCGGCGGTTGGGTGGTTACCGGAATCGTTAGCATCGCCGCAGCGGCGTTCGTCATGTCGATTTTAT
>DASXXU010000069.1:0-2842 GCA_036502885.1 Candidatus Tumulicola sp.
GCGATCGCCTCGAGTGCAAGCGGTTCGAGGCCGGCAAACGACGAGCCGTACTTTCCGAGCAAACCGGTCGATACGGGCGGCGCGAGTATTCCGGATAGCGAGTCGAGCGACGAGGACGCTCCTAGCACGATGCCTTGTTCGCGATCCGACGCTGCGTTGCTGATCAACGCCGTGATGCCCGTATTTGCAAGCGCCATGCCGAACGCGAAAAGCAGCATCGTCCCGGCGAGACCCCAGATATTGTGCACCATCGAAACAGAAGCGAATGCTAGCACGAGCGCTGCTAGCCCAATGTTCGACATCGTGCGGTCGCCCAGCCAGTTCGACATTCGACCGACGAGAAATACGTTCGACAGCACGTTGAACACCGCAAAAAACGAAAAGAAATAATCCGTTTCTGCCAGCGAGAAACCGAGCTGGTGCTGCAGGTAGAGTGCGATAACCGAAAACCAGCCGTAGAGGCCCAGCGAAATCGCGAGCTTTTGCCAAAGAATACGCGACAGACGCGGTTTCTTAAAGCTCGTGAGAACGCTTGCAAAGCCGGGATTTTCCTCGGCTTTGAGGTGCGAACGAGATTCGGGAAGCGCGACGATCGTGAGCAGCAACGTGAGGAACTGCAGCGCCGCCGCCGCTAGAAACGGTGCCATAAATCCGTACTTCGCAAACAACAAACCGCCGCCAAACGGTCCGAAGATCATCGCGGCGGCAAACGTGCCGCCGATCAACCCGAACGCTCGCGAACGATCTTTCGCTTCAACGAGATCCGCGACGTACGCTTGCGTAACGCTGATGTTGCCCCCGGAGATCCCTTCGACGATACGCGCGAAAAACACCCAACCGATCGTCGGCGCAAAGGCGAGCATCGTCCAGCCGATCGTCGCGCCAATCTGGCTGACGATTAGCACCATCTTGCGCCCGATGACATCCGATACACGCCCCCACAGGGGTGCGGCGATAAGCTGGCAGGCCGAGAACGACGCGAACAGCAGTCCGACCACCACCGGCGAAGCGCCGAAATGCGTCACGAAATATGGGAGCATCGGGATCAGCATGCTGAACCCGAGGATGTCGATGAACGTGATCCCGAGGATCGGTAAGAGTTTACGAATCATCGCGTGCTTCGACCGGCAAAACGATCGGCGAAAGGCGTTCGCTCTTTCTCAGAACGTCGAGTTTGTACGGGCGGCTCAGATCGATGCTCGTCAAAATTTTGTGTAATGTGTCGAGTCCTCGCAAGCGCTGGCCTTCGATCGCGATCAAAACGTCGCCGGCCTGAAGGCGGGCGGTATCCGCCGGGCTGCCCGCTTCGACCGAGTGCACGATAACCGCCGCACCACCGTCGAGGCCGAAGCGTCGAACGGCGGCTTCCGAAAACACGATATCTTGCCCTACGAGCCCGAGATAACCACGGCGCACTTTCCCGTCGCGCATTAGTAATCCGGCAACGTGCTTGGCCGTGTTGATCGCGATTGCGAAACACAACCCCTGGCCGGGAAGAACCGCGGTATTTACGCCGATGACCTCGCCTTCGGCCGTTACCAGCGGGCCGCCGGAGTTTCCGGGGTTGAGTGCCGCATCGGTTTGCACGATGTTGTCCATCAGTCGCCCCGATTGCGAACGCAACGTTCGACCCAGCGCGCTGACGACGCCGGCCGTGACGGTGTAGGCCAACCCGTATGGATTTCCGACAGCGACGACGAGTTGTCCGGGACGAAGTTCGGCCGAGTCTCCAAGTTTCGCGTACTGCAAATCGGGCGCGTCGAGCCGTAAAACGGCGAGATCCGTATGCGGGTCGTCGCCGATCGCGCGTGCCGGGAGCTCCCGGCCATCGAGCAGCGCTACCGAAATCGACTGCGCGCCGTGGACGACGTGGCTGTTCGTCAAGACGAACCCGTCGGGCGTAAAGATGAAGCCGGATCCGTTTCCGCCGCCTCGTCCGTTGCGGACTTCGATGCAGACGACGGCCGGGCTGACGCGCTCGGCGGCAGCTGTGACGGCTTGAGAGTATGGGTCGAGAATCGCCGGAGCGGCGGTCTCTACAAGAGACAGGGACATGGCGGTTCCTCAGACCGTTCCGGTAGCGCGCCGGTTGCGACCTCGGTCGCCGGCTTACTCGGATTCGGGCAGAGTGCGGGTCCCCTCGAACGGCGTCGGCCGGCCGGTCCCGTCTACGGCAACCATGACGAAGTGGCTGACCGTACACAACCGGCGCTCGCCGGTGAGCAGGTTTTCCGAAAACAACTCCGTCTTCACGACCATCGACGTGCGACCGCGCGACACGACGTTGGCGTGGACCTCGGCGAGTTCGCCGTGGCGGACCGGCTGGCGAAAATCAGTCTTATCCAACGAGGCCGTGACGACCGCGGTCCGGCAAAACCGGCTGGCGGCGATGAACGCAGCTTTGTCCATCATCTCAAGCGCTTCACCGCCAAACAGCGTCCCGTAATGATTCGTTTGGTCGGGAAACACGATTTCGGCCAAAATTGCGTCGGGAGTTTTCATCCTAGCGAAGCTTCTCGCTGGGGAAGGGCGGATTCTCCCCAACGCGAAGCCGTGCCGTTCCGCGCCCAGGTGGCGGAATTGGTAGACGCGCTGGTTTCAGGTATCAGTGGTGGCAACATCGTGGGGGTTCGAGTCCCTTCCTGGGCAGAGAAAACTACGCGCTCGTGTGAGATAGAAATCTGAAACGCTCACGGTTTCTCATTGCGTGTGGTGCGACCGCGGGCATGTTCTCCGTTCCTCGGCTCGCGCTCGCTCAGTCGGTGCGCCCGCTTGCTCCGGTCGACGTTTCGCTCGATCGCGTGACGCGCACGACGGTCGGATTACGTCCCTACCGCGCCGG
>DASXXU010000070.1:0-12609 GCA_036502885.1 Candidatus Tumulicola sp.
ATCGTACCCCCGATCGCTCGGGCGCAGCAGCAGTCCTCCGGCCGAAATCTCGTGCTTTATGCGCATCGTCACGGCAATTATAGCGCCCCGGAGCCAAAGCGCCTGCCGGAAATTTCGGTCTTTTCGGACCTTCTCGGCGGAACTACTGACGGTCGGTAGAGGCAGCGAGCGAGCGGCCACCGGCCAGCTCCGCTACGACCGCCGTGGCGGCGGCGCGCGCCTGGTCGCGCAGCTCCGGAACCGCCGTGGACTCAAAGAAACTGCCGCCCGCTAGCGGCCCCACCACGAACAAACCGGGCACCGGCGTTCCGTCCGAGGCCATTGGGTGCAGCGCACCGTCCACCCGCACGCCGCGTCCCGAGGTAGCCGGTGAAAGGGCTCCACTACGGCGCAGGCCGGTTAGCGGAGCGCGGTCGAGCGCCGCTGCGCCGCGAGCCGGGCCGGTGCAATTGACGATCCAGCGGGGCTCGACCTCGGCCGTGCGGCCGCCGGCTAAACCGATCGTGACCCGCTCGCCGTCGTAGCCACTGATGCGCCCGGCATACACGTGCAGGCGCCCGGAATCGCGGTAGGCGTCGAGCGCGTCGGTAACGGCTTTGGGCGCGCGGTGCCGCCGCAGTTCCCAACGGCTGCGCAAGTGGCGATCGAAGCGAAACCGCTCGGCCTCGGGAAGGCGTCGCCACAGCGACTCGCTATGCGGTCGAATGGCGTCGACGACCGAGCGCCAATCGTAACCGCGTTCGGCGGCCGCATTCAGGCATTGGCGAAAGCTGCGAACCAGCCGGCGGGTATCGCCGGCGTCGAGCAACGGGGCGGCATCGTAGGGCACCGGCTTTTCAACGTGCGTTTGCGGGAAACGGCCATGCCGCGAAACGACCTCGATGTCGCCGCGGTGGCCGCCGGTACGAAGCGCCGACACGGCGTCTAGGGCCGTTAGACCCGAGCCGATCAGCAACACGTTCCCTTCGACCGCGCGGTAATCGAAGCGCCACGGGTCGCCGACGAAACGATCTGAAGCGATCATCGAGGCCGGCAGAAAATCGGTGGCCGGCGGAGCGTGCCCGACGGCCAGCACGACGATCGACGCACGCGAGGTTTGCCCGTCGCGCGTGCGGAGGTCGAAACCGCCATTGGGATTCGGCTCGACGCCTTCGACCCGGGCTTGGATATGTTCGAATCCTGGTCGCGCGAACGTCTGGTTGGCCGTGGACTCAAGGTAGTCGCCGTAGACCCGCCGCGAAACGAACTCGTGCGCCTGTGCCCGTCCGTCGAGCCAGCGTACGAAATGCTCCGGTTCGTCGGGAAAGGCCGTCATGGCCGACGCGCGCGTGTTCAGTAGATGTTCGCCGTGACGCGTGCCGTATGCGGCGCCGCGCGCCAGCGGGCCGTCCTCGAACAGCGTTACGGCGATCGATTCGGGGGCCATTCGGGCAAGCTGCGCGGCGACGGTGCAGCCGCTAAAGCCGCCGCCGACGATGGCCACGTCGACTCGGTTCACGGCGATAAGCCGGACTCCGCAGGCCGCAGGACCCGGTCGTAAAAGCCTCGCGCGGTTTGACATCGTGAGAGCGACGGCTCGTACACCAAGAACTCGCTCAGCGGCTTGGCGTAGACGTGGAGCGAGACCGCGCGCTCTCCGTCGCTAGCAACGCGATGGATATCGAAGGGTCCCGAACGAACATCGAGCGCGCCAGAATCGAGCGTCTCCCACGAACGCCACTCGAGCACCGCGCGTCCGCTGGTTGCACAGTCGTCGACCCGGTCGTAGTTTTGCACGATCAACCGGCCTTGTAGCACGACGAACCAGCAATGCTGGCCGCCGTGGTCGTGAATCGCCGAATTCGCGCCGGCCGCCCAATCGAGCATGAGCACTTCGAATCGGTCGTCGGCGTACAGGCACGTTCGCGTGTATGTCGCCGGGGCTTTGATAAACGGCTCGAACCGGTGACCGGAGTTAGCGGCCGCCGATAGCAGCCGGGACATTTGGTCGGGCCCTCTGTGCATCGGGTCGACCAAGCGAAGATCTTCGACGAACGAACGAAACACCGGCCATCTCTCCTGATAAAAAATTGACTTAGGTCATCTTTCATGAGCGCGGTGGTTTCCCTCTCCCGCAGGTACCTCCCAACGCAGGTCCGGACGGCGGGCGGCTTGCGTTTCGTCCACTCGACCGACCACCGTCGTAACCGGGGCGGCAAACAGTTCGTCGGGCTTTTCGTGTGCGCGTGCGACGATCTGGCGCAACGCTTCAACAAACTCGTCGAGCGTTTCTTTCGATTCGGTTTCGGTCGGCTCGATCATCAAGCACTCCGGAACGATCAACGGAAAGTACATCGTCGGCGCCATGAAGCCGCGATCGAGCAGCGCCTTGGCGATGTCGAGCGCGCGCACGCCGGTTTCGCGTTTGAGCGCTTGGGCCGAGACCACGAACTCGTGCCGGCAGATTTCGGGATACGGCGTTTCTAGAAACTCTGCGATCTTGACACGCAAATAGTTGGCGTTGAGGACGGCCAGTTGCGAAACGCTCGTCAAGCCCTCGGCGCCGTTGGCGTAAATGTACGATAGCGCGCGGACCGCGTGGGCGAAGTTCGACCAAAACGAACGAACCGGTCCGATCGATTTCGGCCGGTCGAAATCCAACCGGAACGTGCAACGATCGCTGAATGCTCCCTCGGGGGCATCGTCGCGACGTTCGGCAACGACCACCGGCGTCGGCAAGTAGTCGACCAGGTGCGCGGCAACGCCGATCGGACCGTGGCCCGCGCCTCCGCCGCCGTGAGGGATCGTGAACGTCTTATGCGTGTTCAAATGCATGAGATCGAAGCCCATGTCGCCGGGACGCGCGTTTCCCATCAACGCGTTGGCGTTAGCCCCATCGTAATACATCAAACCGCCGGCAGCGTGAACGACGGCTGCAACCTCGGCGATCTCTTCTTCAAACAGCCCGAGCGTGTTGGGGTTGGTCATCATGCAGACCGCGGTATCGTCGCCGACCACGCCCTGCAACGCTTCGACGCTGACGCGCCCCCGTTCGTCGCTTGGCAGCGAGATCACGTGGAAGCCGCACATCGCGGCCGATGCCGGGTTGGTTCCATGCGCGGTGTCGGGAACGATCACCTTATCGCGTTTGGTTTCGCCGCGATCGCGGAAGTAGCGCTTGGCGATCAGCAGCGCGGTTAGTTCGGCGTGCGCGCCGGCCGACGGGTTGAGCGAGAACTCGGCCATGCCGAACAGCGAGCTGAGGTTGCGCTCCAACTCGTACATAACCGCTAGCGCACCTTGCGCGTACTCGTCGGGCGTGTATGGATGCAGCTGCGCGAACTCCGGCTTCGACGCCATCGCGTCGTTGATGCGCGGGTTGTATTTCATCGTGCACGACCCGAGCGGATAGAAGCCGAGATCGATTCCGAACGTGCGCTGCGACAACCGCGTGTAATGCCGCACGACGTCGAGCTCGCTGTGGTTCGGCAACGGCAGGTCGGAGCGCACGGATTCGACCGGGAGATATTGCTCCAACGGTTCGCCGGCCTCGACGTAGCGGTTTGCCCGGCCTTCGCCCCCGAGTTCGAAGATCAGCGGGCTAGCTGTGCGATCAGACGACGGCGCCTTCACGCGCTTCCTCCTCTAGAGCGGCAACCAGCGCCGCGACATCACCGGTGGTCGTAAGTTCGGTCGCGGTAACCAGCGCGCAGTTTCGCAGTTCGGGATAGTAACGGCCCAAATCGATTCCGCCTAATATGGAACGCCGCGCCAATGCATCCAACACTTCGGACGCCGGCCGGTGCAAGTCGACCACGAACTCGTTGAAGAACGGCGCGGTAAAGCGCAACCCGATACCGTCGATGCTCGAGAGCGCGGTCGCCGTTTCGCGCGAACGGCGCAAGTTCAGCGATGCAACGTCGCGTAAACCGGTTCGGCCCATCAGCGCCAGATAGATCGTCGCGATCAACGCGCAATGAGCTTGATTGGTGCAGATATTCGAGGTCGCGCGTTCCCGGCGGATATGTTGTTCGCGCGCTTGCAGCGTGAGAACGTACGCGGTCCGTCCATCGCCATCGACGCTCTTGCCGGCCAGCCGGCCGGGAATTCGCCGCATGTGCTCTTTGGTCGTCGCGATGAATCCAACGTACGGGCCGCCGTAGGCCAGCGGAACGCCGAAACTTTGCGCTTCGCCGGCAACGATGTTGGCGCCCCATTCCGAAGGCGGCACCAACGCGGCCAGCGAGAGCGCTTCGGCCACCACGGCAACGATCACCGTTCCGGAAGCGTGGATAGCATCCGCGATTTTCTTCGGCAAGGTGTCGACGTTGCCGAAGAAGTTCGGCGACTGGATCGCAAACGTCGCATATTCACCGCCGGCCACCGCGGCTTCCACCGCGGCCAAGTCGGTCGTTCCGTCGGGCGCGTAATCGATTTCGTCGATGCCGACGTCGAGGCCGTCGCAGTACGTTCGCAGCACGGCTCGATAGTTCGGATGTACGGCGCGAGAAACGAGCACCTTGCGCCGTCCCGTGGCGTTGATCGCCATGATCGCGCTTTCGGCCAAAGCCGTAGCACCGTCATATACCGATGCGTTCGCAACGTCCATGCCGGTCAGCAAAGAGATGTAGCTCTGCCACTCGTAAATGGCTTGCAGATACCCTTGCGACACCTCGGCTTGATACGGGGTATACGCGGTGAGAAATTCGCCGCGCATGGCCAGCGCCGTAATCGCCGGCGGCGCGTAGTGACGATACGCCCCGCCGCCCAAGAACGAACGAAAGCGCACGCCGGTATTGCGTTCGGCCATGCGATCGAAGCGGCGGGCGAGTTGATATTCGGGAAGAGCGGGAACGATGTCGAGCGAACTTTTTAGCGCAACGGCCTCGGGGACGCGCATCAACTCTTCCAGCGACTCGACGCCGACGACGGCGAGCATCGCCTCGACGTCGGCATCGGTGTGCGGAGCGTACACTACGGAACCTCTATTCTGCTATTCTGCCGTGAGCCGTTCGTAATCGTTCGCGTCGAGCAAGCCGGCGGGGCGTGCGCCGCCGTCGAGCCGGACTTTGAACAGCCAACCGGTACCGAACGGATCGCTATTGACCGCGGCCGGTTCGTTTTCCAATGCATCGTTGACTTCGACGACCTCACCCGATACCGGCGTAAAAAGATCCGAAACGGCTTTCACCGATTCGATCACGCCGGCGTTGCCGAATTGCCGCACCGGTGCGCCGACCTTGGGAAGTTCGACGTACACGATGTCGCCCATCGATTCGGCCGCGTAGTCGGTGATGCCGATCGTTGCGGTGTCTCCCTCCACGCGAACCCATTCGTGTTCTTTGCTGTATAAAAGATCTTGCGGGCGGCCCACTGTGCTGCGTTCTCCTATCGGCTTACTTATTGCGCTTGTAAAATGGAAGCGGAACGACGGTTGCGGCGTGGCGTTTGCCGCGTATCTCTACCGCGATCTCCGTACCCGGCTCGGTGAGCGCCGGATCGAGCAGCGCGGTTGCGACGTTCTTGTTTTCGACCGACGGCGCTCGCGAACCGCTACGGATTTCTCCGGCATCCCGATCGCCAAAGTAGACGGCGTAACCATCGCGCGCCGGCACCGGTCCGCTCATTACGAGTCCGGCGATGCGACGATAGTCGTTCCGTTCGACTTGCGATTGCAGCGCGGCGCGCCCGGTGAACGCCTTATTGAGCTTCACGGCCCAGTTCTGCCCGGCCTGAATCGGGCCGATCTCCTCGGTCAACTCGTGCCCGTATAGCGGCATCCCGGCTTCCAAGCGCAGAACGTCGCGCGCGCCGAGCCCGCACGGCTCCAAACCTTGCGAGGCGTGACGCAGCAGTAAGTTTTCCCACAAACCGGCCGCGGCGTCGCCGTCGACGAACAACTCGAAGCCGTCTTCCCCGGTGTACCCGGTGCGCGCGATCAACGCCGGAACGCCGTCGACCGTGGTTTCGGTGCAGAAGTAATACTTGAGCGATGCGATATCGACCGGTACGTGACCGGCCAGCATCTCGACGGATTTCGGCCCTTGGATCGCGATCAGCGCACGTTTGCCGTGCAGGCTTTCGAGACGGACGCCGCTGGAGGGCAGGGCGTTTTGCAACACGTTCCACATCTTGTCGACGTTGGCGCCGTTCACGACCAGCAACCAGCGTCCGTCGAGACGATAGAAGATCGTATCGTCGTGCGTACCGCCGCGTTCGTTGCAAAAAATATTGTAACGCGCTTGCCACGGCTTCATTCCGGCGACCGAGTTGGTACATAAGCCGTCGGCCCACTCTGCAACGCCGTCGCCCTCGAGCACGAACTGTCCCATGTGCGAGAGATCGAACAAACCGGCACGATGCCGAACCGCGTCGTGCTCCTGCAAGATGCCGGCGTACTGCACCGGCATCGAGAAACCCGCGTACGGCACCATTCGCGCGGAAGCGGCGAGGTGGCGTGCGTGTAACGCGGTTTGCCGCAGCGTAGCGTCGGTAGTCATCGGGCGGCCTCCTCGACCGGTTTTTGCGGCTTCTCTTCCACATACGTATTGAGGAAGTTTAGCGTCGCGTGGGCGACGATTTTCTCGCCGCTGCGAACGTACACTTCGCCGTAAACGACTCGGCGCCCGGCTTTGAGGACGCGCGCTTCGGCCATCAGGTCGTGCGGCGGGCGCGCCGGGGCGAGGAAGTTGCATTGGAGTGCGACCGTGGTCGTATCTTGCTCGCGCCCAAAAATCGACGCCAGCGCCACGTAGAATACGGTGTCGCACAAGCTGACGATGGCGCCGCCGTGAACGCCGCCGCTGCCGTTGGTAATTTCCTTGCGAAACGGCATGCGCATCCACGCGCGGCCATGCTCGACCTTTTCGAGTTTGAGATCCAGCAGCGCGACGAAGTTTCCGCGCTCCTTTTCCCAAGCGAAGGGTGCGCGGCTGAAATCGATCGCCATCAGAAAACATCTCCCGGGGCTTCGAGTGCGCGTCGCAGGTAGAGCGGCAGCGAGAAAAGCCGGCGGTGCGTAACCGGGTCGTAGAAGAAACTTTCGCCCCGCAGCGCGCCGCAATACCTATCGATCGTGGCTTCGTCGAGCGTGGCAACGTCGACCGCGTCGCTGCAGGCCAAGAAGGCCCAATCCGTATCGAACGCCGGAACGTGCGTGAAAAACGATGCGACGTGCGCGTAGTGACCGCGCAACGTTCGCGCCATCTTGCAATGCAGGGAGGCGTTGTGCACGGCAGCGGTGCTGGCTTGCAGCACGTATACGCCACCGTCGGCCAAATGCGATTTGATCGAAGCGAACACCGCGTCGTTGAACAGGATGTTGCTGGGCGAATCTTCGAGCGGCTCGGTAAGATCCGAAACGATCGTTTGGTAGCGCGCCGTGTCGTCGCGTAAGAACGCCAGCGCGTCGCCGACGATCACGCGCGCACGCGGATCCTCGAATGCTCCGGCCGACCATTCGGGCAGCAAGCGCTTCGAAAGATCGACCACCACCCCGTCGATATCGACCATCGTGCAGCTTCTGATGCCGGGAACGCGCAAGACCTCGCGCAGCGTCGCGCCTTCGCCGCCGCCTAAGATCAGCACGTCGCGAACGTCGCCCGACGCCGCAAGCGCCGGGTGGACCAGCGTTTCGTGGTAGATCCGTTCGTCGCGCTGAGAACTCTGCGTGTCGCCGTCGAGAATCAGCATCTTTCCAAACACCGCGGATTCCACCACGGCGACTTGCTGGAACTCGGAACGGCCCTCGAACAAGGTTCGTTCGATCGCGTGATGGTGTTCTTCGCCGGGCGCGAATTGCTCGACGTACCATTGCCAGTGCTCGGTTTTGGGCATGCCCGCCTCAGATTGGCCGAACAAAAAAAGAACCCCGCCATTCGGCGGGGTTCTCGATGTTACGAAGGGAGCGCGTTATTCGCAGACGCCCGCGACGATAAACTGCGCGTGCTTGTCGTAGTACAGGCTACCGTTGTTGGCGGACGACGGCAAGTGGAGCGTGTTACCATCCGGCTTCGCATCCAACGTGGTCTGCGGTTCCCAACCTTTGGAGGTGTACAGCGCCGGGAAGCACTCGTTCTTTCCAGGGAACCCGTTGGTGTCCGTGATGGTGAAGTTCGGCGTGTCGGCCGGCTTGAGCGTATAGTTGCTGTTGTTAATCAGCTCGGCATAAACGAAGACCTTGCCGGGGCACGGGCCCAACTTTCCGTTGAACAAACAATTCTTGGCACCGTACACGAGAAACGCTTTGCCGCCGACCTTTCCGGTAATGTCGCCGTTGCCGATCGCGTCGCCCATGACGGCTGGAATGCCCGCGGCCGGGCCGCCGGTGTTCTTGCTGAAGACCGCCGTGATCTTGATGCCTTGATATGGCTTGTATTTCCCGAGGGCGACGGTCGTCGTCGTCGTCTCATGGAGAGTAAACGGAAGGCAGCTGCCGGCGAACAGATACATCACGGGGTTGGTGTGTTGACACGGATTCGGCGTCGCCGTTGCTTGCGGGGACGCGATCATCGCATCGGTACCGCCCGATGCGACGTTCTGCGATGGGACGACGCCACGTCCGGCGCAAGCGCTCAGTGCGGCGGCGGCGACGAAAGCGGCGCCGATCGTAATGGTTGAGATACGCATTGGAAAGTCTAACCTCACAGAAAGTGTGTAACCGTTGTTCGCTACCGCCCTTTGACGGTCCGCGCGCGTCGCCTTCCGGCAAAAAACGCGCGCACGGTGATCGCTCGCTTAGAAAGCGACGCTAATCAATTAGTTTATTGAAATGCGAACGAGGGTTAACTTCTAGGCCGATAAGACCCGAAGGTCGTGGTCGCGCCCGACGATGTGTGTGAACTCGCCGTCGCTCTTCTCGATGCCGCGCTTGAATTCGGTCGTTAGCACGCTTCGCGCGCTCAGCACGCCGGCAGCATGGTCGCAAGCAAGCCAGGGATCGGTATGGTCGCCGCACGTGTAGAAATCCATGGCGGCATAGCCCTTCTCGGGCCAGGTGTGCACCGATAAATGGGATTCGGCCAAAATAACGGTTCCGGAAACGCCTTGCGGCTCAAAACGATGGAACGCGCTCTCCATAACGGTCGCGCCGGCCAGCTTGGCCGCTTGGACCATCATGGCGGAGATTCGATCGATGTCGGAGAGAACGGACGGGTCGCAACCCGAAAACTCGCACACGATGTGCCTGCCGAGTGCCTTCAATTTTTTACCAGGTCTCCTTGACCTCGGGGGAATCCCACCTCCGGACTACGTCGGCTGGCGTCCGCTATGCGGTCACGTCCCCGACCTATCGACGAGCTCTTGCCGGCGCTTTTGTGCGGTGCACGGGCGACTCATCGCGATGGCGCGTAGGGCGCACCTTCCCCTGTAACCGTGGACCTCACCCAAGGTCCGGCGCCAATCATATCCCCTGTGACCCCCCCTGTAAACCCCTTCGTGAACGAAATTGGCGAGTAACCCTGCTAGATTTTCAACGTACTACTTCATTATCTTGACTATATACGGTTCCGGCAGTACGCTCGAAGCGTATGGCGACAAAGCTCGAGACCCCCATTTCCCCAGAAACCCTGGTTGAAGACTACCGTCACGGCTTTCATGACGAAGAAAAGTACGTCTTTAAATCCGATAAGGGGCTGACCCGGGAGATCGTCGAGCGCATTAGCGCTATGAAAGACGAGCCGGAGTGGATGCGCGAGTTCCGGCTGCGCGCCTACGAGATCTTTCTGAGCAAGCCGATGCCCACGTGGGGGGACACCCCTCGGCTCAACGAGATCGACTTCGCGGACATCCATTACTTCGTGCGGTCAACCGACCGGACGGAGCGCTCCTGGGACGACGTCCCCGACGATATAAAACGTACGTTCGACCGCTTGGGTATCCCCGAGGCCGAGCGCAAGTTTCTGTCGGGCGTTTCGGCCCAGTACGAGTCCGAGGTCGTGTACCACAACACCAGCAAGGCGTTGGACGAGCAGGGCGTGCTGTTCTGCGACATGGACACGGCCGTCAAGCAATATCCCGACATCGTTCGCAAGTATCTTTCGACCGTGATCCCGGTCGGCGACAATAAGTTCGCAGCGCTCAACTCGGCCGTTTGGTCGGGCGGGTCATTCATCTACGTGCCGCCGGGCGTCGAAGTCGCCATGCCGCTCCAGGCGTACTTCCGGATCAATGCCGAGAACATGGGCCAGTTCGAGCGCACGCTGATCATCGCAGACAAAGGCGCCAAGGTTCATTACATCGAGGGTTGCACCGCGCCGAAGTTTTCGACGTCGTCGCTTCATTCGGCGGTCGTGGAGCTGATCGCGATGGAAGACGCGACGATCCGCTACACGACGATTCAAAACTGGTACCGCAACATCTTCAATCTGGTCACCAAGCGCGCGATCGCGCAGAAAAACGCGACCGTCGAATGGGTCGATGGCAACCTCGGATCGCGCTTGACGATGAAGTATCCGGCCATCTACTTGATGGGCGAAGGCGCGCGCGGCGAAATTCTTTCGATGGCGTTTGCCGGCGACGGACAGCATCAGGATGCCGGCGCTAAAGTTATTCACGCGGCGCCCAACACGACGTCGATGGTAACCAACAAGAGCGTCAGCGCCCACGGTGGTAAGACGACGTACCGCGGCCTGGTCGAGATCTTCCCCGGAGCGACCAACGCGAAGACGCGCGTTCGTTGCGACGCGTTGATCATGGACGATCATTCGTCCAGCGACACCAAACCGACGATGAAGATTCACGAGCAACTTTCGACCGTCGAGCACGAAGCCAGCGTGAGCAAGATCGGCGAGGAGCAACTGTTCTACGCGATGAGCCGCGGCTTATCGGAGGCCGATGCCACCGCGATGATCGTTAACGGATTCTTCGACTTCTTCGTCAAGGAGTTGCCGATGGAGTACGCCGTAGAGTTGAACCGTTTGGTCAAGATGGAGATGGAAGGCGCCGTCGGCTGACGGTGCGCAAGATCGCGAGGGCGTCCGACGTCGCACCCGGCACGACGCATCGTGTCGTGGTCGAGGGCCAAGAGGTTCTGCTCTGCAACGTGGATGGCAACTTCTTCGCCATTGAAGATGTGTGCACGCACGACGGCGGTCCGCTAGACCAAGGCGACCTCGAGGGCGCGTGCATCGTCTGCCCGCGCCACGGCGCGACCTTCGACGTACGCACCGGCGCCGCGCTCACGCTCCCGGCTGTGGTTCCGCTGATTACCTACGCGATCAAGGAGGAAGCGGGCGATATCTATCTGGACGACAGCCCTGCTGGTATTTGACACCGGCCCACGCGGCTGATACTGTACGTTGGTTATGTACGCGATCATCGAGACCGGCGGGAAGCAATATAAGGTCGCCGAGGGCGACGTTATCCGTTGCGATATGCCGGCCGGAGCCGAAGGCAACGACATCAAGTTCGAGCGGGTCATTTTGGCCGGAGCCGGGGCGGACGTCAAAATCGGCAGCCCGGTGCTCGACGGCGCAACCGTCAGCGGCACGCTCCTGCGCCAAGCCAAAGACAAAAAGATCTTGGTCTTCCGCTATAAACCCAAAAAGCGCGTCCGGAAGCTCAACGGACACCGCCAACCGTTTGCGGAGATCCGGATCGACAAAATCTCGCTGCCCTAAGGGCGTGCTCGAGGTTTCCTTCGTTCGTGACGACCGCGGCCGCTTGGCCGCGGTTCGTGCTTTGGGGCATGCGGATTACGACCAGGCCGGTGATGATGTCGTTTGCGCGGCGGTATCGGCCATTTTGCAGGCCGCGCGTCTGGGGCTGGAACGGCACGTCAAGGTCCGGCTCGAGGCCACCCAAGAATCCGGGGTGCTGGATATGGCCTGGCCGCCGGAAGCGCGCGACGACGCCTCGGTCGTCGCGATCGTTCGAACGGCCGAACTGGCGGTTAGCGAGATCGCAGACCAGTATCCCGAACACGTGCGCATCGCAGCCTCGGGTGCAACAAGGCAGCCGTATCGGGGTAAGTAGGGCATCAGTCGCAAGGAGAATAGAATGTCGGAATCTTTTCGTACGTCGCCCCCGCAGCAGCAGTGGAATCCGCAAAACGGTAACGGCCACCAGGGCGCAAACGAGCCCGCTGGCGAGGACTCGGCGGACGGCGCCGAGGTCGGACGCGCCCTCGTCGTTGGACTGTTGGGCGGCCTGCTATCGGCAGCCGGTTATATGATCTACCGGCGCCTGCCCGACGAGCAGAAGGAACGGATCAACTCGCAAGTGCGCACCGCCGTGCAGCAGCGCATCAGCGAGCTTCGTTCGAACTTCAACATCTAGCGCTATCGAATCGATCGGCTCCGCTAACCGGGGCCGATGATCCACTTGCCGATCCACATGCGCTGGTGCCACTGATTCCAGCTCAGGCCGTGAGCGGCCAAGATCGGGTAAAAGTACGCGAAACTCGAAACGACGACGGCGACGTATGCTGCGACGGCTATTCCGCGCAGCTTCGGGATCCGTTGCAACACGATCGCGTTGCACAAGCAGATCAACGGGATATCGACGTAAAAATGGTACGCGAACGTGATACGCGGGGATCGTATCCACGGCAGCCACTGCAACAGATACGTCAGCACGATCAAGGCGTAGCCTTTGTTGCGCTCGCGCCATGCCAACACCGCAACCCACGGA
>DASXXU010000071.1:0-20701 GCA_036502885.1 Candidatus Tumulicola sp.
CCAAACGGTTCGCATTCAAAACCGGCATCTTTCCGGACGACGATCCGGCCACCCTAAAAAGCTTCATCGAAACCTCGCCGTTCGAGGCGCTCGGAACCACGTTGGCGTTGCTCAACGACATTCTGCACCGTGGCGAACCAATTACCCCGGACGAGGTCATCAACGACGGTGCGCTGTGGAGTAAGGTCAACATGCGCCGCGTCATGTCGCGGTATCCGATCGGCTGGCTTTTCACCAACGATCCGGGCGTGATGTCGAACGTCGTGATCCGCGATTGCGCGTGGTTCGTTATGGGCTGTGACTACTTCATGCCGCAATTCTCGCGCTCGTTGCTGGATAAATCGGCCGAGCTGCAATACGAGAGCGGCAAACTCCCGGAATACGTGGATGCGCTGAATGGTCGCGTGGAAGACGACGGCCTCAATATCAACGACGATACGCCGCTCTATATCATGGCCGCCAACCATCATTTCCGCTGCACCGGTGATGAGGAATGGTTGCGCGGCATCTTTCCGTCGCTGCTCAAGGCCGGCAAGTACATCATCTCACAGATGGACGACCGCGATTTGGTCTACTGCACGGCCGACGATCCGCGTGGCAACGTCTGGGCGATCGCAAGTTGGCGCAACATCATCGCCAACTACTCGATCAACGGCGCCGTAACCGAGATCAACGCCGAATGCTCTGCCGCGCTGCGCGAGTTGGCGCATTTGGCCGAGCGGGTCGACGCCAACGACGACGACGTCAAGCAACTCGCAGACGCCTCCGCGCGCATCGCAGCCGCCATGCAGACGCACCTGATAAATCCGCGCAACGGCTTGTTCTATCTGAACATCGACGTTCACGGCAACCCGCGGACGGACGTAACCGCCGACGAAATCTTTCCGGTGATGTTTCACGTCTGCGATGAGGAGACGGGTTTTCGGATCATCTCCCGATTGAATTCGCCGGATTTTTGGACGGAGGCCGGTCTGCGCACGGCGTCCGAACTCGATCCGCGGTACGATCCATCGGCTTTCGCCGGTTTGATCGGTGGCGTTTGGCCGGGCTTGACGTGGTGGTACGCGTTCGCTGCGGCGCGCTACCATCCGGAGTTCATGGTGAACGCGTTACGCGCATCGTTCGAACACTACGCCCGAGATCCGCGCCGTCACAACACCGTGCCCGGCCAGTTTAGCGAATGGTTCGACGGCGATTCGTTGGTCAATCGCGGCATGCGGTTAAGTCCGTGGGAACCCCCGCGTTTCTTATGGGCGGCGATCGAAGGCGTCTGCGGCCTCACGCTCAGCGGCGAGCGGCCGGAGATCAATCCGCTGATCCCGGCCAACTGGAAATGGGTGGCGTTGCGCCGTTTGCCGTTCCACGGTAACGAGATAACGTATTTTGCCGTGCGTACGCAAGGCTCGATGACGTTGTTCACGACCTGCGAGGTCAATACGAAATTCGCTCACTCGCTGTACGAAACCGACGTCTCGGATCGCGTGCCGATCTTTTCGCGGATCGCTCGGGTGGTGGCGTTGCAACGCGGTCGCGAAATCGCCGTGCTCGTCGGCAACGTCAGCGAGGCCACGACCGCCGTGCCGGTCGACCTATCTGCCCTTCTGGAACCGGGCGTGCGATATCACACCCGAGTCTATAACAGCGAGCGCGACGATTGGGAGACCGATTCGGTGTTGGCGCGCGAAGAGATCTGCGTGACGTCGATCGTGATCGAGAGCAAAGGCTATCGCATCATGCTGTTCCGCGGCTTGAGGGATGCGTAGTAGGGCTTTGCTGTAAAATTGGCCGGAGGATGGCGGCTAGCTGGGCGGGCTCGGCGAGAAAAGCGTCGTGGCCGTGATCGCTGCGCAGTTCCAAATAATCGGCGTCGAAGCCGGCAGCACTGCATCGTTGCGCGGCGGCTCGCACGTCTTGCGGACGGAACAGCCAATCGGATGTGATTCCAACGAAGGTTAGCTTCGGTCGCACGCGCGCGCGTTCGATCGCGTCGCGCACGTCGAACGAATCCATCGCATGCGTTAACGCCGCGTAGGCGTACGCGTTCATTCGCTCGATAAACACGTCGGCCTGACGTTGGAGGTATCCCTCGACGTCGAACATATCGCGGCCGAGCCGGTCGGGACGGCGTTCGTGCCGCTCGCCGAACAACGCCTCGCTTTTATAGGTGAGCGTCGCGATCTTGCGCGCGAGCCCCAGCCCGCGCTGCGGATCGAGTGCGATCGCATCGCGCTGTACCGAGTTGAGCGCGACCCCCATGGCGGTATGATGATCGTGCGCTCCGACGACGATCGCGCGCTCGAGGCGTTCCGGGTAATCGATCGCCCACTGCAGCGCCTGCATGCCGCCCAGCGAGCCGCCGACGGTCACCCAAAGCCGTTCGATCCCGAGAGCGTCCAAGGCCCGACGCTGCGCGTGAACCAGATCGCGCACGGTTATTCGCGGAAAGGGCGCGCCATTCGGTCCGGTGCTGCCGTAGGTGCTGCCCAGCGCGTTGATTCCAATGACGCAACAGTCTGCCGGATCGAACAACCCGCCGCTTCCAACGATGCCTGGCCACCATTCCGCGACGCGGCTTGAGCCGGTCAACGCGTGATTGACCAGAACGATTCGCCCTGCGTGAGCAACGGGATCGCCGTAAATCGTTACGCGCTGCTCGACGTTCGGAAGCGTCGAACCGCCTGCGAGTTGCAACGCTCCGATCGAAACCGTTTCCTCGCGCACTCGTTTTAGCGCGCCTGCACTTCGAGCAAATCGGCGTCGGATGGAACGTCGCTGAAACACGCGTCGTTCCACACCGGATATTGCGGTAGTTCGGGAAACCGTTCGAGCGACGGGAACAGCGGCACGACATCCAGCGCCGGTGCGGGCCAAGAAGCGGATGCCGATGCAGTAGCCGGACGCCCGTGACCGAGCGTCCGGATCGTCGAATCGAGATCGCCGAGAACGGCCGATGCCGTTGCGGATCCGCCGGCGCCGATTCCCCGCAACACGAGACGTCCGGCATCGCGTGCGCGGATCTCGACAACATTTTCCGCACCAACCGTACGCGCAAACGCATGGCTGGACGCGACGCACATTGGGCCGACTTCGGCCGCAACGCGGTCGCCGCATCGCACCGCCGCGGCGACCAATCGAATGCGCGCGTCGTACCGCGCAGCAATTTCGATCTCCCGAGCGGTAATCGCGGTGATGCCTCGGCGGCGTATACGCGGCGACACGATTGCCAAACCGAACGCGTCCTGCATTAAGATCGCCAGTTTATGCGCCGCATCGATGCCCTCGACGTCGTTGGCCGGATCGGCTTCGGCGAAGCCGGCCGCGCGCGCGTCATCCAGGGCGGATGCGTACGAGCCGCCCCCCTCCATCGACGAAAGAATCGCCGTGCACGTTCCGTTCAGCACGCCGCCGACCGCCTCTATGCGATCGCCCGCCAAGGCGTCGACCACCGTGCGAACGACCGGAATTGCACCGCCCACGGCCGCTTCGTAACGCAGTTGCGTGGAATATGCGGCGGCCAGGGCACGCAAGCGCGGCCCTTGTGTTGCGACCAAATCTTTATTGGCGGTGATGACGTGGCGCCCGTGCGAGAGCGCGCGCTCCACCAACTCAGCAGCGATGCTGGTACCGCCGATACACTCGATGATAACGTCGACGTTCGGGTCGTCGATGACGGCACGCGCTTCCGTCGTGAAGAGATCGCGACGTAGCGCTTGCGAGCGGATCTTGAGCGGGTCTGCGATTGCGATGGCACGCAACTCGCATGCCACGCCGCCGCGCGGGCGCGGGGCGTTGGCCCCGACGAGCCTTTCGGCGACGGCCGTTCCGACCGTGCCACATCCGAGCAAACCGATTCCCACGGTTACATGCATTTCCGGCCTCCTTGTGCGATGGGAAAGCTGGGAAACAAAAATGCCCCCGCCTATCGGCGAGGGCGTGCGAAGCGTTTGGTGCGTTACCTAGCGCTGCGCGACGACCCCCGCCGGCTGACTACACATCCGGCAGGTGTATGGCATCAGTGATGCGTGGTCGGGCGCAAACATGCGGCAAACTGTACCATGGGCGACCCCGAGGGTCAAGAGGAAAATGCGAACGGCAGGTTCGGGTCGACCGAGAGCGCCAGCGGATCTACCTCGGCCAGCGCACGCTGATGATATGCCGCCGCTGCGATCATGGCCGCGTTATCGGTGCAATATGCGGGCGGCGGAATAAACGCGCGAACGCCCCTGCGCTCGCTCCAGTCTCGCACCGCGGCTTGTAACGCCGAGTTGGCCGCCACGCCGCCGGAAAGTGCGACCGCGGCATACGCGCCGCGTTCGAACGCCGATCGTAAACGCGCCATCAACACATCGACGACCGCAGCTTGGAAGGACGCCGCCACGTCTTGCCGCGGAGCGTCGCGGCCGGCGTCGCTTTCCAGGAAGTACCGTACGGACGTTTTGAGGCCGGAAAATGAGAGATCGAGCGCACCAGCGGCCGGCCGGTGTCGCGGAAAAACGTAGGCCGACGGATTGCCCTCGCGGGCCAGACGATCGAGCTCCGGACCGCCCGGGTAGGGAAGTCCTAACAAGCGTGCGGTCTTATCGTAGGCTTCACCGGCGGCATCGTCTCGTGTTTTTCCGAGGACCGTCATGCGCGTCGGCGACTCCACCGAGACCAGCTGGGAGTGGCCGCCCGAGACGAGCAGCGTTAGAAAAGGGTACGGCGGAGGCTCTGCGCGATCTAGAAATGGCGCGAAGATATGGCCGTGAAGATGGTTGACCGCAAACAGCGGCGTGCGCGATGCGAACGCAAGCGCCTTCGCCGCAGCCACCCCCACGACTAGACTGCCGGCTAAGCCGGGACCGCGCGTAACCGCGATCGCGTCGATTTGCTCCAAGGAAAGGGCGGCACGCTCGAGTGCGTTTTCGACGGCGGCGGAAAGCAGCGCTACGTGACGGCGTCCGGCGATTTCGGGAACGATCCCGCCGTAGCGTTCGTGAAATGCGTTTTGATGCGTGGAAACGCTCGACAGCACGTCGCGCCCGTCGCGTACGACCGCGGTTGCGGTATCGTCACACGACGTTTCGATTCCCAAGATCAGCACCATCGCGTCATTCGCCGCGAACGCGCCAGGAACCGGGTCGCGTGCAGAAAAAGCGGGCCAATATGCACGATATTTCGGAAACGATGCGCCTTCCGTCGCCGGCGCCGCACCCGCAGTCGATCGCTCTCGACGGAGACAAGCTCTGGATGGGATCGATCGATACGAATCGGATTTATGCGATCGACGCGCATCAATGGACGATCGTCGAAGAAGACAAAGCGCCCGGTAAGCCGTGGGGCATCACCGTTGTAGGCGACGAGTTGCGCGCGATTTGCGGAGAGGGAGCCGACGACTCGCGCATCATCCGCCGGTTCATTCCGGGCCACGGATTCAAAGAGCAAGATGCCGTTCCGTGTCCTGACGACACGGGTTCGCATCTTAGCTACGATGGCGTTCGTTTATACGTGAGCCAGTGGTACAACAAACGAATCGTCGGCATCGACGAACGCGGAAACATCGTCCGCACGATCGATCTGCCGCGCGGCGTTTGCGGACAATGCTTCAGCGACGGCTCGTTCTACGTGATCACCACCGATGATGAAGCGTCGGATCGATATTTTCTCGGAAAAGTCGACGCCGAAGGTACGAACTTTCAGGATTTAGCGCGCGTACCGTTCGCGGCTCGTGGTCTAGCTAGCGATGGAACTCGTTTTTGGACGAATCATCGCGAACGCAACGAGATCGTCGCTTTTACGATCTAACTATGCCGACCGGAGCGCGCGCTCGCGCGCTTCGGGGCGGACGGCATAGCCCAACAATGCTAGCGCGATAACGGCTAGGAACGTTATCCCGGCGACGATGGCCATTGCTTTGGCGTAATCCGGCGATCCCCCGGCCGGACGAAATTCGGCCGCCAGCCACGCGATCAGCAGCGGAACGACCGCGCTGAACGCGTTTCCGAGTTGGTAGGTGAAACCGGGGAACGTCGCTCGCGCGGCGGGTGGGGAAAGTTCGTTGAGGTGTGCGGGAATCACGCCCCACGCGCCTTGCACCGCGAACTGAATCGCAAACGCGCCGCACGCCAGCAACGCGACGCTGTGGCTGAAAGCCCATAGCGGAACGATTGCGATGCCGAGGACGGCGCAAATCGCAATCGCGGGACGTCTTCCGATGCGTTGTGAGAACGCACCGAATACGATTCCGCCGGCGATCGCGCCGATCGCGCCAATCGCCGACAGCGCGAAGACGGTACCGGCTGCAAATCCGTGTTGCCGCTGCAGAAACGTTGCGTACAAGTCTTGCGTACGTGCGACATGAAGTTCATTCCGGTCATAAACGCGACCGCGTAAATCGCCAGCGGCCAATGTCGCGCTATTTCGCGGAATGCATCGATCGACGCGCGAGGCCGGGCGGGCATAACGGCCCGCTGAGTGTCCGGTACGTACGCGCGGATATACAGCACCAAGAACGCCGGAAGCGATCCAACCGCAAACAGAATGCGCCAATCGATCGATTGCAGGCCGGCCAGCGCCGTCAGTTTGAACACCACGAAGTAGGCGCCCGCGGCAAACAGATACCCGACCATATAGCCTTCTTGCAAGATGCCGCTAAATAAGCCGCGCCGTTGCGGCGGCACCGCTTCCATCGCGATCGCCGCGCCGACGCCCCATTCGCCGCCCATCGCGATACCATACAGGGCGCGCAACACCAAGAACGCGACGAAGTTTGGCGAGAACGCGGTGAGGAGCTCGATCAGCGAATAACACGCAACATCGATCATCAAGGGCGTTCGACGGCCGTAGCGGTCGGCCAGCCAACCAAAAAGGAGAGCGCCGATCGGACGGCACGCCAACGTCAAGGTTAACGCCAATGCGATATCGGTAACGGCGTGCTTGAAATCCGTCGCGATCCGGGCGAGAACGAAGGTCAGGAGAAAATAATCGAATGCGTCGAGCGACCAGCCCAGAAAGCTGGCCGCGAACGTCCGCCGAGCGCTGCGATCGAGTTCGCGCCAGGCGGTTAACACCGGTCGACTACGGTGAGGCGCTCGGGGTCGGGGACGACGAAGCGGACGGCCCAGGCGTTCCGGAAGCTGCCGGGCTGGGCGACGGGCTCGGCGTCATGCCCGGCGGATAGTTCATGCCGTACATCGCGAGAAGCCAGACTTGCCCCCGCGGAACCGTTACCTTCGGCATCGGGAACTGGAACTGCACGGAGTTGTTGGTCGTCGTCGCCTTAGTATACGTTGCAAGGTACGTGTCGGTGCGTTGGCCGCGCAACGAGGATTCGCTGTACAACTGAATCGCAAACGCGCGTCCGGCGAACTGTATTTGGGGCAACGTGTAGTTGACCGAAGCGTATCCGTTCAGCACGAAGTTCGTGTCGCTTTGCAGGCGCAACGCAACCAGCGGCGTGATGCGCATCGCTCGCGGATCGGGGTTCGTCATCGCCGGCACGT
Organism: Candidatus Tumulicola sp.; assembly: GCA_036502885.1. GTDB lineage: Bacteria > Vulcanimicrobiota > Vulcanimicrobiia > Vulcanimicrobiales > Vulcanimicrobiaceae > Tumulicola. Next base: position 7,482 of record DASXXU010000071.1, read on the forward strand.
CTTTGGGAAGCGGTTCCATGAGGAGCGTTATCGTGCCGGGCGGCGTCGGCGACGGGCTGGCGTCGTCGTCGGAATCGTCGGAATCAGACGAAGCGGTCGCGGTCGGCGTGGGTTTCGGTGTGGGCGTCGGGGTCGGCGTGGGCTTTGCGCTGGCGCCCGGCGACGGGGTCGGCGTGGGCGCCGGGATATTGAAGGCGAGCGTACACGAGAACTGCTGGTACTGCTGCTGTTGCTGCAGCATGCTCGCACATTTGACGCCGTTGGGCGCCGAGCCAACCGCAAATTGCACTTCGTTGGGCGATAGCGTCGCGCCGGGCATCGTCAGCTCGACTTGGCCGTTGCCGTTCACCTGCGGACCGGCGATCGAACCGTTCGCGCCGCCGCCTCCGCCGGTGCCCATCGGGCCGGGCTGCTGAACCGGAGGGCCCATCATTCCGGGCATGCCGCTATCGAGGCCGCCGCCTTGGCACGCCGCGAGTCCCAGCGCGACGACGGCGAACGCCACGCGAATGTCTACCCTCATGCAGTGCCCTTCTTGCTCTCGACGACGGCGCGCAGTTCGTCCGAAAAAGCGACGATCGAAAGCGTTCGTTTCGCTTCTACGCCGCGTTCGTTGACGTTCACCGTTCCATCCTGCGCTTCTTGATCGCCGACCACCAGTACGTACGGAATTTTTAGCGTTTTCCAATGTCGGATTTTGTAACCAAGCTTCTCGTTGCTTTCGTCTACTTCGACGCGGAAGCCGGAAGCTTTGAGCGCGGCGCCGCACTCGCGAGCGTATCCCAGATGACGTTCCGCGATGGGCAGAATCGCGACTTGCACCGGTGCCAACCACGCCGGAAACGCACCGCCGTAGTGCTCGACCAAGATGCCGAAGAAGCGCTCGAGCGAACCGGCCAATGCGCGGTGGATCATCACCGGCGTGCGATCGTGCCCGTCGGACGCGCGATACTTCAGATCGAAGCGTTTCGGCAGAACGAAATCGACTTGTACCGTCCCGAGTTGCCATTTGCGTCCGATGGCGTCGCGGACGTTGATATCCAATTTCGGGCCGTAGAACGCTCCGCCGGTTTCGTCGATTTCGAACGGTAGGTCGTATCGCTTGAGCGCGTCGAGGATGGCGGTTTCGGCGATCGTGTCGGTGTCCGTGCGTTCGCCGGCCTCGCGCCGCGAAAGCACGTACTCGACGTCGCGAAACTCGAACGCCTTCATCAGACGCATAGCCTCGTCCAACGTGCGCTCGAATTCGCCCTGCAACTGTTCCGGCGTGCAAAAAAGATGTGCGTCGTCTTGCGTGAACCCGCGTACGCGCGTCAGGCCGTGAACGACACCCGACCGTTCGTAGCGATACACGGTTCCAAATTCGCTGTAACGAATCGGAAGATCGCGATAGCTGTGCAGCCGGCTGCGATAAATCAAAATGTGGCCCGGACAGTTCATCGGCTTCAGCCGGAAGCGTTGTTCCTCAACTTCCAGCGGGCCGAACATGTTCGCAGCGTAGTTTTCGAGATGTCCGGAAATCTCGTACAGTTTTTCGCTGACGACGTGCGGCGTGACGACCGGCAAATAGCCGCGCTCGCGCAAACCTTCGCGGATAAAATCTTCGACCAAGGCACGGACGATCGCGCCTTTCGGGTGCCAGAAAACTAACCCGGTGCCGGCGTCTTCTTCGATCGAATAGAGATCGAGTTCGACGCCGAGTTTGCGATGGTCTCGTTTGAGCGCCTCTTCGACTTGCCGCAGATACGCATCCAGCTCGTCGCGGTCGTACCACGCGGTGCCATAGATGCGTTGCAGCATCGGGTTGGCCTCGTTGCCGCGCCAATACGCTCCAGCGACGCCGGTAAGTTTGAGGGCGCCGATCTCGCCGGTAGAATCCGCGTGGCCGCCGCGGCACAGATCGGTAAACTCGCCGATCGTGTATAGGGTGATCGGCTGGCCTTCGGGGATGTCCCGAGCCAGCTCGACCTTGTAGGGGTTATCCTTAAAGTACGCGATCGCTTCGTTACGGGTCACTTCCCGGCCGGTCATCCGATAGTTGGCGGCCACGATCTCGTGCATCCGCGCCTCGAGACGCGCAACGTCTTCCGGCGTGAACCCGTGCGGGCGGTCGAAATCGTAGTAGAAGCCACTTTCGATCGAGGGACCGATCGTCGGCTTGGCGTCCGGAAACAGATCCATGACGGCATATGCGAGCACGTGCGCCGCGGTATGGCGCAGTTCGGCGAGGGAGGGCTTGACGTCGGAAGGCATCGGACGGCGCTTTTGGCGGCGGCCTGCGGTCAGGCCTCCGAGTGCGCCCAGCGCGCGACGCTCGGGCGCTTCCTTAACGCCGACGCTACGTGCTCTTAATCTAATCTTATTCTTGGGCCGGGAGAATGGGGGGAGTTTTGGATTGCACTTCGTGCGGAGGAGCATAGATGCGTAAGAGTTTGGCGCTGCTTGGAGCGGCGCTTTTTATGACGGTTGCCCCGGTAATGGCTGCGACGCAGCTGACCGGCGCGGGATCGACGTTCGACTATCCGTTCTTTTCGAAAGCATTTTTCGAGTACGGTAAGACGCACCCCGACGTCCAGGTCAACTATCAATCGATCGGTAGCGGCGGCGGAATCCAGCAGTTCACGCAGCGTACGGTCGACTTCGGAGCCACCGACGTCCCGATGAATGCCGGAGAGGTGAAAACGGCCTCGGCCGGCGGCGGCAACGTTCTTCAGGTTCCGGTTGCGCTCGGCGGCGTCTCGGTCGTCTACAACCTGCCGGGCATGACGAGCGGATTGCGGCTGTCGCCCGCCGTCCTCGCGGATCTGTTTCTTGGCACGATCTCGAACTGGAACGACCCGCGAATCGCCAAGCTCAACCCCGGCAAAAAGTTGCCGAGCACGCCGGTCGTCGTCGTTCATCGTTCGGACGGTTCGGGTACGACCTACATCTTTACCGACTACTTGAGCTCGGTTTCGCCCGAATGGAAGTCCAAGGTCGGCACGGGCAAGAGCGTTACGTGGCCGGCGCAGAGCGCAATCGGCGGCAAGGGCAGCGAAGGCCTCGCCGGTCAAGTCAGCAACAACCCGGGTGCCATCGGCTACGTCGAGGCTGCCTACGCGATACAAAACAAGATGTCGCAAGCCGATTTGCAAAACGCGGCCGGAAAGTTCGTCGCGTACGCCCCTTCGGCGGTTCACGCAGCCGCGGAAACGCGACCGGACGTAACGCCGGAAAGCTTCTCCATCGTCAACGCGAAGTGCGCGACATGTTACCCGATTGCGGGATACAGCTGGGCGGTCGTGTATCAGAACCCGCAAGACAAAGTCAAGGGGAAAGTGTTGCAGCAAATTCTCGAATGGCTCGTGGGGCCCGACGCTCAACGCATCGCGGGCGGTCTCGACTACATTCCGCTTCCGCCCTCGGTCGGTGGCGCCGCGCGCAAGACCCTCTCGCAGATGCACGTCTAACGTTACGCGATTTGACTAGCATCGCATAAACGACATGGCCGTTTCGCAGCCGCGGGGCGATGCGCCCCGCCGTAGCCGTTCCGCGGCTGCGGGGGACCGAGTCTTTCTTTTCGTCGTCAACGCGGCCGTAGGACTTTTTGTCATACTGGTCGCGTTGTTGTTTCTCGAACTCGTAAAGGGTTCGTGGCCGTCGCTGCACGCGTTCGGGCCAAAGTTCCTCTGGACGTCCGAGTGGAACCCGGTTACCAATCAGTTCGGCGCCCTGCCGTTGATTTACGGAACGCTGGTGAGCTCGCTGGTCGCAATCGTGCTGGCCGGCGTGGTCGGTATTTTGGCCGCGACGTATCTTGCCGAATTCGCGCCGCGATGGGTGGCGCGCCCGCTGGGTTTTGTCATCGAACTGCTTGCCGCCGTTCCCAGCGTCGTCTTCGGACTGTGGGGATTGTTCGTGCTCGCGCCGGTCGTGCGCACCGTCATCGGCCCGGCGTTACAAAAGTATTTAGGTTTCTTGCCGATCTTCCAAGGTCCGATCAGCGGCGTCGGCATGTTGACTGCCGGATTGGTGTTGTCGTTCATGATCTTACCGACGGTGACCGCGATCAGTCGCGAGGTGATCGTCGCGATCGGCGGCGATCTGCGCGAAGCGTCGATGTCGTTGGGAGCGACCAAGTGGGAAACGGTCGCCCGCGTCGTGCTACCCGCGTCGCGGGCCGGAATCTTCGGCGCGCTCGTGCTCGCACTCGGCCGCGCGTTGGGTGAGACCATTGCGACGACGATGGTTATCGGCAACCGTCCGCAAATTGCTGCATCGCTGTTCGCTCCGTCTTATACGCTCGCCAGCGTTATCGCCAACGAGTTCACCGAGGCCAACGGCGACGTGTATATCAGCGCGCTGATCGAACTCGGATTGCTGCTATTCGTCGTAAGCTTTATCGTGAACGCGATAGCGCGCTTACTGCTGTGGATCGTCCTGAGGACACGCTCGTGAAACGCTCGTTGTCGTCGCGGCACGCGGCGAGTTGGATCGGCGCGACCGTAACGGCACTGTGCGCGATCATCGGTGCCGCGATCTTGATTTTGATTCTCGGCTACGTGGCGTTCGCCGGCGCGCGCGCGCTCAACCCGGCGTTTCTCACGCAGCTTCCGGTGCCGGTCGGTGAAACCGGCGGCGGCGTCGGTAACGGCATCGTCGGTACGCTCATCACGGTTGGGATCGCGACGTTATTAGCGCTCCCAATGGGGTTGCTCGGGGCATTGTTTCTCGCGTTGTTCGGTCGGGGATGGTTTCCCGAGGTAGTGCGCTTTCTATCCGACGTGCTCTCTGGGATTCCGAGCATCGCGATCGGACTGTTCGCGTACACGCTGCTGGTCGCACCGTTCCGGCACTTCTCGGCGCTGTCCGCATCGTTTGCATTCGCGATATTGATGCTGCCGATTATCTTGCGAACGTCCGAAGAAGCGATTCGCAGCGTGCCACGATCGATTCGCGAGGGTGCTCTGGCGCTTGGACTTTCGGAGTTCGCGACGACGATGCGAATCGTGGTCCCTGCGGCGCGTCCCGCGATCATCACGGGATTGCTATTGGCGATCGCCCGCGTTACCGGCGAAACGGCTCCGCTGTTGTTCACGGCATTTGGTAGTCAGTTTTGGGAACTGAATCCCGCGCAGCCGATGGCGCAACTGCCCTTGCAAGTCTTCACCTACGCGATCTCGCCCTACGCAAGCTGGCACGCGCAGGCGTGGGCCGGAGCGTTGTTACTAATCACCGCGGTGCTCGTGCTCAACATCCTCGCCCGTCTGGTGCTCACGCCGAGAACGCAGCGATGAACGCTACCGTCGCTCCGATGCGCGTAGAAAATCTTAGCGCGTACTATGGGTCCCGCGAGGCCGTCGCAGACGTATCGATGCCGTTTGCCGCCAACGCCGTAACCGCGTTGATGGGACCTTCGGGTTGTGGCAAAACGACGCTCTTGCGTTGCCTCAACCGCATCCACGAAATCGCGCCGAACGCCTACGCACGCGGCAAAGTCTTGTTGGGCGATCGCGATATCTACGATTCTGACATGAGCGTCGTCGAACTACGGCGTCGCGTCGGCATGGTGTTCCAGCGCGCCAACCCCTTTCCGACGTTGTCGATTCTAGGCAACGTTACCGCGGGCTTAAGCGGCTCGGTGCCGGCCGCCAAGCGCATGGAGGTCGCCGAGAGCGCCCTGCGCGGCGCCGCCTTGTGGGAAGAAGTGCGCGACAAGCTTTCGAAGCCTGCGACCGCGCTTTCGGGAGGCCAGCAGCAGCGCTTGTGCATCGCGCGCGCGCTAGCGGTCGAACCCGAGGTGTTGTTGATGGACGAACCGACGTCGTCGCTCGATCCCATTTCGACGTTGAGCATCGAAGAGCTGATGACGTCGCTGACCGATCGGTACGCGATCGTCGTCGTCACGCACAACCTACAACAAGCCGCTCGCGTCTCGAAATATTCTGCCTTCATGTTGGCCGACGAAACCGGCATCGGGCGCTTGATCGAAATGGACGAAACGTCCCGAATGTTCACCAAACCGTCGGATCGACGAACGGAAGATTACATCAGCGGCAGATTCGGGTAAAGGGAACCTTCGAATCGCAAACGGGAACCGCCATATGGCGGCGAACAAGCCGGGCTCTGGAGGTGGCAGATGATTTTTGACGGCCGGGTTGCAATCGTCACGGGCGGAACGCGCGGCATCGGTGCTGCGATTACCAAGCAGCTAATTCGCAACGGCGCATCCGTAGCCGCCGGATACAGTCGCGGCGAAGAAAGCGCGCGGCGCTTCAAAGACGAGATGGCCGCCGAGGGCGCCAAGATTTCGATCCACCAGGGTCGCGTCGATGACGCGGCCGATTGCAACCGCGTCTTCGAAGAAGTAATGGAAACCTTCGGACGCGTCGATTATCTGGTGAACAACGCCGGCATAACGATCGACAAAACCGTTCGCAAGATGACCGTCGAGGATTGGCACCAAGTGCTCGATGTCAATCTATCGGGCGGATTCAATATGACCAAAGCCGTCCTCGAGCATATGATCGCGCGCGGATCCGGCCGCATCGTCATGATCAGCTCGGTGATCGGCGAGACCGGAAACGTCGGACAGGCGAACTACGCCGCTTCCAAAGCCGGCTTGTTCGGATTCACCAAGAGCCTCGCGCTCGAAATGGCTCCGCGCGGCATTACCGTAAACTGCGTCGCGCCGGGGTTTATCGCCACCGAAATGGTCGGGGCCATCCCGCCGGCCGTTCTCGAGAAGGTCGTCGAGAAAATTCCGCAACGCCGCCTGGGTAAGCCCGAAGAGGTGGCGCGCGTCGTGCAGTTCCTGTTGGAGGACGACGCAAGCTACATCACCGGCGCGGTCTACGCCGTCAACGGCGGACTGGACATGTCGTAGCCAAACAGAGGTAAAACTGACGGGCGCTTTGTAAATCAAGCGCGTGAGCAGTTTACCACTCGAAAATCGCGTCGCGATCGTCACCGGCGGTTCGCGGGGCATTGGCGGAGCGATTAGCCGCGTTCTAGCGTCCGACGGCGCAACCGTCGCGGTTCTCGGTCTGCCGGTAGATCGCGAACGCACCGACACCCTGCGCAGCCATCTCAATGGGAGCGCCTCGCGGGTCCACTTCTACGAAGGCGACGTCGGCATCCCAGCTTCGTGCCGCGAATCGGTCGAGCGGGTTTTGGCGCAGCACGGGCGTATCGACTACCTCATCAACAACGCGGGCATCACGCGCGACCATACGGTGCGCAAGATGACCGAGGATGAATGGCAAGCGGTTCTACAGGTAAATCTGTCGGGGCCGTTTTTTATGACCAAGGCGGTCCTGGAACCGATGACCGCGCAAAAATTCGGACGCATCGTCAACATCAGCTCGGTCGTTGGCGAAAGCGGAAACTTCGGTCAGGCGAACTACGCTGCCGCTAAGGCCGGATTGATCGGCTTGACCAAGACCGTGGCGCTCGAAGTGGCGAAAAACCAGATCACGGTGAACGCGGTAGCACCCGGATTCATCGAAACCGAAATGACCAAAGCGATGCCCTCAGAAGCGATCGAGATGGCGATTTCACAAACGCCGAAGCGTCGTTTAGGGCAACCTGACGAGGTCGCGCACGTCGTGCGCTTCTTGGTCGACGATAAAGCCGGATACATCACCGGCGCAGTCTACAACGTCAACGGCGGATGGTACATGTAATGATCGCTCCCGACGATCTCAGTTACGGAATCGAAATGACCGGCGTGGACCCCGCCTCGCTGGGCGACGCGCTGCGCGATGTGATGGCCGACATTATGTCGGATCCGCTGCGTTTGAGCACGTGGCTCTCCGGCTTCGCGTTGGCCGAGCAAAACGTCGGGCTCAACATGCTGCGCCGTTTCAGCGGTCAAGAACCGGTGACTTCGATCGCGCAAGACCCGAGCGATAAGCGATTCTCCGATGCGGAGTGGAAGAGCAATCCGGTTCTGGCGGGCGTTGTGGAAGAGTTTCGCATACGTTCGCAAGCTGCGATGCAGTTGATCGATGGATCTCGCGTACCCGAAGCGACGCGCCGCAAGGCGCGCTTTGCGATGCAACTGATGCTCGACGCGGCCTCGCCCAGCAACGTGCCGTGGCTCAACCCCGGCGTCGTGAAGGAAGCCGTCGATACCAACGGCGCGAGCTTAATGCAAGGCTTGCAAAACTTCATGGACGATTTGCGCGACAACGGCGGCTATCCGCGTCAAGTCGACCCGACCGGTTTCGAGTTGGGCAAGAATATCGCCGCGACCCCGGGCCGCGTCGTCATGCGCAACGAGCTGATCGAGCTGATCGCCTACGAACCGCAAACCCCGAACGTCCACGCCGTTCCGATGCTGTTCAGCCCGCCATGGATCAACAAATACTACATCATGGACCTTTCGCCAGGCCGTTCGTTCGTCGAGTGGGCCGTGCGTCACGGGCACCAAGTCTTTGCGATCAGCTATCGCAATCCGGACGCATCGATGTCGCACTTTAAAATGGACGACTATTTGCGCGATGGATTTCTCGCCGCGCTCGACGCCGTGCAAGAAATTACCGGCAGCAAACAAGTCAACGTTAGCGCGTTGTGCTTGGGCGGAACGCTAACGCTGATCGGGTTGGCACATCTCGCGGCTCGCGGCCAAGGCGATCGCGTGAAAAGCGCTACCGTCACCAACACGCTGATCGACTTTAGCATCCCGGGCGATCTCGGAATCTTTACCGACGAAGCGACCATCGAGCGTTTGGAAGGTCGCATGCGTAAGCGCGGCTACCTCGACTCGGCCGAGATGGCAAAGACGTTCGACTGGATGCGCTCGCAAGATTTGATCTGGAGCTATGTCGTGAATAGCTGGTATAAGGGCAAACGCCCGCCGGCGTTCGACATCCTCGCCTGGAACGGCGATTCCACGCGCATGCCGGTCGAAATGCATTCGCAATATCTGCGCTCGTGCTACCTGCACAATTCGATCGCGCAGCCCGGCCAGTTCACGATCGAGGGCACGCCGATCGATCTCGGAAAAATTCAAACGCCGCTGTACGTCCTGGGCGCCGAAAACGATCACATCGCACCGTGGCACGCGACGTATCTGACGACGCAGCACGTGGGTGGCCCGTCGAAATACGTTTTGACCAATGCCGGGCACATTGCGGGCATCGTCAATCCGCCGGGCGGCAAAAAGAGCTTGTACTACTCGAAGCCGCAAGCGGTCCACGGCGAGACCGCCGACCAGTGGCTGGCGGGCGCGGAACGCCATCCTGGCAGCTGGTGGGAAGATTGGAGCGTCTGGGCCGGCGCCCAGGGCGGCGCCGAGGTTCAGCCCTATGCCCTGCCTCAGGGCGAGCCCGCCCCGGGGCGATACGTCCGTAACGAAACGGGCGCGCCGTTCGGAGTGAAGGAGACCGCGAAAACGTGACGGACGACCCGGAGCGCCGCGAGCCGGATCGGCCCGAAACGGAAGCCCCGAAAGACGCCGCAGCCGGCTGGAACGGGCTAGGCTCGTTTATCCGAGCCCAGCGGGAGTTGGCAAATCTCTCGATGCGCCAACTGGCCGAAATCGCCAAAATATCCAACCCGTACCTGAGCCAAGTCGAGCGCGGGCTCTACAAACCGTCGGCCGATGTGCTCAAGCAGATCGCCGGGGCCCTACATCTGTCGGCCGAGACGATGTACGTTCAAGCTGGACTGCTGGATGACACCGCGCAGCCCGATGGAGCCGGCCGCGACACCGAAGCGGCGATCCGGCTCGATCCCAAGCTATCGGTCGACCAGAAGGACACGCTCATCCGAATCTACCGAAGTTTTCTTGGCTTGACCCCTTGACCGTTTCGGCTATGCTTGGTACACTTAGCACAGAGAGACAAAAACCAAGCATTAGTGGGATGAAGGGGACAACATGACCATCAACGTTACCGAATATTTCAGCAAATTTCAGCAAGAGAGCCTCGAAGCGCTCAAGCAGACCCAAGATGCCAACGTCGAAGCGCTGACCAAGTTCCGCGCCCTCGGCACCGAGTTCGAAGTCAAGCCCGGCACCGTTCCGACGTTCGAGAACATCCCGAGCCCGACGCAACTCGTCGAGATGTCGTTCGGCTTCGCGAGCCAGATGCTCGAGATCCGCAAGGCCTACACCCTGAAGGTTGCCCAGATGTTCGTCGATGCGCAGAAGCAAGCCGAGAACAACTTCAACCAGACGGCGAACACGGTTGCCAACAGCAACGTGACCGCCCAGACCGCCAAGCCGGTCACCAAGTAGTCTCGACCCGTCTTCGATAGACACGAGCCGCGCGATCGAAAGATCGCGCGGTTTTTTCTTTGAGGAACTTTTGAGCGCGCCCCCGCCGCAGCCGGAAGGGTCGCTCGCAATGCTCGATTGAACGCCGCGAGCATGAAGTATCGTGCGGCTGCGTTTACCGGTTTGCTGCTGGCCTTGGCGATGATTCGTCCGGCATTTGCGGCGCCCGTCGTCCCCGAAGATCTGTTCCACCTCACACTCCTCGATGCGGCCACGTTATCGCCCAACGGCGCCTACGTGCTGACCGAATCGTCCCGCTCCAACGGGCCGAAGAATCGCTACGACCGGACGATCGATCTGGTCGACGTCGCGTCGGGCAAGATTACTTCCAACGTTACAGGTCGCGTGGGTGACGGTGATTTCGCCTGGCTGCCGAACGGCACGGCGTTCGTCTTCGTCCGCACGATGCCCAAACAGAAGCCGCAGCTCTATCGCTACACGCTAGCGACGAAGATCTCCGTGCGCCTGACGAACATCGCCAAGGGCGTTTCGGGGCCGACGATATCGCACGACGGTAAGCGCATCGCGCTCTCGGTCAACGACCAGGATGAAGCCCCGAACGCGCACGTCGACTTTGCCAAAGCCGGCTTTACACCGACCGCCGACGAGAAGAAGAGCGACATCCAGCAGATCAACCAGCTATTCTTCGAGGGAAACGGCGCAGGTTTTGTGTATCGCGATCATCCGCATCTCTGGATCGTTAACGTCGATGGCTCCAATCCGAAGCAGTTGACGTTCGGACGCTGGGGCGAGAATCTGGTGGGTTGGGCTCCGGACGATCGCTCCATCGCGTTCAATTCGCTGCAACGTGAGTCGGTCGACGGCGGCGCCAACGACCTATACACGGTTTCGTCAACTGGCGGTACGCCGCAGAAGATCGCCTCGACGCAAGAATCCAACAACGGCCTTGCGTATCTGAGCACCGGCGAGTTAGCGTGGTTCCGTGGCGGCGTTCAAGACAACGCAGAGCAGCCCGAGCTGGTCATCTCCGATGCGAGTGGCGGCGAACGCGTCGCCGTGGCAAAAAACACCACCGGCTGGGGCGACAGTCTGTTGGCCGATATGAAAGAGGGCGGCGGCCTTTGCGGCGCGCCGCTTCCCGACGGCAACCTGCTGTTGAACGTCGATGGCCCCGGCTATTCCAATATTCGTACGCTCGATACCAAGACGGGCACGTTCCAAAACGTAACGCCGCCGAGCGGGGAAGCGTGGTCGTGTACGACGTCGCTCGACGGTAAGACCGTCGCATATTTGTACAGCGACTTCACGCACCCGGCCGACGTCTGGATCTCACAAGTGAGCGGCGGAACGCCGCGCCAACTTACCAACGTGAATGCGGCGTGGCTCGCGAAGGCGACGCTCTCGACGCCCAAAGAGTTCTCCGTACAAAGTACGTCCGGACGCACGGTGCAGGCGTGGTTCATGCCCGCCATCGGCGCAAGCGGTCCGCGCCCGACGCTGCTGAACATCCATGGCGGTCCGGAAACGCAGTTCGGCAATACGTTCTTTCTCGAGTTCCAATATTACGCCGGTCTGGGATACAACGTCGTGTTCTGCGATCCGGCGGGTAGCACCGGGCACAATTACGCGTTCACCGAAGCGCTGGAAAACGATTACGGCGACGCGATGTTCCAAGACACGCAATCGGTCATGGACGAAGCCGTCAAACGGCCGGAAGTCGATGCCAATCGCCTCGGTGTGACCGGCGGCTCGTACGGCGGCTATGCGACGCTATGGGTGATCACGCACACGAATCGCTACAAGGCGGCAGCAGCCGAACGCGTCGTGAGCTTTCTCCAAAGCGAAAACCTCGTCGCCGATTTCGCCGGCAAGGGCGGCTTGGGGGGCGGGCAGTATGCGTGGGGCCCGGCTTGGGATCCGGCCAGCACTTCGTACGCGAAATTCTCGCCGCTCTCGTATGTCGCCAACGTGCAGACGCCGCTGTTGATTCTCCACTCGGATAACGACACGCGCACGCCGCTCGATCAGACGCTGCAGTTCTTCACGGCGATGAAGATCCTGGGCCGCACGATAACGTTTGTCGACGTACCGAACGAAACGCACGACCTGTCGCGGACCGGTTCGCCGATCCACCGCGTCGAGCGCATGCATCTATTGTCGGACTGGTTCAAAAACTATCTGAAGTAGCCCGTCTCAAGACGATCTCCAGCCGGCGGCTTGCTAATCCGATCCGTCGGCCGGGCTTACCGCCGATCCGACTGGATCGCTGAGATGCTTACTGATGGTCGATTGAGGGTTGCCGCCTCCCGGATAGGGATAGATTCGAACGACGCCGCTTCCCGAGTCCGGAGCGATGAAACGACTACCCTTAATGGTTCCCACCAAGATATCGGTCGAGCCGGCTAGCGGCGTAGAACCGGTGACCTTTCCGGTCGGCGAGATTTGGTACAACACTGCAGCTAACTGATCGCCGACATTCATCGAATGAGTCTTTGCCGAGTATGCGACCGTGCCAGGGTATTTGATCGTTTTGCCGGTGATCGCGATCGGCTTGATTTTTCCCTTAATGAAACATCCGTACGCGAATTGATTCGAGTTGTTTTGACCGTCGAGGTATAAAACGCCGGTCTTTCCCATGTAACCCAGGAAGAAGAAGCGCGCGAAACTGCTGCTCGTATAGGTCGTTGGAGACCCACTTGCTTTCGCGTAGATTTGAATGCTTCCAGGTCCGTTTTCAACGTTCGTTTCGCTCGATACAGCGAGATCGCCGCTCGAACGATCGAACGCGCAGCTTATCGTATACTCACCCGTATCGCTCAGCGATCGAATGAACGTGCCGTCGTGAGCGAACTCGTCGATCGTAAATTCGCCACCGTTTGGTACGTAGACATCGCCCTTATCATCGCTGCACATTCCCTCCGGCAATCCGAAGCCTTCGGGCGGTGCAGCGACTTGGCCGATGTATTTATTCGACGGAAATCCAAACATCTGAATCGTT
>DASXXU010000072.1:0-4872 GCA_036502885.1 Candidatus Tumulicola sp.
CCCGGACGCTTGATGGATCTCATGCAGCAAGGCGAAATCCGCCTGGATTCCGTTTCGGTCTGCGTGCTCGACGAAGCCGATCGCATGCTCGACATGGGTTTCTTGCCGGCCGTCAAGCGTATCCTCGCCAAGGTCCCGACCCTACGTCAGACGCTTTGCTTTTCGGCAACGCTCGACGGCGCGGTGGTTCAGCTCGCTCGCGAGTTCTTACGCGATCCCGTTCGCATCGACTTAGCGCCGGCGCGAAAGCCGGTCGACGCCGTAACGCAAGTCGTGTACGAAGTCGAAACGGAAAAGAAAACGGATCTCCTCGTCGACCTGCTCAAGGATGGCCGGATCTATAACGCGATCGTCTTCACGCGCACCAAGTCGCGGGCCGAACGCGTGGCCGGAGCTCTGGCGCGACATAACATCGACGCCGAGCGCATTCACGGAGATCGCTCGCAAGCACAGCGCACGCGCGCCCTTGAAGCGTTCAAAAAGGGTCGCTACCGCGTGTTGGTCGCTACCGACGTCGCTTCGCGCGGCATCGATATCGACGCTCTGGGACACGTCATCAACTACGACGTTCCAAACGAGCCGACCGATTATATCCACCGTATCGGACGCACCGGGCGCGCGCAAAAGACCGGCGACGCGATGACGTTCGTTTCACGCGATGAGGCACGTTCGTTCGCTCGTATCGAAGCTGCGATGGGCACGCGTTTGAAGCGTAGCGAACACGGTTTCATGGAACCGGCGTCCGCGCGAGCGACGCGACCCGAGCCAAAGGTGCATCGGCGGTCGTTTTCTCGCCGCAACACATCGCGCCGTTAGAACGGCAACGTAGAGACTGCAATGAGACCGCCCGGCCTATATGGCCGGGCGGTTTTGCAATTCGTCCGACAACCTTCTCGCGCTAGTTTCCGCCTAACGCTTCGGGTTGCGCACCCGATTCCGATTCAACGACGTGGAGTTTCTCGGCGCTCAAGAACGTTGCCGTCGGGGCGGCGCGATACACATCGTATTTAACGACCGAGACGTTCTTGCCGTCGCTGGTTCCGCTCACCAAGAGATCCGCGCCCCACGTCGTTGCGGTCGTTCCAACCGTTACCGCGCCGGTGCCGAACGGGTGCAATCGTGCGATCGGACCGAACCCGATATGATAATCGTGCTCCTGTGGATCGCGCAGATAGATCATCGGCGCTCCTTGCAGCGCGTTGCCACCGGAATAGATCGCGACGCCACCCCCGCCGTGCTGGCCGATGACGATGCTCTGCGCCCCACCGAGCGAGCCGGCGACCCATCCAACGCCGAGCGACACGCCGCCGCGATAGTCGTTACCGAACGGCGCGAAGGTTGCGGTCGTAACCGGCCCTTGCGAATCTTGATGCATGTTTTGCGCATCGACTTGCGCCGGGAAGCCCGGGATCGGCGTTAACAGCCAGAGCTTGAACACTTTCACAACCGTTGGGGGGCCTGCGCCGGGCGCGGCTACGATACTGTACCGTCCCGACATCAAGTCGACGATTCCGGCCGCAACGGTCACGCCGCTGCGATCGTTCTCGAAGGGAACGAAGCTCGTGAAGAGTTTCGGGGAGTCTTCACCTTGGCCGTTGGTTTGCATCGCATAGACGTTGATCCGGTCTTGCAAATGCGCTGGGGAACCGACGATGATGTTGTCGGCACTCGTTCCGTCGATCTGTGCCGCGGCGACGGTCACGCCTTGCCGATCGCTCGGGTCGAACGGTGTGAAGCGCGCGATCTCTTTGCGAAAGTCGCTCTTGCCGGAGTACACGGTAATTCCCGGGCTCGCGCCCTTGCCCGTTCCGACGATGAGATCCAACACGCCGGTCGAGTTAACGTCACCCATCGCGACGCTAAGCGTTCCGTCGTACGCGGGGAATGGGGTCACCGTTCGAATGAGACGGTCGCCGTTACCATCGTACACGCGTACCCGCGCGGGACGCCCCTTCGAACCCGGAACCGCGACGGCGTACGCGGAGACGGCGGGGATCACGTTGATCAGCGCCATCAAGCCGTTGTCTTCGTGATTCAACCGATGACAATGCAGGACGTAGGTACCGGTATACTCCTCGAACTCGGTGCGCATCGAGAGCACGCCGGGCGATACGACCTTCTCGTTCGCGCCCATCGTCGGCGCGGGCACGTTGGCGTTGTCCTCACCCCACATCTCCGGGCCGAGCCGTAGGCCGGTGGTTGGGTCGTCGTACTTCGTCACTTGGAAATCGTTGACGTGCACGTGGATCGGGTGCTCGTCGTTGTTGTGGTTGATAAACGTCCACTCTTCGACCGACCCGAGGCGCGGTTGAATCAACGGAATGTACGGAAATGCGTTTCCGTCGAATGCGTAGACGAACGATTTCGGATCGTTCGTGTTGGCGTAGTTATTGTAAAACCCGCCGTTGATTACAAGCGTGCGGCGAACGGCCGGCTTGGTGCGCGATAAGTCGATAAACGACGTGTAGGCGTGCAGCTTCTGTCCCTCGACGAAAGCTGTCGATTGTCCACGACCGGCTTCGGTGGTGGCGCGCGCCAGCTCTTGGGTCGGAAACACGAAGAAACCGTCGTTGTAACTGAGCGCGCTCGGTAAGACGCTGATGGTACCCAGCGTCGCGGGCGAGTTCTGGGTCCCATTATTCGTGTACTGAACCGCCTGCTGCGTCATCGTTTTGACACCACGTCCCAGCGGTGGCATCGAAAGAACCAGGTCGCCGGTCTTCGGCATCGTCACCGCGATCGCAACGCGCGTTGCCGGCGGAAGCAGCAGTTCGGTGCCGCCCGCCGTCGGCGGATAGTGCACCGCCGGAAACGGGTTTCCGTCGATGCCGACCATGGCGATCTTGGGATGACGGCCGGTCGCAGTATCCGTCAACTCGACGTTGATGTAGGCCATGTCGGTAATGTTTTCGAGAACCCATATTTCCGTCTGGCCGGCCTTGCTTCGCACGACCGGTTCGAACTGTCCGTTCACCGTGAACTGTACGTCGCGTTTTGCATCGGGAAGTTCGGGATTGGCCGGAACGTCGTCGGCCGCGTTGCCGCTTGCAGGGGCGAACGCTTGGAGATTAGCCGGAATGAACTGAAAGACGCCGCGATTATTTTCGTGCGACTGCGGCGGGCCGGCCCACCATGCCGTCGCATATTTGGTTCCCTTGGGCGAATCCGTAAAGTTGACCGGCGCGAGGGATGGTTGATAGGTTCCATCCGCCAGTTGCGTCCCGGTCGGAGGCGTCAACGTACTGATCCCCTCCTTCGGCCAATTGTAGTTGCTGCTTTGCGCGAGGCCGTCGGCCCGGTCGAACACCGCATTGTTCTGCAGAATAAAGTTTCGAACCGGGATTTGATGCTGCGTTACGACCGGCAGATTTCCGTCGGGACGGCCGATCTCTAGTAGGCCGGCCAACCCAAGAAATGTTTGCAACATCGTCAGCGTGTGCAGATGGCTGTGATACCAATACGCGCCCTGCGGCATCGTTTTCGGAATGTGGTAAACATACGTTACCGACATTCCGGCTTGAATATCCATCAAGACGTTATCCGAGTTGCCTTTGGGGCTGACGTGCACGCCGTGGACGTGCAAGTTGAACGGCGACGACGTCAGCATCGGCGCATAGATCGGAACCGGTTGTCCCTTCGGCGTGTACGCGGGCGAGTAGTAGTCGCGAATCGTGAGGCCCGCCAACTCGTTATTGACGTGCACGATCAGCGTCTGACCCGGAAATACTTGCAGCGTGGGGGCGGGGTACATATTGTCACCGGTGGTTTGACCGTTCGAGGCGGTACCGCGCTCGAGCCGATACGCGAACACCAGCATGTTCTTTACGGGCGTCGCAACCGTGTCGAATTGCGCTGTGCCTTGATGCGCCGTTAGCGAAAGTTCCAGGACGCCGTTCTTGCTAGCAAGCACCACGGGCTCTCGAAATTCGGGACGAGTTGTGGCCGCGGGTGCGGTATCCTGTGCCGTGACGCGCTGGCCATTAATCATAACGCCGACCGCAAATACGAGTGCGATCGCGGGAAATACGAACAGGCGGTTTCTGAACACGCGAAAAGGCCTCCGTGACTATACGGTACGGTACCTTGGGCTCTTAGCGGCCGGGACTAAATTCCCTAGCAAGCTAGTACCTCAGCGCAGTTCGTACACGGTGGACACGGCGACGCCTTTCCTAAAGCTTTGCAGCGCCATCCAGTAGGCGCCCTCCGGCGTCAACGCCATCTCGATCGGCAACAAATATCTTTGCGGAAGGTCGTACTCGCGTAGACTCCCGGTGCGCGTAACGCTGACGAGACCACCTTGCCCATCGCGTTTGATGATGCCGATGAGGATGCCGCCGTCGGTCCACCCAAAAACGGCGCCCGTTTCGCAGGTCCCCGTGGGAAGATCGAACTCCGTCAACATTCCGCCAGCGTTGAGACGGCCTACCTTCGACTCTTCACCGAACCACAGCGCGCCGTCGGTTGCGACCGTGAGACCGCCGCTCAATTTTTGCGTGCCCGCTTCGAAATGACGCAGCGCGCCGGACGTCGTGAGGTGTCCGATTTGCGTCGTGCCGGTTTCGGTGAACCACAGCGCGTTGTCTGGGCCCGTGATGATGTCGACCGGTTCCGTGTTGGCGCCAACGGCGAATTCTCTCACCGAACCTTTGGGCGTGATCGTGCCGATATTTCCGGCCGCCGTTTCGGTGAACCACATATTACCGTCCGGGCCGCGGGTAATGTCAAACAAACCGCTGTGAGCGGTCTTCACCGGAAACTCGGCAATGACTCGAGACGGGCCGATGGTTCCAATCTTGTTTGCTCTCGATTCGGTAAACCACAGCGAGTAGTTGGGAGCATAGTTTATCGAACCCGGTTCGGAGCCTGAGGTCG
>DASXXU010000073.1:0-17273 GCA_036502885.1 Candidatus Tumulicola sp.
AAATAGCCTTGGCGATGACGTACTGCTCGTAATCGTCGTATTCTTCCGATTGCATCGACTTGAGTATCGGAATCGCGTTTCGCATATCTAACTGAACGGCGGCCTCAAGCAGGTTCACCTGGGCTGAAGGCAAATTCGAAGCGATCATCGCGATGGCCGTTTCTCGTTCGAGCCCGATCAAGCGATTGAGAAGAGTAGAGTCGGGTTTCAATCCGCCGTAGCGTTGAGAATCAAAAAAATACTGTCCGACGAAATCCGCAAAATCGTCGCTTGGTCGCAAGATTTGCTTGCTGAGCGAAGCGTCGAGCGGGCCGCGGACGACGGTCAATCGGCGCTCGCGGCTTCGCTCTTCGCACGTTCTTGCAACTCGTGTACGACATTCGAATCGGCCAGCGTCGTGGTGTCGCCGAGCGTTCGGCCTTCGGCGATATCGCGCAACAGGCGGCGCATGATCTTGCCGCTGCGCGTCTTCGGCAACTCGGGCGTGAACGTGACGTACTTCGGCCGTGTGAACTTGCCGAGTTTTTCGGCAACGTGGTCGCGCAGATCGTCGGCCAGTTCGCTGGAGCCGCTTTCGCCGCCGCGTAACGTAACGAACGCGTAGATCGCTTGTCCGGTCGTGTCGTCGGAGCGTCCGCACACTGCTGCTTCGGCGACGCGCGGATGGTCGACCAAAGCGCTCTCGACCTCGGTCGTCGAGATGCGATGGCCGCTGATGTTCATCACATCGTCGATTCGCCCCATGAACCAGTAGTTGCCACGGGCGTCGCGGCGACATCCATCCCCGGCGAAATAGATGTGTGGAAACTTACTCCAGTACGTTTCCTTGTAACGTTCGTCGTCGCCCCAAATGCCGCGCAACATGCCCGGCCACGGACGGGTCAATACGGCATATCCGGCTCCGTCCGGGCCGACCGATTTTCCGTGCTCGTCGACCACGTCGGCCGCGATGCCTGGTAACGGCCGGGTCGCGCTGCCCGGTAGCAACGTCGTGATCCCCGGCAACGGCGCGATCATGATTCCGCCAGTTTCGGTTTGCCACCACGTATCGAGTACGGGCGTGCGATTACCACCGATCCATTCGCGATACCACATCCAGGCTTCGGGATTGATCGGTTCGCCGACGCTTCCGAGCAATCGTAACGACGATAGGTCGTGTTTTTCCGGATATTCCGGGCCCCACTTCATGAACGTGCGGATCGCCGTCGGTGCCGTGTACAAAATCGTAACGCGGTATCGCTCGATGATTTCCCAAAAGCGATCCTTATCGGGGAAATCCGGCGTGCCTTCGTACATGACACCGGTGGAACCGTTGGCCAACGGACCGTACAAGATATACGTGTGCCCCGTAACCCAACCAAGATCCGCCGTGCACCAATAGATATCCGTTTCGGGTTTGATATCGAAAACGAGGCGATGCGTCATCAGCGCTTGCGTCAGGTAACCGCCGGTCGTGTGTTTGATGCCCTTTGGCTTGGCGGTCGTCCCACTCGTATACAATAAGAACAGCGTGTCTTCAGCGTTCATCGTTTCGGGCGCGCACGTCTTGGATTGTTTTGCGATCACCTCGCTCCAATAATGATCGCGACCCTCGCGCATGAAGACGGCGTCACCGGTACGCTGAGCGACGATACAATGACGGATCGACGGCGTGTTTTCCATCGCGACGTCGCAATTATGTTTGAGCGGAACGCGTTTTCCGCGACGCCAGCCGCCGTCGGCGGTGATCAGCGCAACGCACTCGGAGTCGTTCACCCGGTCGGCAATCGATTCGGGCGAGAAGCCGCCGAAAATAACCGAATGGATGGCGCCGATTCGCGTGCACGCTAACATGGCTACCGCGAGTTCCGGGATCATCGGCATATAGATGGCGACCCGATCGCCTTTGCCAATCCCTAAAGTACGCAGACCGTTCGAAAACTGGCTGACGTCGTCGCGGAGTTCGCGATAGGTAATCGCGCGACGGTCGCCCGGTTCGCCCTCGAAATAAAATGCCACCCGGTCGCCGCGCCCCGCCTCGACGTGCCGATCGAGGCAATTCGCCGACACGTTCAACTCGCCGTCGCCAAACCAGCGAGCGAACGGTTCGTTCCATTCCAACGTCTTGGTGAAGGGCGTGATCCAGTCGAGCTCGCCGGCCCATTTCGCCCAAAAGGCCAGGTAGTCGCGCTCCGCCTCTTCGTAGATCTCGGGACCCGCGTTGGCTTGCGCAGCCACCGCCGGGGACGGTTCGAAGCGTCGCGTTTCCTCAAATAGCGACTCGATGGCGTGCCTGCGTTCGCTCATGGCGAGCAATTTACGAGGCCGGCGCCCCCGGCCTTCCGGCGAACGGGCAGACGTGGTGCTAGCACTCAAGGCCGTAGAGTGCTATTGTAGGAGGCTATGAGGGACGACCCGGGCGTGCTCGACAAGCGCAAGGCCTACATTTTAGCTACGGTGGTGTACGAATACATCGCTACCGCCGAACCCGTCGGTTCGCAAACCCTCACGCAGAAGTACCAGCTTGGCGTTAGCTCCGCGACGGTTCGTAATGAAATGGCCGAGTTGGAGGCGGGCGGGTATCTGGTTCAGCCGCATACCTCGGCCGGACGCATCCCCTCGGACGCGGGGTACCGCGAGTACGTGGACAGGCTGATGGAACCCGAGGAGCTCAGCTCCGAAGACCGCCGCCGGATTCGCGACGAGTTGCGGGACGCTAGCCACGAACTCGACGAGTTGGTGGAAAGCACGACCCGGTTGCTCGGGCGGCTTTCCAATAATTTGGCGTTCGTCACCAAGCCCTATCAGCAAACCGAGACGTTCAAGCACATCCAGTTGATTTGGCTGTCGCCGCGCACCGGAGTCGCGATCGTCGTAACCACGCTCGGCGTCGCCGCGCAAAGCTTGTTCGAATCGACTGACGATTTGCGACCAGACGATCTGACCCGTTTTTCCAACGCGTTGAACGACCGCTTCGCCGATCGTCAAGTGCGCGAGGTCATCGACGCAGACGTGATGCAAGTCGCAGATCGTGTCGGCGCCGACGCCAACCTTCGCAACGCCGTCGTCACCGCTCTATCGTCGGCACGTTCCAGCGAACGCCCGCCGATCGCCGCGGCCGGCGCCCAAAACTTACTCGATCAACCAGAGTTTCACGATTTGCGCAAGCTGCGTTCCATTCTACGGATTGTCGAAGAACAGAAGACGCTCTATCAGATCGTCGCCGACGCGATGGCCAACGAATCGGTGAGTGTCAAGATCGGTGCCGAACTCGGAAGCGAGGAGCTTACCGATCTATCGGTCGTCACCGTTCCATACCGATTCGGACCGCACGCGATGGGCACGCTGTCGATCCTCGGACCGCGGCGCATGCCATACGGACGACTTGTAGCGCTTGCCGCGGGCACGGCGCAAACGCTCAGCGAGCGACTCTCCGACACCAACGGTAGGTAATCCGACTCCTTCATGTCCACGATCGATTACTACGAAATCCTCGGCGTCCCCAAGGGCGCATCCGGGGACGACATTAAGCGGGCGTATCGTCAACTCGCGCGCAAACATCACCCCGACGTCGCCGACGATAAGCCGGCGGCCGAATCGCATTTCAAAACCATCAACGAAGCGTACGAAGTGCTTTCGGATCCGGCCAAACGCGAGCAATACGATCGATTCGGAACCGTAGGCTCGAACGGCAATGGTAATGCTAGCGGCGATTTCGGCTTCGGTGCGGGCGGATTCGGCGACATCTTCGATATGTTTTTCGGCAACGCGCGCGGCAACGTGCGGCATGCTGGGCCTCAGCGCGGCGCCGACTTACGCTACGATTTGCAAATAACGCTCGAGGACGCGTTTGCCGGAACGAGCCGCGAGATCTCGTTCGAGCACGTCGGGCAGTGCGACGTGTGCCACGGCAGCGGTGCCGAACCCGGCACGCTGGTAACGCCGTGCGACCGTTGCGCCGGATCCGGTGTGGCACGCGTCGTGCGCCACACGCCGCTCGGACAAATGGTCACCCAGGCCGCCTGTCCGAAATGCCGCGGCGAAGGCCATTTTATCGAACATCCGTGCCGGGGTTGCGCGGGGAGCGGCCGGCGTCAGATGGAGCGGCGCTTAACGGTGCAGATTCCGGCCGGCGTCGACGACGGTTCGCGAATTCGAATTGCGCAAAACGGCGAGGCTGGAAGTAACGGCGGACCGCCCGGCGATTTGTATGTGTATCTGAACGTGGCGCACCATAGGCTGTTCCGTCGCGAAGGTATGGATACGTACGTCGACGTCACGGTCGGCTTCCCACAAGTCGCCCTCGGTGCGACGGTCGCGGTTCCGTCGCTCGACGGCGACGTAGAGTTGGAAATTGCCGCCGGCACGCAATCCGGTACGACGCTGCGCGTTCGCGGACACGGCATGCCCGCCGTTCGAGGTTCGCAACGTGGCGACCATTTCGTACGCGTTAACGTCGCCGTTCCGTCCAAACTCACGCGCCGTCAACGGGAGTTGCTCGAAGAGTACGCTCGCGAAGAAGGCGATGCCGTCGAAGAACGTTCGTTTTTCGATCGCGTCAAGGACGCGTTCCGGCCCGAGTAGATGCCGGCGCGCCGCTTCTTCGTCGCAGGGACGCACGAGATCGGATCGCACGTCGAGATCGATGGGAGCGACGTCCATAAAATCGCCAACGTTTTGCGTATGCGCGCCGGCGATGCGCTCGAGATCGTCGATTCATCGGGCACGTTATTCGCCGCAATTCTGGCCCACGAATCAGCCGGGATGCGAGCCGAACTGGTGCGGCGCGAAACAACCGCGCCGGTCGAGATCGTACGCATCGACATCGCGCAAGCGGTTCCCAAGGGTTCGAAGATGGACTACGTGATTGAGAAAGCGACCGAACTGGGTGCCGGAGCGATTTTGCCGTTTACATCCGAGCGAAGCATCGCCGGCGAGGGCTCTCACAAGGTCGAGCGTTGGCGACGTCTGGCCGAAAACGCGGCCCGGCAATGCGGCCGGCTCGACATTCCGCGCGTTGCCGGCGTGGTTCCGTTCGAGCAAACGATTGCCGCATTCGACGACTACGACGTCGCGCTGTTCGCCTGGGAGTTAGCGCCACAAATTCCGTTGCGCGAGCGCCTCGAGCAAACGTTGCGCGGCGTTCGATCGGCGATCGTCGCGATCGGACCGGAGGGCGGATTTAGCCACGCCGAGGCCGAGGCCGCGACCGCACGTGGGGCCGAACTGCTATGGCTCGGGCCGCGCATCTTGCGCACCGAAACGGCGGCGCTGGCGTTGCTAGCGGTCATCGGAGCCTTTGCCGACGCGTCCGTCGCAACGACGGGCCGGAACTGAACGCGTCGCCGTCGTAAGTATCGCGATTGAATATGGCGTTGCCCTTTACCATTGTCATCCCGACGTACAACGAGGCCGGCGGCATCGAGAGGCTGCTGCGCACCCTCGACGAGACGTTTCGTGCGAACGGTCTCGATGGCGAAATCATCGTCGTCGACGATAACTCGCCCGACGGAACCGGTGCGATCGTCGACCGGCTTTCGCAAGAACTTCCGGTTCGCTGTTTGCATCGTCCTGGAAAGATGGGTCTTTCTTCGGGCGTGATCGACGGCTGGAAGACCGCACGCCCCGAATCCCTCGCGCTCGGAGCGATGGACGCGGATTTTAGCCACGATGTGCGAGCGCTTCCGAAGATGGTCGAAGCGGTCGACTCCGGCAAATACGGGCTGGCGGTCGGAAGCCGCTACGTGCCCGGTGGCGGAATCGCCAACTGGCCGAAACGGCGTATCGTAACCTCGCGCGTTGCGTGCTGGTTAGCACGACCATTGACCGGCGTGAAAGATGTGACCAGCGGCTATTTTCTGGTCAGGCGCGAGGCGTTGGACGGCGTCACGTTAGACCCCATCGGTTTCAAGATCGGGCTCGAAGTGATCGTCAAGGGGAAGTACGGCAAAGCGGTTGAGGTGCCATACACCTTCACCGATCGTATCGTCGGCGAATCGAAGTTGAACCAGAGCGAAATTTTCAACTACCTTAAACAACTGCGCAAACTGTATTTAGGACGGCTCCTGCACGCCGGCGCTCGCTAACGCGATGCCGATGTCCGTGCCCGACTGGCTTTCCAACCGCCGAAATGGCGCCCGCACGCAAGACATTGCGGTGTGGTCGAAATGTCCGAACTGCGGCGAGGTCGTGTATCGCCGCGATCTGGCGGCCAACTCGTTTGTTTGTCCGCGTTGCAAATATCATTTCCGGATGACCGCCTTCGATCGAATCGAATCCCTGATCGATGGCGAGTTCGTTGAAATCGGCGCCGATATCGCGCCCGGCGATCCGCTGGACTGGACCGACAAACGTTCGTATCCCGAAAAACTCAATGCCGACCGCGAAAAGAGCGGCTTGTCCGAAGCCGTCGTCTGCGGATTTGGGCGAATCGGCGATTTCGAGGTAGGGCTCGGCGTAATGGACTTCCATTTCCGAGGCGGAACGATGGGTAGCGTCGTGGGCGAACGGATCGCGCTGCTGCTCGAGGAATCGTTGCGTCGCGACGTTCCGTGCATCATCTTCACCGCGTCGGGCGGCGCCCGAATGGAAGAGGGAATGCTGGCGTTGACCCAGTTAGCCAAAACGACCGGCGCGGTCGCGCGTTTCGCTGAAGGCGGCAAGCCGTTCATCACGGTGTTGACCGATCCAACGACCGGCGGCGTTTCGGCGTCGTTCGCGTTTCAATCCGACATCGTGGTTGCCGAATCGCGCGCGGTGATCGGCTTTGCGGGGCGCCGCGTCATCGAACAGACCATCCGGCAAAAGCTGCCGGAACAATTCCAAACCGCAGAATTTTTGCTCGAAAAGGGCGCTATCGACATGGTCGTGGAGCGTCAAAACGTGAAGTCGACGCTGACGCGCCTGCTCGAATACACTCAGCCGGTAAACCGATGAGCAACAACGTCATCGTCGAACGCGAACGCGGGCTGCTCGAACTCGAGCGTCGGATCGAGGAAATTCGTACCGCGAACGCCAGCCAGTCGATGGGAATGTCGTCGGAGATCGCGGCGCTCGAAAGCAAATACCATTCGATTCTCAACGATGTCTTCGGATCGCTGACGCCGTGGGAAAAAGTCAACATGGCGCGCCATCCAAACCGGCCGACCTCGTTGGAGTACATCGATAAACTCGAACGCTTCGACGAACTGCATGGCGACCGGCAGTTTCGCGACGACCCTTCGATCGTCGGCGGATTCGCGCTCTTGCAGGGGCGTTCGGTGATGGTGATCGGGCAGCAACGCGGGCGCGACATCAAGGAAAATTTACAACGGAACTTTGGAATGCCGTCTCCCGAAGGCTATCGCAAAGTGCGCCGCTTGGCGGCGTTGGCATCCCGATTTTCGGTCCCGATCGTCACCCTGGTCGATACCAAAGGCGCCGACCCGGGAATCGCCTCCGAAGAACACGCGCAGTCAGAAGCCATCGCGATGTGCCTCTACGAGTTCACCATCGCCCGCGTTCCAATCGTCGCGTGTGTGGTCGGTGAAGGCGGTTCGGGTGGCGCGCTGGCCTTAGCGATCGCCGACCGGGTGTTGATGCTGGAGCACAGTACCTATTCGGTAGCGTCGCCCGAAGGCTGCGCGGCAATTCTCTGGTCTGACGCTACCAAGGCGGAAGAAGCGGCGGAACGGTTGAAGTTGACGGCACAGGATTTGCAACGCTTTGGCATTATCGACGAAATCGTTCCCGAACCGCTGGGCGGCGCGCATCGAGATACGAACGGCGTGGTAACGCGCGTTTGGTCCGGTGTCGTTTCCGCTTTGGATGAGCTCGCGCCGCTACCGGCCGAGCAGTTGCTCGATCAACGCTACGAAAAATACCGCCAGCTTGGCCAGTGGCAATCACAAGCGCTCGACCCCGTGGGCGGCAAGGCTTGAGAAAGCCCGGCGCCGTGCGCCGTCTCGCCGGATGGGTGGGACGAATGGGCGCAGCGGCCATCGGCGTTGCCGTTCTCACGCTGGCCGGTATCCAATTCGGGCGTATCGTTTCAGAAAACGTGGCGATGAGCCGCCATCTCTCGTCGGTCCAGTCGCAGATTTCGACTATGCAGAAGCGCGAAGGCCAACAGCGCGCCGAGATTCACCGGCTGCAAGATCCGCAGGGCGCTATTCCCGAGATTCACGACCGGTTGCGCCTGGTGCGCGCCGATGAAGCGATCATCTTCGTGAGCCCGGCCCCATCGATGGCTCCATGAGCGAGCCGGCCAACGGCATCGTCATCAATCTGAACGCGTATGGCGCGACCGTGCGCCTGGACAGCGGCGACCTCGCAACGGCGCCGTCGTCCGACGTCGAGGCGCATCGCGCCAAGTATCAACAGTCGCTCTTGCGCCGCACCGAACTGAATTTCGAACTACGCCAAAGCGGACGTCGCCCGATCGTGGTTCTGCTTCCGCAAATCAACGACGAGGCGCTCGACGAGCGCATCGCTACGTATCTGCAAAGTACGCAAGAGTGGGACGAGCGCGACGGCGTGCCTTCGGCCCAACGTCACTTTCTGCACAAGAAGCGTCGCGCCGAACTCTTTCGTTCGCAGCACGAATCCTAAACCGTGACCGGCGCGGTCCTTTCGGTCGGCACCAATTCCACGCGCGTGCTGGTGGCCGATTATGACGCCGGCCAAATTGCCGTGCGCTACTCGCAATCGCTCGGAACGCGCCTCGGAGAAGGCTTGGGGCCGTCGGGAACGCTTCTGCCCGACGCGATCGAACGCACCTTGCGCGCGCTCGAAGAGTTCCACGGCCAAATCGACGGACGCTACGATCGACTGTGGGTGGCAACCACCAGCGCCGTACGACGTGCCGATAACGCAGGGGAGTTTTTGGAACGGGTGCACGCGCTGCTCGGCGTACCGATGGAGGTTTTGAGCGGACCCGACGAAGCGCGAGCCGCCTATCGCGGTGCCGCCGCGGCGATTCAGTCAAATCCCGGTGAGCGGATCGGCGTTATCGATTCGGGCGGCGGCAGCACCGAGTTCGCGGTCGGCTCGGGCGACGAGCCGGATGTCGTGGTTTCGTGCGAGATCGGGGCGGTCCGATTGACCGAAGAGGTTCCGGAGTTGGGCGGCCGTTCCGGCCCGGTGCCGGCGGAAGCGCTCGTGCGCGCCCGTACGAACGCACTTGCCGCACTGGCCCCGCTGGCGCGCTTCGAACGTGGCATCAAGATTGGAATCGTCGGCGGTTCGGCCACCACCACGGCCGCGATCGTTGCGGATGGGCCGGCGGATTTCGATACGGCCCCGGTTTCGCGAGCCGACCTGCAGCGCGTCCTTGCGCGTCTTTGCTCGATGGATCTCGATCGACGCAAACGCGTTCGCGGCATGCGACCGCAGCGCGCCGACATCTTGCCGGCGGGGATCGTCATCCTGGATACGGCGCTCGAGCTACTCGAAGCTCAAACGGCGATAGCGTCGCGCTGGGACCTGTTGCTCGGGGTGCTCTTGGAGCGCGCGGCAGGGGAGGCTAAGGAGCGAAACGGATAAACGCGGCATGGACGACACGCAGATACGCGATCATATTGCTAGCCTGGTAACCGAGGAACATCAGTTGCTCGAACACGGTGAAAACGGCAAGTTATCGGAAGACGATCGCAAACGGCTCGAAGACCTCGAAGTGCAGCTCGACCGTTTTTGGGATTTACTGCGTCAGCGCCGCGCACGTCGCGATGCGGGTCAAGATCCGTCGATCGCACATCTTCGCACCGAACAAGTCGTCGAACACTACGAGCAATAACCACGGGATGGTGGTGGAATCGGTAGACACAGCAGACTTAACCTAACGTTGAGCCGCAAGAGGGGAAACCGCTTGCGGGATGCGCTCAAATTCGGCGAACTCTCTGTCGCGTGACGTGACGACGCCGAGCCAAGCCCGTGCGAACGGGAAGGTGTAGAGACTGGACGGGCGCAGCCTAAACGATCGTTTCGCAAGGCTAAGGCACAGTCCGGACCACGAACGTAACAAAATGCGGCGGCGAAAGCCGAAGTGGTGCGAAAATCTGCAGCCCGAAAGGGCGTCCGGGTTCGAGTCCCGGCCATCCCAGACTCTATTTGCTGAACCGACCGAATGGGATCATTTTTCCGCCGCATGTTCATCCGAACGAAGCGCACGCAGTGCACGTAGCCGAGGGACGGAACGCAGTGCAGCCTCCCATCGCGATTCCGATCGTAGGTGCAGCGGTTGCCCTGTTGGTGCATCTTGTCGGGAATCCGCACTACGGTTTTATTCGCGACGAACTGTATTTCATTATTTGCGGTCGTCACCCGCAGTTTGGATATGTGGACCAGCCGCCGCTGATTCCATTGCTGGCGGCGTCGACGCAAATTTTCGGTCATTCCTTGCTTGCGTTGCGAACGATTTCGGCAATCTGTGCCGCGGCGTGCGTCTATCTGAGCTGCTTATTGGTGCGCGAGTTCGATGGCGGCGCATTCGCGGAGATTCTGGCGGCAACGGCCGCGCTCTTGGCGCCGGTGTTAATGGCATTTGGCATGGTGGTCGCTCCCGACAGCATCAATTTATGGACCTGGCCGCTGCTAATGTTACTCGTACTGCGCATCGCCAAGGGCGGCGATCCACGGCTGTGGTTGGCCGCCGGCGCGGTGGCGGGAGTCGCCGGCAACGCCAAATATTCGGTAGCTTTCCTGGGCGCGGCGTTAGTGGCCGGATTGTTGCTGGCGCCACAGCGGCGTGCGTTAGCGACGCCGTGGTTCGCGGCCGGTGCGGCGCTGGCAGCAGCGATGCTGCTCCCGAATGTCCTGTGGCAGGCGATGCACGGCTTCCCGATGCTGGAACTGTTGCATAACGGGCAGCTCGGAAAGAACGTCGTGCTGTCGCCGCTGGAGTTCATCGTTAGTCAGTGGGCGATCCTTGGCCCGCTCCCGGCGCTGCTGGCGCTGGCCGGGCTCGTGCGGCTGTTCGCCCACCGTGCGTCGCGTTGGCTTGGCTACGCGTTCGTGCTGCTGTTCGCGATGATGATTGCGTTGCACGGCAAGAACAATTACCCCGCGTTCGCATACCCCGCAGCCTTTGCCGCCGGCGGCGCGGCGGTCGAATCGTGGGCGCGTCCAATCCGCGGTGGCGCGCGGCTGGCGGTGCAGACCGCGATCGTGGTGATATTTGCGCTCTTGACGCTGCCACTCGTTCCGATCGTGCTGCCGGTGCTTTCGGAGGCGCAGTACGTTGCTTACAGCGGCATTTTGCAGCGCGCCGGTTTGCTGCCGGCTCCTACGGAACACCATCGTTCGGCGGTTTTGGGGCAAACGTACGCCGACATGCACGGCTGGCCGCGGCTCGCGGCGACGGTAACGGCGGTGTATCGTTCGCTGCCGGCCGGCGAACGAGCCGAGGCGGCGATCGTGGCATCCAACTATGGTGAGGCCTCGGCCATTCTGTTTTTCGGTCCGCCCGATCTGCCGCCGGTGTTGAGCGGCCACAATCAGTTCTTCTTGTGGGGGACGCGCGGCGCGAGCGGTAACGTGATTATTGATGTCAATGGCGATTGCGGAGCGCCGGAACGCCTCTTCCGTTCGTCCCGCCAGGCCGCCACCTTCCGCGACCCGTATGTGATGCCGTACGAAAATGATCTACCGATTACGGTGTGCACGGGCATAACCCGGCCGCTGTCCGAACTTTGGCCGTCGCTGAAAAACTTCAGGTGAGTTCCAACAAACGAGCAAGAATCTGCAGGCCGAAAGGGCGTCCGGGTTCGAGTCCCGGCCATCCCATGAACTTTTTGCTATGACGTCGATTTACCAAACATGGCCTTAGTAATGCCGACGCCGTCGCCGGCGGCCGTAGCTAATCCATGCGCAACGACATGCATCTTCGAACGCATGCAGCGAGCGGTGAATGCATTGCCATACCCTCCGTACATTGTGTTTACGTTCGAAAATCAAGGAGCGGTTGGGGACCAGCCGGTCCATGAATTGCTGCGAGTTCTCGTTCGGACCGATGACGGCGTAGCGGTCATGACGGTGATTCGAGATTTTCGCGGAAACACGTTATCGACGCCGCGAGCCACGGTCGTTTCGAAGAAGCTAGATTTTTTGAACGTTTCGAACGTTCTTCGGCTCGGAGATTTCCCGTTGGCCGATTTCGGACTGCGTTACGTGCGGCCGGCACGGCCGGACTTTTTTGACAGCGATCCTACCGCTGCAACCGGCGCGGCCACCGCAGCCACCGCAGCCACCCCTAACTTAAAAGTGATTGCGACCGTGGGGGCGGGCGCCGGACAACAGTACCACGTCGCGGATCCTGGAATCGTCGAGATCGACGGAAAACCCGCGTATCACTTCGCAGTTACCCCGGTGCGAAATTCGAAACATAATACCTTGCGCGAGATCTGGATCGATACGACGACGAATTTGCCGGTGCGATATATCGCGCAGCGCTTCATCGAGAATTATCCCGGCGACGATTACTCCTATTATATCGCGGTGGACGCTCGCGAAATCGACGGCCACCTGGTGAACGTCGACGCCGACGGCTCGAGCCTGTTGCGCGGCTTGCTGGGGAAATGGCAAATTTCGGACGTTTCGTTTCCGGCGTCGGAACCCGACTGGGTGTTCGATCGCGACCAATGGAAACTGCATATCGGAGAACCGATCCCGAACCTGGCACCGTCGCAGCCGTTCCGCTAGAAATCAAGGCGATCTATGTCGCTAGCAAGAAGAATCGTGCCTTGAAAAGCATGCCACCCGCAATCGCCGAGTACGTTGCCGAGCTGCGTGGTTTGCTTGGTGCCGATTTGTGTGATGTGGTGCTGTTCGGCTCGCGCGCGACTGGAACGCACCGGCCGACCTCGGATTACGACATCGCAGTTTTCGTCGGCGACGACGCCGACCTCGCGCGTTCGCGCCGGATCGCTTCGGATGCGGCATATGCCCACGTCCTACGGGGCTACGACATTCGCCCGGTCGTCCTGCACGCCCATCGGCGCGCCGAACGCTCTCAGTTTTTAGGGCACGTACGTGATGTTGGGATTCGGATCTGATGGCAATTTCGAGTGAAGCCCAACTCGTTTGGCAGAAAGCGCTGCGAAAACTGAGTGAAGCCACACAAATGCCGCCGGAATCCTTTCCGGGAGTCGTCATCGTATCCAGCTACTTTGCGATGCGCCACGCGGCCGTCGCGGTGCTGCTGCAGAATGACGGAAAAGCGCCAAGTGCCGAAACCGAAATCATTGCACGATTTGGGGTCGTCGTCGGTGCCGAAGGCGCCGAACACGGCCGAGCGTTCAATCGCGTGTTCGACTTGCGTAACGCAGAGGACTACGATGCCGTCGCAACGCCGGAATCAGAAGAGGCGGCCGACGCTTGCAGCGCGGCAAAGGCGTTCATTGCGTATTGTTCGCAAAAGTTTGGATTTCCATTGGCCGCCCAGAATCCACTGTAGATGGCTGCCTGGACCGATGGCCTCGCGAGCAGCGTAATTGCGGCCGTAGTTTCGTCTTCTGTGGTGACCGCGCTGGTGCAGTCGTACTTCGGGGCAAAGCTCGAGCGGCAACGGGCGGGTTGGGAACGCGAGCTTCAGGACGTTACGGCAGAACAGACGCGACTCACAAACCGGCTACAGGCGACGTTTTCTGAACTTCAAACCGAACGCGCCCGAGTCATCAAAGATTTGTACGCGCGAATAGTTCGCGTCGAAATCATTCTCAACGAAATCACGCTCAGTAAGGCCGTCGACGAGACGTTGTCGGCCCGATTTCATTCGGCGGTCGCGCAATTCGTCGACTACTACCTGCCAAACCGGATCTGGCTGCCGGTCGAAATCAGCGATCAAGTTGGCGAACTTCGCAGTACGTACTTTTCGATGCAAAAGCAACTCGCCGGCGTGCCGCCCGGAAGCTTTGACGACAACCTCAAGAAGGGTCTGATCGTCGTGACGGGCGCGACGAGGCACACGCTCGAGGAAGTTTCCGCGTCGTTCCGCGCACTGCTGGGTGCCGAAATGCTGGCCGTGTAACCGAGGCTGAGCAAGCGAGGGCCAGCTTCGTATACCCGGAGTGGGAGCTTGCGTGCTGAAGTTGTCGAGCACAGGGGGGTCTCGCATATGCAGCGATGGGGTGTTGCCATTTTCTTGATGGCTGCGGTGTTGACGCTCGGAATTCAACCGGTTGTGGGCGCGACGAACGACCGGACGGATTGGTTCATGCAGGCAACCGCGTTTAATACGCAAGGCAAAACGATCGCGATGGCGAGACCGGAAATACTCCCGGGAACTCCGCGTTCGATGGACTGTCATTACATCGAGCATCGTCCGAATTTTACCGGCGTTTGGCAGCTTCTGAGCTACGACCGAGTGCATCATATCGCGTTCGCCACCGCGACGACCGATCAGTGCAGTCTTGCGCTGTTCCGCGCGCCGGCGCCCGGCCTTACGGTGCCGAATGAGGATCTCTCAGGCTACACGACGAGGCTAGGCGTGCACATCGGAAGCTCGTATGACAGCGTACGCAAGCTCTACGGCGGCGGACCGCCGAAGAGTGCCTCCCACTTCGTCGTTCTGTATAGTTCGGACGTTCCGGGTGAGACGGTGAGCATGCCGCACAAGAAAATCGCCATGCCCCAAGTAATCACGGTCGTCTTCGACCAACAGCGCGTTTCCTCGATCTCCATCTACACCGACATCGGCGGGGAGTTCTAGCTAGAACACGGCTTCGGCGATGAACACCGTCTTGATGTGTTTGCTCGGGTAGTCTGAGCTTTGTGCGGTCCACAACGGCGTCAACTGGTTTACGTCGCCGATGATCCAGCGATCGTCGCGTGCGCAAGCGTAGTTGAGCCGGTCGCCGTGTACCGCGTCCGTAGCGCCGGTTGCGAAGACGCACTCGTCGCCGTTCGTTAGGCGAAGTCCCCACGGTTGATTGTGTGGTTGTAGCCATTGCGTCGTCGAGTTCGGAGACGGCAGCCGTTTTTTTATGCGAAGCATGACGATGCGATTCGAAAATGGATCCGACGCGCATGCGAGCGCCTGCGGATGCGCGATCCTGGGAGCGAAACACGGATCGAGAATGGAGTTGCCAACCATGCAGCGGTACGCATCGCTGCGACTGGTTACGAGCGATTGCGTCCAACATTCGCCAGAGACCGTTTCGGTTATGCGGAGGTTGGCGCGCTTCCCGGCCGGCGTCCACGCGTGGTACATTACGACGTTCGTTTTCTGCGCGGCCACGCAAGGCGCGAGCGTGCTAAAGGCGAGGGCGCAGGCGGTGATAAAACCGCCCGCGAGTCGACGCCCGCTCACGTCGCGCTATTTCGCGTGCGGTGCGGCGATCTCGCCGAGCATGTCCGGCACGCCGTCGACGCGTTGCAGATGCGGATACACCAAACCGCCGTGGTAGTCGAGGTTGAGCGTCTGAAACCAACCGCTCTGCGATACGATCAGCGGAATCGAACCGCTTCCACCTTTGGCGGCCTTCAACGCGTACTCGAACGCGCCGCCCGAGAACGTTTGCCCCGCTATGGCTTGGATCACCATGCCCGGCGCTAGGCCTGCAGTCCATGCCGGCGACCCGACACGGACATCGCGGACGGTTCCCTTCGAACCGATCGATGCTCCAAACGAATACCAGCCTTCGATTCCGCCGTCGTTATTGGCCTCGATAAAATCGTTCGGTGCCGACGTGTAAACGATCTTCCAGCCGGACCGCTCGAGTTCGTCGGTTGGCGGGTGTTCGGTCGGGTGATAGATGTACTTTTCAAAGAACGCGTGCCAATCGTATGGCTCGACTTCGCCCAACAAACGCTCGACTTGTTCGCGCGTGTACGTATCGACGATCGGCCCGGTTAGTGCCGGCGCCGTGAATCGATGCAGAAACGTATCCAGCGACCGCGCCCCATGGGATCGCGCGCGAATGATGGTATCGACGTCGAGCCACACCAGTTCGCCTTCGGTATAAAAGTCGCCGGAGTTTCGACGGATCGAGTTATATATGCCTTGCGCTTGGTAGAGATACGGCGCGCCCGTAGTGAGATCGATCAGCGGCGTCGTGGCGCGCCCCGACTCGAAATCTTCCGAAGCGTATACCGTCGCCAAATATTCGGGATATTGTTTCGGCTCTCGGATGCCGGAACGAAACGACAGAAGATCGCCGAGATACTGATTCATGCCTTCGTACACCCACAGCAAGTCGGTGCGCATCGGAACTTGGAAGTTCGGCGTGGTTAAATCTGCCGGCCGCCGGTACTTGCCGTTCCACGAGTGCGAGAACTCGTGCGTGATCAAATCGCCGCCGGCTAACGATTCCGACGGGTCCGTAAGAAAACTTCCGTCGGCGCGATCGTCGCTCGACTGATGGTGCTCGATGCCTTGCTCACCCACCGCATCGCTGAGCGTCAGCAGCGCGTGATAGTCGTAGAAATGCCGCGATCCGTACATCGCAAACGCTTCGGCCGGGACGCGCTTGTACGCAGCCAATAAGCCGGATGGAATCTCGAGATCTTGCGGCTGATCGGCGAACGCGTCGAACTGCACGAACGCCGTCCCCTCTTGCCACAAGTCCCACTTCTTAACGTAGCGGCCCATGTCGAGCGGCGAATCGACGAGCGTTCGCAAATCGGTCGTTGCGAAGTCGACCCGGTCGCCGGTCCGGACCGGATCGCGTAACGCGGTTCCGTACTCCCAACCGGACGGCAGAATGATCGACGGCTTGAAATCGTACTCATGCGAGTTAACGCCATCCTGATACATCAGCGCACGATTCCAGTTGACGATTGCGAGCGAATGGGTCGACATCACGTCGCCCGGCGCGTTCATTAAAACGTCGAAATCGACGTTCAACGTTTGCACGCCGGCCGGCACGGTCACGTGAAATGCATACATATCGACGTCGTCGCGCCGCCAATCGAGCGCCGTTCCGCCGGCCGAAACTCGGATCGCGGCTAAATCGTTGAGCGGGCCGGTGGGCCCGTGTTCGCCCGGGATCCACTTGGGATATACCAACGTGAACGGTCCGGGCGAGGCCGGAACGGTCTCGTGAACGTACATGATGCCGCGCGCTGCGGAAGAGGCGTTCAATACCAGGGTGGCGGTCGGGGTAGCGTTCGCTTGGCCCCTTGGGACAAAGACAGCCGCAAGGACGGCAATGGCCGCCAGCGGTCGGATACAACGAAGCATCCGGCCACGATTCTCACCAACGGGCGGCGGCCCTCCGGGTCGGGAAGGTCCGGATTGCAGGAAAAACCAATAGCGTCGGGTTCTCCATTCCCCTTTTTCAGGAGGTCGATAATCCACGTGAAGATCGTGGTGACGGTCA
>DASXXU010000074.1:0-2994 GCA_036502885.1 Candidatus Tumulicola sp.
GACAATTTCGATCGCAACGCCGGGCGCATGTCCACCTTGGTCGACGAACTGCGCGCGCATTTGTCCGCCGTTCGCCGTGGCGGGGGCGAGGAGGCGGTCGCCCGACATCGTTCGCGTGGAAAGTTGACGGCGCGGGAACGCGTCGATCTTCTGGTCGACCCAGGGTCCGACTTTTTGGAATTTTCCGCGCTCGCCGCGGGCGGCATGTACGATGGTGGTTCGCCATCGGCTGGCGTTCTCACGGGCATCGGAATCGTAGACGGCCAGCACTGCGTGATCGTCGCCAACGACGCGACGGTTAAAGGCGGCACGTACTACCCGATGACGGTCAAGAAACATTTGCGCGCGCAAGAAGTCGCCGAGCAGAATTACTTGCCGTGCATCTACTTGGTCGATTCGGGCGGCGCGTTCTTGCCGTTGCAAGCCGACGTGTTCCCCGATCGCGAGCATTTCGGACGAATCTTTTACAATCAGGCTCGCATGTCGGGAAAGCGCATCGCGCAGATTGCGGCCGTAATGGGTTCGTGCACGGCCGGCGGTGCGTACGTACCGGCAATGAGCGACGAAACCGTGATCGTAAAGGGCAACGGTACGATCTTCTTGGGTGGGCCGCCGTTGGTGAAAGCCGCGACCGGCGAGGAAGTCTCGGCCGAGGACCTCGGCGGTGCCGATGTCCACACGCGGGTATCGGGTGTGGCCGATCATTTCGCTAACGACGATAACCACGCGCTCGCGATCGTACGCGACATCGTTTCGAACTTGCACCTGGAGTTGCCGCGGCAATGGGATCGCGTCGAACCGCTGGAGCCGAAGTACGATCCACGCGAACTCTACGGCGTCGTGCCTTCAGACAGCCGTATCGGGTACGACGCGCACGAGATCATCGCGCGTCTGGTCGATGCGTCGGAGTTCCACGAGTTCAAGGCACGCTACGGTACGACGCTGGTTTGCGGATTTGCGCGCATCGAAGGCCACCCTGTCGGAATCTTGGCCAACAACGGCATCTTGTTTAGCGAGAGTGCGCTGAAGGGGGCGCACTTTATCGAGCTGTGCACGCAACGCGGCACGCCGTTAGTGTTCTTGCAAAATATCACCGGATTTATGGTTGGTCGCGACTACGAGAACCGCGGCATCGCGAAGGACGGCGCGAAGTTGGTTACCGCCGTCGCTTGCGCCGAGGTACCGAAGTTTACGGTGGTAATCGGCGGCAGCTTTGGCGCCGGCAACTACGGCATGTGCGGACGCGCCTATTCGCCGCGCCAGTTATGGATGTGGCCCAACGCGCGCATCTCGGTTATGGGCGGGCCTCAGGCCGCCTCGGTGCTATCGACGGTTCGCGGCAATTTGTCGCCTGAAGAAAAGGTCGCGTTCGAAGCACCTATTTTAGAAAAGTACGAACGCGAAGGCTCGCCGTATTATTCGACCGCGCGTTTGTGGGACGACGGCATCATCGATCCGTTGGATACGCGTCGCGTTTTAGCGATCGGTTTGGATGCCGCCGCGCATGCACCGCAGCCCCGGACACACTTCGGCGTATTTAGGATGTAGGCCGGTGGGCGACCGGGCCGCTGCGCTTGGCCCTTTGTTTTGAAAGAGACAGCCCCAGGCCGAAGCAAACTGTTTATTTCATTGGCGCCGCAACGCCTTGCTGAGAATCACGCTAACATACCGGGCGTGAAGCCAGCGATGACGGCCGACGACTTCGAAGCCGCGTTTGCGGTAAAAATCGAGTAGGTGCGCTGCGGGCTCGGCGGTGTCGCAGGCTAGGTGCAGTTTACCGTCAGCGAGAGCTCTTTGCTCGACCACGTCCAGCAACGCGGATCCGATGCCGAAGCCCTGAACGCTTGGGATGACAGCGAACTGACCGAAATGTGCAACGTCGCCTCGCTCGTACAAGAGCGGCCCGTTTTCTCCACGGTTGTGAGCGTAGTAGCAAACGGTGCCGGACAACACTTGATCACGATATGCAACCCAACAGGCGCTGGCGGCAGCTACGCGTTTCCTAGTAACCATCGCGTCTTGCGTCGCCGCGACGTAGTTCAAGCCCATATCTGCGAGGCGACGATAGGCCGCATTGAGGAGCCGCGTCAGCTCGTCGTACGAGTCGCGCGTTTCATCGAACGCGCGAAGGTTAATGTGGAAACGCGTTCGGATAAAACTTGAAGTAGTTCGGTTTTTCGATCCAGCGACCGTTTTGGTACCGCAGCGTTGCTACGGCCTTCGCTTTGGTCGGGCAATAGGTCGGCGCGCTGGCATTGTAATACGGGCCGTTCAAGATCAACGCATCGAGAACGGCACCCGTACCATGCGATACGCGTACGTTCAAATCACACATGTTCTGCAGCGTCACGGCCGGAACGACTCGACCGCTTGCCGTGGCCGTCAATACCGAGACGTTGGCCGAACCGCAGTCGGCGCCGGTTTCATGCGAGGACACGATCAACTGTTCCACGCCGGAATTCATCAACTGCGCCGTTCCAATAATTTCGGCCGTCTGAAGCGGATACCACATGTCGCCGCCGGTGGCTTTCTCGACCTTCGACAGCGGGCCGCCGTCGCGCGGTGACTGATACTTCAACCGATACGTCGTGTCGTCAATCGCGTACACGGACAGATACCACTGATAAAACGTCAGCCCCGAGCCTTTGCCGGCAACCCGCTTGCTGATGACCCCGCGCCACTGGCTGTGCATCGCCTGGCCGGTGAGATACACGACCTTGCTTTGCACCACCGAACCGGGAGCCGGCGGCGAAAACGTTACGTGTTGCGGTTCTTCTGCCGGCGCGGGCAGACACAGCGAAGCCGCCAACGCAAAAAGAGCGGCAGTCGTCAACAATCGGCGCATGCGTAACCAGCTACGCGAGCGGACGAGGCGCCTCCTCGTCGCTACGCCGTCGCGGCCTCACGGCAATCGAGCGCATGCGCGCAGTGCGATTCGACCTCGCCACTCGGCGCGGTCGAGAAGATCACCGTTTCGATATCGGCGCCGTCCTT
>DASXXU010000075.1:0-17163 GCA_036502885.1 Candidatus Tumulicola sp.
CGCATAACGTCGGCGCCGCCGAGGTCGGTCTTTCGATCGGCGGCAGAACGCTCTATACGATGGAGCGGCGCGCGGGCTTCGGCGATCAGAGCGGTATCGGATTACCTGGTGAAAATCCGGGCATCGTTCCGCCCCCGAGCACCTGGAGCGCTTCATCGTTGGCGACGATGGCCTTCGGACAAGGCGTTTCGGTAACGCCGCTGGCCATGGCGCGTTTTTACTGCGCGATTGCAAACGGCGGGCTGCTGATGCAACCGACGATCGTACGCGCGGTCTACGACGAGCAAGGGAATCTGGTGAAAACGGTCCGCCCGCACGTCGTGCGCCGTGTCTTTTCGCGACAGACCGCGACCGAACTGCGCTCGTTCCTGCGGCAAGTCGTGTTGCACGGCACCGGCAACCCATCCGCGCAAATCAACGGATACTCGACCGCCGGCAAAACCGGAACGGCACAGATGGTCGTCGACGGGGAGTATCGTGGCGGCTACTATGCGGCCTCGTTTATCGGTATGGTTCCCTACGAACACCCGCGCTACGTCGTCTACGTTAAGGTAGAACGGCCGATCGGCGCTTACTACGGTTCGATCGTCGCAGCCCCGGCGTTCGCGGCCATTTCCAGGGCGGCGATGCTGCACGCCGGAATCGTTCCGACGGCATCGCCGCATGGCTAACCACACCGTCCCCCTCCGCGTTCTCGTCGACTCCCTCCCCACGCCAGGGCGCATCGAGGGTAACCCCGACACGCCCATCTCAAGCATCGAAGTAGATTCGCGCCGGGTACGTCCCGGCGCGCTGTTCGTCGCACTTCCTGGCGAGCGTAACGACGGCCGGGCATTCGCCGAGCGTGCCGTTGCCGCCGGCGCTGTCGCGGTTGCAGCCGAAGGCCCGATCGAGGTCGATTCGAGCGTCGCTTCGGTGGCGGTGGAAGATGTTCGCCGGGCGCTTTCCGTCTTTGCGGCCGAATTTTTCAGCCGCCCGTCGCAATCGCTGGATATCGCCGGCGTTACGGGGACGAACGGTAAAACCACGACCACCCACATGATCGCAGCGATACTTAACGCCGCGGGCGTTCCGTGCGGAACGGTGGGGACGATCGGCGCAGCATTTGGAAACGACCGCTGGGCGCTGGAACACACGACGCCTCTGCCGCACGAACTGCATGCCGTGTTGGCGGGCATGCGCGACGACGGCGCGCGCGCGGTTGCGATGGAAGTAAGCTCGCATGCTTTGGCGCTCGAGCGGGTCGACGACGTTCGATTCCGAATCGCCGTATTGACCAACGTGACCCGCGACCATCTCGATTTTCATCTGACGTTCGATGCCTACGCCGCCGCAAAGCGCAGGCTGTTCGATTTGGCGCCGGCCGCCGCACTAAACGTCGACGACGAACTCGGCGCGCGTTGGGCGAGCGAACGATCCGCCGCCGGCAAGCGCGTCGTATCGTATGGTCTAGGCTCCGGCGCGGCGCTGCGAGCGCACGACGTGGTTGCCGATTCCGATGGAACGCGATTCGGCGTAGACGGCACCGGGTTCGAGTTGCAGATGAGCGGGCGGTTTAACGTGCTTAACGCGCTGGCCGCGGTCGCGGTCGCGCGCGAGTTCGGAATCGACGACGCCGAAAGCGCCACCGCGCTGGCCAAGGTACGGGGCGTTCGCGGCCGGATGGAACGCATCGCCGGCGCCGGCATCGTAGCCGTCGTGGACTACGCGCATACGCCGGATGCGCTGCAGCGCGCGCTCGAAGCGTTGCGCGAAACCACTCGCGGAAAGTTGATCGTCGTTTTCGGATGCGGAGGCGATCGCGACCGTGGCAAGCGCCCCCAGATGGGTGCGATCGCGGCTCGCTATGCCGACCGCATCTACGTTACAAACGATAATCCGCGCAACGAGGATCCGGCGGGAATCGTCGACGATATCGCACGCGGCATGAACAATGCGAACTACGCGATCGATCTGGACCGGCGCGATGCGATCGTACGCGCCATCGACGAAGCCTTCGAGGGCGATGTGGTGCTGATTGCCGGCAAGGGCCACGAGACGTACCAAATCATCGGCGACCGCGTACTGGATTTCGACGACGCGGGGGTCGCACGCGAAGCGTTGCGCGTGTGCCGGGCCGATCGATGAAGCTTTCGCTTGCGGATGTCGTTGCGGCAACCGGCGCGACGCTGCTCGACCCGGCGAACGCGCCGGAAGAAATCGTCGTTTCAACCGACACGCGCTCGCTGGAACGTGGCGAAACCTTCTTGGCGCTGCGTGGCCCGTCGTTCGACGGTCACGAGTTCGTCGCCGAAGCGATCGCGCGGGGCGCCGCCATGGTTGTGGTCGATGATGCGAGATCTGCGGCCGACGGAACGGCCGCGCTCGTGGTTCGCGACACCTTGCAAGCGTATCTCGCAATGGCGAAGCTCGCTCGAGAGCGCTTTACAGGATGCGTCGTCGCGATCACCGGCAGCACGGGAAAAACGACCACGCGCGCTTTCGTCGTGCATCTATTGCAGCCGCGCTACGGCTCGCGCGTCGCATCCGCGCCGGGAAACGAAAATAACGAAATCGGCGTCGCAAAGTTGTTGTTACGTATCGACCCAGCCGAGCACGACGTGGCGGTCGTCGAAATGGGAGCGCGTCATCCGGGTGACATCGCAACGCTGGTCGACGTCGCGATGCCGGGCTTCGGCATATTGACGAACGTCGGCGACGCCCATTTAGAAATAATGGGCTCGCGCGAGCGCCTGGCGGAAACCAAGTGGGCGCTGTTTTCGCGCGGTGCGCGTGCGATCCTGAACGTGCGGGATGAGGTATCGGTGGCACGGGCTCGATCCTTATCGCAGCCGGTGCATTGGTTCGACGCATCGAGTTCCGCGGATGTCTCGCGCATCGCCGGCCGCCTGACCGCGATCCGCGATAACGAGCGATTGATCGATTCGGATGGCGACCGCGTGCTGGCCGACGTTCCGGCCGTAGTCGGTGTGCCGGGCGCGTATAATCGCATCAATGCGGCCGCCGCGGCGGCATGCGCGTTGGAACTCGGCGTCGATGCGAACTCGGTCGCGGCGACGCTCGCGGATCTTCACTTGCCGCAGGGACGATTCGAAACGTTCGAAATGCGCGGCGGCTGGCGGATTATTTACGATGCGTACAACGCCAGCGCGAGCGGAACGATCGCGGCGCTCGACGCGCTCGACGATCAACACCCCCAGCGTGCCATCGCCGTGCTTGGCAGCATGGCCGAATTAGGCGATGAATCCGCGCGGCTGCACGAGCGTGTTGGCGCGCACGCGGCGCGCCGGGCGGGCGTCGTGCTGGTGAGCGGCGAGTATGCGGACGCGTTGGTCCGCGGCGCGCAGGGCGGCGACGCCGATATCGTGCGCGTCGAATCGAACGCGGATGCGGCGCGCTGGTTGCGCGATCACGCGCGCAGCGGCGATGTCGTATTGCTGAAAGGCTCGCGGAAATACCGGCTCGAGGAAATCCTCACGGAGTTACGGTCTTGAGCGCCGCCCGCGGTCTAACGGTCGTTCGTCCCGAGCTGCCGCCTGGACTGGTCGCGATACCGGTACGCACCCCGCTCGTGCGTCCGGGCGACGATCCCGTCGACGTCGTGCAGCGTGCCGTCACCGGCATCGCGCATGCCGGCGATGTTATCGCACTATCGGAGACCGCGCTTGCGATCGCACAGGGCGAGTTCGTCGTCGCCGAATACATTCGACCGTCAAAGCTCGCCTACACGTTGGCACGCCGGGCCGGGGCGATGGCGACGATGAGCCAGCCCGAATCCGTGCAACTGGTCATCGACCGCGTCGGCTGGTGGCGCGTCGCGTATGCCACCGTCGTACAGTTGGTAGGGCGGTTAATGGGACGGCCGGGTGGTTTTTACCGCGTGCTGGGCGACGCGATTTCGACCATCGACGGGTATACCGGAACGATGCCGCCGTTCGAACGCGCGATCGTGCTCGCACCGCGGGATCCGGACGCGTTCGCGCAATCGGTGTTCGTACGCCTAGGCGTCGATTGCGTCGTGGTCGATGCGAACGATCTTGAAAAGGCCAAAGTACTGGGAGCCTCGGTAAGCGTCGTACGCGGCGCGGTCGAGAACGCGTTGCTCGATAACCCGCACGGCAACGGTGACGAACAGACGCCCGTGGTCGTGCTGAAGTGGCGCGCTAGCGGTACCAACCCGTTGGTGGCCGCCGATGTTTAGTGGGAACGGGGCGGCGTTGACGCCGCAAACGCTGTTCGCTGCGGCTCCGCTTTGGATTTTGCTCGGGCTGATCGTTGCGACCGTCTGCGGTGCGATCCTGTTGCCGCTGCTGCGACGATTGCAACTGCGCCAGCAAGCCTACGA
Source organism: Candidatus Tumulicola sp. (assembly GCA_036502885.1). Lineage (GTDB taxonomy): Bacteria > Vulcanimicrobiota > Vulcanimicrobiia > Vulcanimicrobiales > Vulcanimicrobiaceae > Tumulicola. The sequence continues at coordinate 4,346 of DASXXU010000075.1, forward strand.
AGACGCGCCCGAAACGCACGCGGTCAAAACGGGAACCCCTACGATGGGCGGCTTGGTGTTCGTCTTTACGATGCTCGCCGTCGCCATCGCAACGCGCGCGCCACTGATGTACGCGCTGACGATTTTGGTAGTCGGCTGCGCTTTGATCGGACTTCTCGACGATGCGATGGGAATCGCGCTCGGGCGTAACCGCGGGTTGAAGGCACGCACGAAATTTTTGGCGACGGCGGTGGTAGCCGTTGTGTTTCTTCGTATGATCGCGGCGGCTCCGGTCTTTACGTTTCCGCATCTGGTGCTCTTTCACGCCGGCACGTTTTCGATAACGGCGCCATTTTGGCTGTGGCTCGTGCTCGGGGCGTTGGCCATCACCTCGACCATCCATGCCGTCAACCTTACCGACGGGCTCGATGGGTTGGCTGCCGGTACGGTGATAACGCCGTTGGCGGCGCTGGTCGTGATCGGTTCGCAAACCCTCGTACCAGCGGCGGCGTTCGGGGCCGCAGCCGGCGTAGGATCGTGCGTCGGCTTTCTCTTCTATAATCGCCATCCGGCGAAAATGTTCATGGGCGATACCGGCTCGCTAGCGCTCGGCGCGCTGCTATCCGGCGTGGCGATCCTATCCGGTGAAATGTTGTTGTTGTTGGTGATCGGCGGCGTGTTCGTTGCCGAAGCGCTATCGGTCATCGTACAGGTGGCGTATTTCAAAGCGACCAACGGCAAACGTATCTTGCGCATGAGCCCGTTGCATCACCACTTCGAGCTCGCCGGCTGGCCCGAAACGAAGGTGACGTCGCGTTTTTGGCTGGCGTCGCTCGTGTGTTCGCTCGTGGGCTTGGCGATCGTACGGTGAAAGCGTACGAAGGACGCCGCATTTTGGTCATCGGCCTCGGGCGCAGCGGTCGTGCGAGCGTTGCGGTACTGCGCCGGCACGGTGCCGACGTAGTCGCGGTCGACGAGCAATCGCCGGAACGGTTACGCGATGCGATCGATGAAATCGAACGTGCCGGCGCGCGTTTCGTATCGCCCGGAAAACTCAGCGGCGAACGCGAACGATACGATATGGCGGTGCTTTCGCCCGGGATCCCGCGCTCTGCACCCATCGTCGAGGCCGTTGCGGCCGCCGGCGTTTCCGTCATCGGCGAAGTCGAACTGGCGTATCGTTTGAGCCGCGCCCCAATCGTCGCGATCACGGGAACCAAGGGCAAGTCGACAACCACCGCGATGATCGGCCACATCCTGAAAACGTGTGGGGTGCGCGCGCGCGTCGGCGGCAACATCGGCAACGCGCTGGTCGGGGAGGCCGACGCGCCCGGCGACAGCGACTGGATCGTCGCGGAACTGTCGTCGTTTCAACTCGAGGCGGTGACGACGTTCCACGCGCGGATCGCGGTGCTGCTCAACATCGCGCCCGATCACCTCGATCGTTATGCGTCGATGAATGAGTATGCGGCCGCCAAGTTCAACGTTTTCGCGCGCCAAGATGCTAGCGATTGGTTCGTCGGCAATGCCGACGACGCGCGCATCGCCGCCCTGCGCGACGGCGGTAGCTTGCATGCCCGGCAGCTGTGGTTTACGTCGGGCGATTCGCTCGACCGTGCTGGGATGTACTTGCGCGACGGCAGCCTCACGTACGCCGCGGGTAAAGCCGCCGCGCCCATGGCGATTGTTGCTGCCTCGTCGCTGACGCTGCCCGGGCCGCACAACGTTCGTAACGCGATGGCCGCGTTGTTGGTGGCGATTGCTGCCGGCGTCGACCCGCGGTCGGCCGGTCACGCCCTGACGACGTTCGGCGGCCTGCATCACCGGCTCGAACGCGTGGTCGAGCGCGACGGCGTGCTGTACGTCGACGACTCGAAATCGACCACCCCGCATTCGACGATCGCCGCGCTGCAGAGTTTCGAGCGTCCGATCGTGCTGATCGCGGGCGGACGTTCGAAAGGAAACGATTTCGACGAACTCGGCCACCAAATACGGGCGCGCGTGAAAGCGTTGATTCCAATCGGCGAAGCCGGCCCGCAGATCGCGCGAGCTTCCGGGCTGGACGACGGCGACGCGGCCGCGAGCATGGACGAGGCCGTGCGGCGCGCGCGCAACGCAGCCGTACGCGGCGATGTCGTCCTGTTATCGCCGGCCTGCGCGTCCTTCGACATGTTTACATCGGCCGAGGAACGCGGCGAACGTTTCGCGCTGGCGGTAGCGCGCCACGAGGAACCGGCCCGTGCGTAACGTCGCATCGAAACCGCGTCCGCGCATCGTGCAGTCGACCGATCGCGATCGTACGCCGCTGCGCTCGTACGTGGCCGCCCCGCCGGATGCGGTCTTATTCGCGGTGGTCGCGACCCTGGTTTGTATCGGATTGGTCATGATCTTCTCGGCGTCGAGCGCGACGGCGTACGCGGAACACAGCGACATCGCCTATTACTTGAAGCGCCAGCTGGTCTGGCTGGCCGCCGGAATCGTAGCCGCGTTTTTCGCCTATCGTTTGGACCTGCTCAAACTCAAACGCGCCGCCCCATTCATCTTGGTGGCATCGATCGTCGCATTGGGGTTGGTGTTCGTGCCGCACCTCGGAGTGGTCGTAAATGGCGGGCGCCGGTGGATCGGCTTTTCTTCGGTATCGTTCGAACCGTCGGAGTTCGCCAAGCTGGCACTCGTGATCTATCTATCGGCGGTGCTATCGAGTCGCGGGGAACGCATCACATCGTTGGCGCGGGGCCTCTTTCCGCTGTTCGTACCGGTGTTGATCATGGCGGTGCTCGTGCTCAAAGAGCCCGACATGGGGACCGCCAGCCTGTTGGTGTTTACGGCTTTTGCTTTGTTCTTTGCGGCCGGCGCACAGGTCGTGCACCTGGTTGCCGTTGCGGCCGTCACGTTACCGGTCGCCGCGTTAACCGTCGTCGCCAGCCCGTATCGGCGTGCGCGGGTGTTCGCGTTCTTGAACCCGTGGAAGGACGCACAAAACACCGGCTTTCATATCGTGCAGTCGCTGCTCGCGTTGGGAAGCGGCGGCATTTTCGGTATGGGCCTGGGGGCGTCGCGCGCGAAGTTCTTTTATCTGCCCGAACAGTACACCGATTTTATCTTCTCGGTTTTGGGTGAAGAGCTGGGCCTCATCGGGGCCTTGGTCGTGGTCGCGCTGTTTTGCATCCTAACCTATCGTGCCATTCGCATCGCGTTGGCATCGCCAGACCGTTTCGGGTTTTTCCTTGCCTGCGGCTTCGGCGCCATGATCGGGATACAGGCCTTCATTAATATCGGCGTCGTGACGTCGTCTTGGCCGGTCACCGGCGTGCCGTTGCCGTTCATCTCATTCGGCGGAAGTTCGCTCGTCGTCAACCTCGTCGCCGTCGCGATCATCGCCAACGTCGGTCGTCACCGGCGCCTGCGCGCCGGATCGTAACCAACGCCGTGCGCGCGGCGTGAACGTCGTATTTGCTGCGGGCGGCACCGGGGGGCATATCTATCCGGCGTTGGCGATCGCCGACGCGTTGCGCGAACGGTTCGATGCGACGATCTCGTTCGTCGGTACGTCGGACCGCCTCGAGACGCGTTTAGTGCCGGCGGCCGGATACACATTGCGCGAGGTGCACGCGCGCCCGATGATCGCATCCGACGTGCAAACCGTCGCCAACGCGGTCGTCAACGCGTGGGGCGTTGCGGAAACGGCCGGATTGTTGCGCGGGTTGCGGCCGGACGCCGTGATCGCCACCGGCGGCTACGTGTGTTTTCCGGTGGTTGCGGCGGCCGCGTTACTGCGGCGTTCCGCGCTATCGCGCGCTGGGATAGCGATGCTCGAACCCAACGCATCGGCCGGCCTTACCAGCCGCGTCACGGCGCGGTGGGTCGACGAGATCTGGGGACCCTTCGATGCTCCCGACCCACGTTTGCGTGGAAAATACGTCAAGACGGCGGTGCCCGTGCGCGCATCCTTGCGCCAACTCCCGGATCGGGCGAGCGCCGCGCGCTCGTTCGGCCTCGATCCGGAGCGGCCGATTCTGCTGTCGATGGGCGGCAGTCAAGGCGCGCGCTCGCTCAACGAAGCGCTGGCGGGCGGACTTCGTACGGGCGTTTTGGGCAACTGGCAGGCGATCGTGGTGACCGGCGAACGCGGCTACGAGGCGATGCGCTCGCTGAAGGGCTCGTCGATCGTCGTCCAACCCTATCTGGACGATCCGGCCGCGGCGTATGCGGCGGCCGATTTGGTGCTCGCGCGCGCCGGGGCTTCAACCTTGGCCGAGCTAACGGCGGTCGCCAAACCCGCGGTGCTCGTCCCGTATCCGTTCGCGGCCGGCGACCATCAAACAGCGAATGCAAAGGCGTTTTCGTTCGGGGGCGCGGCTGACACGATCACCGATCGCGAGGTGCGCGACGGCGGTCTAACGGCCGCATTGTTGGCCGCTACGGATCCGGCGCGGCTAGCACAAACCAGTGCGGCGGCCAAGCGCTCTCCGGTTGAAGACCCGCTTGCTGGTATAGTCGCCCGGGTCGAACGGCTGGCTTCGAGAACAACACGCCCGTGAGGAGCGAGCGAATTCACTTCGTCGGGGTCGGCGGGATCGGAATGAGTGCGATAGCGCGGGTGCTGCGGGCTCGCGGTGAATCGGTCTCCGGCTCGGATACCTCGGCGAGCGTTTTGCTCGATCGCTTAAGCGAGGAAGGGGTCGCGGTCTCGGTCGGACACGCGGCCGAAAACGTGGCCGGTGCGTCGGTTGTGGTCGTCAGCTCCGCAATAGACCGCGCCAATCCTGAGTTCGCGGCCGCGCGTCGCGCCGGAATCCCCGTGTTGCACCGCGGGGAGATGCTCGCGCGTGTTATGGAAAACCGGCGCGGCATCGCCATTTGCGGCACGCACGGAAAGACCACCACGACGGCGATGACGCACGGTGTTTTGCGCGCCGGCGGCGTCGACGCCGGTTTGGTGCTGGGCGGCATCGACGGCACGCTGCAAACGAACGCACACGATGGAACCTCGCCGTGGTTCGTTACCGAAGCCGATGAATCCGATGGCTCGTTCGCGTTGCTCGAACCGTCGATCGCGGTGGTAACCAACGTCGAAAACGATCACCTCAACAGCGACGACGAGCTTCCCGCCTTGGTCCGCGCTTTCGCGGAGTTTCTCGGAAAGCTCCCGGACGACGGCGCGGCGATCGTCGGCACCGACAACGCGCATTCCGCATCGCTGGCATCGCACGATCTTCCCGTCCCGGTAACGCGCTTCGGATTTGCGCCCGAAGCCGACGTTCGCGCGAGCAGCGTGCGGTTCGATCGTCTGGGTTCGCACTTCGATGTAATCGCCGGCGGTGTGTGCCTGGGAACGGCCGAGCTGCGCGTGCCCGGCGCGATGAACGTAGAAAACGCGTTGGCCGCGATCGCGGTTGGTCGACTGCTGGAGATCCCATTCGCGCGCATCGTCGAAGCGCTGCGCGCGTTCAAAGGAGTGCGCAGGCGTTTCGATATGCTTGCCAATAGCGAACGCCTGATCGTGATCGACGATTACGCACATCATCCAACGGCGGTTGCGGCGACGATCGCGGCCGCGCGTGCCTTCCACAACGGCCCGCTGTTCGTCGCATTCCAGCCGCATCGCTATTCGCGCACGGCATTTCTGGCCGCACAATTCGCACAGGCGCTGGCGGGGGCCGACCGCGTGTACCTTACACCGATTTACGCCGCATCGGAACCTGCGATCCCGGGTGTCAGCGAACGTTCGATCGGCAAACCGCTCGCGTCGGGCGGCACCAGCGTGCGATACGCGCCGCGGGTCGACGCGCTCGAGGACCTGTTGCTCGACGAAGCGCCCGCCGGCACGATGGTGTTGATGCTGGGCGCCGGCACGATTACGGCCGTCGCGCATCGTTTAGCCGAGCGCGTTTCGCCGGCATCGGCGGCGCTCACGTGAGCATTACCACCGAACGCGCGATGACGTCGTTGCTAAACGACGACGATCGTAACGCGCTGCGAGAAATCGCCGGCGCGCGCTCCGCGTTCGACGAACCGTTGGCGCCGTACACGTCGTGGAAAATCGGCGGCCCGGCCGACGCCCTGATGACGCTCGAGTCCGAAGACGAACTTGCCAAGGTGCTCCAATTCGCGCGGCGCCGCAGGCTGCCGTTTTTTGTGATCGGCGGGGGCAGCAACGTCCTGATCGGCGATGGCGGGATTCGCGGGCTGGTCTTGCGTCTTGCCGGTTCGTTCGCCGAAATCGCGGTGCGCAGTGAGAGCGCGACGGTCGTGATCGAGGCGGGAGCTTCCGCCGGGATGGCAGCCGTCACCGCGAAAGCCGCGAGCGCCGGTGCTTCGGGAATCGACGCGCTGTCGGGAATTCCCGGAACCGTCGGGGGCTCGTTACGGATGAATGCCGGGACCGACCGCGAGATCGGCGACTTCGTGCGCTCCGTTTGGATTCAGTCGCCGTCGAGACCGCAGCCGCACGCCGTTTCGGTGCGGTATCAGTACCGGCGTTCGACGCTATCGCGCGATGCGGTGGTGTCGCGTGCGACGCTCGCTTTCGAGCGCGGCGAACCACACGAGGTTCGGGGTGTAATGCAGTCGCGGCTGGTGCGTCGCAAACGGACCCAGCCGATCGCGTTGCCCAATGCGGGATCGTGTTTTCGCAACCCGCACGACGATAAGGCGGCGCGCTTGATCGAGGTGGCCGGCGCTAAGGGATGGCGCGAGGGGGGCGCGGAAGTGTCGCCCTTGCACGCCAACTTCATTAACAACGTGGGCGGTGCGAGCGCGCGAGACGTTTCGATTCTGCTCGCGCGCGTTCGTCGTTGCGTCGCCGAACGATTCGGTGTCGACCTCCAGCTCGAAGTGCACCTCGTCGGAGTATTCGTAGATCGATGAAGCGTCAAGCCAAAGTCGCGGTCGTAATGGGCGGCAGCAGCGCCGAACGCGACATCTCTAAACAAACCGGAGCGGGCGTGCTGCGAGCGCTGGCGGCGCTCGGTTACGATGCGACGCCGCTCGATTACGACGAGCGCTTCATCGACGCCGTCCGTTCGCTGGCGCCCGACGTCGTGTTTAACGCGTTACACGGTCCGGGCGGTGAAGACGGCCACGTGCAAGCGTTGCTCGATTACTTGTTGATCCCGTACACCGGCAGTGGAATCGAAGCGTCGTCGCTGTCGATGGACAAACACCTGACCAAGAAACTGTTGGCGGCCGAAGGCCTGCCGACGGCTGCATGGGATTTGTTCGATCTCAGCGGCGGGACGCTGCCGCTACTGCCTGGTTCGCTCGATCCGCCCCTCGTCGTCAAACCGCGCTTCGAAGGCTCGGCCATCGGCGTCCTGGTCGTTCGAACGCACGAACAGTGGACCGCAGCGATGCTTTCCGCATCCAAAACGTACTCGCAGATTCTGGCCGAGGAGTTCGTGGAGGGCCGCGAGTTCACGTGCGCGGTGCTGGGCGAAGAAGCGCTGCCGATCGTCGAGATCATTCCGAACCGCGACGCCTTCTATACGTTCGATGCGAAGTACGAGCCGGGCGGCAGCACGCACGTCATTCCGGCGCACATCGATGAAGATCTCGCCGCGCGCCTGCAAATGTTGGCTTTGTCGGCACACCGCTTACTGGGCTTGCGAGATTATTCGCGAACGGATTTCATCGTGAGTTCGGATCAGCGTCCGCAAATTTTAGAAATCAATTCGCTTCCGGGTATGACCGCGACCAGTTTGTTTCCCGAGGCGTGCGCCAGCATCGGCATCACCTATGAGGCGCTGGTCGAGCGATTGTTGCAATACGCGTTGTCTCGAGGCGAGATGCGCGACGCGGTGGCGTAGCTTCGTCACGCCGTTCCCGTCGAGCCACCGGACGCTCGGTTAGCGAGGGCGGCCGTGCCGCCGTCCAGAAATACGCCCGTCCGCTCCGTCTTTGCGAGCGCGCCACTGGAGGATCTCTTTGCCAACCGTTGTCGATCGCGGCCTCGAAGGCGTCGTCGTCGGATCAACCCAGCTTAGTAACGTTCAAGGCGCGATCGGGCGGTTAACCTACCGCGGTTACGATATCGACGATCTGGCACCCAATGCGACGTTCGAAGAAGTCGTGCACTTGCTGCTGTACGGCCGCCTTCCAAACCGCCTGGAACTCGAAACGCTCCGGCGCCAGTTAGGCACCCGCCGTTCGCTACCGGAACCGCTCATCAGCGCGATGCAGAACGTGCCGAAATCGGCTTGGCCGATGGACGTGCTGCGTACCATCGTCAGCGGCTTGGGATTGTTCTCGCCGGTCAACGCCCATGGCGAACACCTCTCGGACGTTCATACCGCGATCGAACTCGTTGCGAAAATGCCAACCATCGTAGCCGCGTGGGATCGTATTCGCCGGGGATTGGAACCGGTAGATCCACGCGCCGACCTTTCGCAAGCGGCAAATTTTTTATACATGCGCTCCGGCAAGGTGCCGCACGCGATCGAAGCCGGCGCGCTCGACCGGTATTTCGTGTTGCTGGCGGACCACTCGTTCAACGCGTCGACCTTCGCCGCACGCGTTGCGGCATCGACGCGCGCCGACGTCTACGCCTCGGTAACCGCAGCGTTAGCCACGCTGCAGGGCGATCTTCACGGCGGTGCCGCTAGCGCGTCGTATCACACGCTTACCGAAGTTCGCGAACCCGAGAATGCCGAACAATACGTTCGCGATGCGCTCGGGCGTAACGAACGAATCATGGGCATGGGACACCGCGAGTATAAGGTGCGCGATCCACGCGCGCGCCATTTGGAAGAGATGGCGCACAAGTTGGCCGAGCACGAAGGCTCGAGCCGATGGTACGAAATCGCGCACAGCCTCGAAGAAGCCAGCCGCAAAGTTTTGCAAGAAAAGAAGCCCGACAACACGATCTACGCCAACGTAGATTTTTACACGGCGCCGGTGCTCGCCGATCTCAACATTCCTGGAGACGAGTTCACCTGTTTGTTTGCGTGCGGCCGGATCGCCGGCTGGACCGGGCACATCCTCGAACAACTGGCAGATAATCGTCTCATCCGTCCGCAAGCGACGTACGATGGCCCGCAAGAAGGGCCGTTCGTCCCGATCGACAAGCGCGACGGCAACGTTGTAAGGAACTCTTGACGTGATCGTAATTCCCGCGATCGATTTGCGCGGCGGAAAGTGCGTTCGTATGGAAGGCGGCGATCCGTCCACCACCGCGACGTACGATGGCGATCCGGCCGAGCGCGCGCGCGCGTTCGTCGATGCCGGCGCGACGCGACTACATGTGATCGACCTCGACGGCGCCTTCGGATCCGGTGAAAACCTCACGGCGATCGAGCGCATTTGTTCGGCGGTCGACGTCCCGGTGCAAACCGGCGGCGGATTGCGCGCCGTGCGGCATGCCGAAGCGGCCATCGGCGCCGGCGCCGCCGAAATAATTATCGGTACGTTGCTGGTGGAGGACGAGCGCTTGGCGCGTCACATCATCGGGCGTTTTCCGGGCAGGGTGTTGGCCGGCATCGATGCGCGCGGCACGCAGGTCGCCACGCACGGATGGCAAGAGCGTACGCCGGTTAATCGCGACGCGCTCGTAAAGCGCGTCGCACAATGGGGCATCGCGCGCGTAATCTTCACGGAGATCGCACACGACGGCATGGGTGCGGGCTACGACATCGATGCGCTGAACGCGGTTGCCGTCGCCGGCGAAGTCTTGATCACCGCGTCGGGCGGCGCTCGCAGCGTCGGCGATTTGAAGCGGTTGAAACGCGAGGTTCCGCTCACCGTCGATTCGTGCATCGTCGGAACCGCGTTGTACAAGGGAACGATGGATCTTCGCGAGGCGATCAGCGCCGTCGCCTAGCGGCTTTCCGGCGGTTCGTCTTCGTACTCGCGCGGCAGCTCGGCCGGTAGCCGGGCGACGATCTCGTAGTTAATCGTTTCGCTCCATCGCGCCCAGTCATCCGCGCCGATATACGCGTCGCCGTCGCGACCGATCAGCGTTACGGCACTGCCTGCGTGTGCTTTGGGTGCACGCGTGAGATCGATTTCGGTGACGTTCATTGCGACGCGCCCGACGATCGGGCACGGCGCTCCGTCGACCAGAAACGCTCCACGATTGGAAAGCAGGCGCGGGATTCCGTCAGCGTAGCCGGCCGGCACGACGCCGACGCGCATATCGCGCGGCGCGTGATAGCTGGCACCGTAGCCGATCGGCGATCCGGCAGCTAGCGAACGCGTTACGGCCAGCGTCGAACGAAACGACAATGCCGGTATGAGATCGATCCCGTTCGAGTTCATCGCTTCGCGCGTTTGCTGTGAAGGCCACAAGCCGTACAACGCGATACCGAATCGCGACATGTCCAAGCGCGTTTGCGGCCACAGCATCGCCGCTGCCGAGGCTGCGATGTGCCGGATCGGCGCGATGTCGTGGCGCTCCAACAGCGGCGTTGCCGGCGTCATCGCGCGTTCGAACGTTTCGAGTTGGCGCATGGTCGATGGCGAATCGAGCTCTTCAGCCGACGATAGATGCGAGAAGATGCCGGCGACGCGTAACTCGGGCCGGCGCAGATAATCTTCGAGCGCATCGACGAGCTCGTGCGGTTCGAGCCCGAGACGATTCAAGCCGGTATTGATCTTTACGTGAACGTGGGCTTGCGTTCTGTGCGCGTGTGCGGCCGTCGATACCGCGTGTGCGAACGTTCCCGTATCCCACAGCGCGCACTCCAAGCGAGCGGCGATCGCCTGGTCGACGTCGCGCGGATCGATCGGCCCGAGCACCAAGATCGGCGCTGCGATTCCGGCTTCGCGCAATGCGATGCCCTCTTCGTAGGCGTAGACGCACAAACGGGTCGCGTACGGTTCGACGGCTCTAGCCGTTTCCAACAAGCCGTGCCCGTAGGCATTACTCTTCACGACGAACGACGCGTGTTGCGCGCCAACCAGGTCGCGCAGCGCCGCGGCGTTGTGACGCAATGCCGGCAGCGAAACGACGATACGTGGAATCACGCGGCGCTGCGACTCCAGCGATCGACGATGAATGCGACCGGGATGCCGAAGAAAACCGCGTGCGCCGCAACCGCGTTAAGGAACGCATTGATCGTCGGCGGATAGGTAAAGTTGTTATCGGCCAACAGGATGATCGACATCATTATATAGACGACGATGCCGTACACGATGCCGGAAACAACCCACCGTTGTGCGATGACCGGGCGGCTCGCGGCGATGTATGCATAACCGATTCCCCACCCAATGCTTACGAGAAGATGCATCCCCAGCCCGACCCAGATGAACGACGGGTTTGCAAAGGCACCCTTCCCAAAGGCAGTCGAGGCCACGAACTGCCACATTGCCGTGACGGGCAAGTGAGCGGGGATGAGGGTCGTCAGCCATAGGTAGGCGTCGATCAAGATGCCGCCGGCGATCCCGGCGGTAGCGCCTTGCGCGACGATCTGACCCCACGGAAGGCGGACGGAGCTGGCCATAGCGGGGCGCCTTCGCGCTCCCCGTCGGCTGGCCTTGAGACGCCAAGCAAACGTTACGAATTGAGGGGTACTATAGCCGCATGCTTCCGCAGCATTCGGTCCCTGAGTCGAACGAGGTCGTCATTTGGACGGCCGGGTCGCTGCTGGCGGCATTGCTCGGCTTGGCGGGCGCATTCGGGCTCTGGTTATTTTTGCGGCACAGCGACGCGCAGACCGCCGCTCATGCGGCGGTGGTAACCCTGGGAGCCGGTATCGCTGTGGTTGGACTCTCAGCCGAGCGGCCTGCAGCCCGGCTCTTTTGGATCGTTTTAGCCGGGATCATGATCGTCGGATACCTCTTCGGAAACGCTGAGTTCACCCGCCTCATCCCCTAGGCTCGCCTGTGGGTTAGCCCCTTGCACTCCCCAGTATGCTCTGCTAAGATGGCACGGCTGGCGCTCTCGCGCCGAGACTGCTAATCGTACCGCGACCGCTGTGGAGGTTGTTTTTCCGTGAATCTCAAGCCCTTGCACGATAACGTCGTTATCGAGCACGTCGAGCAAGACGACAAGACGACGGGTGGCATCTTTCTGCCCGACACCGCTAAAGAAAAGCCCCAAGAAGGCGTAATCCGGGCGGTCGGCGATGGCCGCGTGCTGGAAAACGGCACGAAGCTCGGCATGAGCGTCAAAGTCGGTAACCGCGTTCTCTACCGCAAGTATTCGGGTAGCGAAGTCAAGATCGACGGCACCGAATACCTCATTATTCCTGAAAAAGATATCCTCGCCGTCGTCGACAAAGTCGCGGCCGGCGTCTAAGGAGTTCAAGTAACCGCATTATGTCTGCTAAGCAAATCGTATTCGACGAGAACGCGCGTCGTGCGCTCGAACGCGGTGCTAACCTACTCGCCGACGCCGTCAAAGTGACGCTCGGACCGAAAGGTCGCAACGTCGTTCTCGACAAGAAGTTCGGATCGCCGACGATCACCAACGACGGCGTGACGATTGCAAAAGAAATCGAGCTCGCCGATGTTTTCGAAAACATGGGCGCGCAGCTCGTTAAGGAAGTCGCTTCCAAGACGAACGATATCGCCGGCGACGGCACCACCACCGCGACGGTTCTGGCGCAAGCCATCATCCGCGAAGGCCTCCGTAACGTAACCGCCGGCAGCAACCCGCTGCTCATCAAGCGCGGCATCGAAAAGGCCGTCGAACTCGCGGTCGCCGAGATGGAATCGTTCAAACAAGTCGTCGACACCAAAGAAAAGATCGCGCAGGTTGCGTCGATCTCGGCCAACGACCAAGAAATCGGCGGCCTCGTCGCGCTCGCGATGGAAAAGGTCGGTAAAGACGGCGTTATCACGGTCGAAGAGTCGAAGACGCTCAAAACCGAAGTCGAAACCAAAGACGGCATGCAGTTCGA
>DASXXU010000076.1:0-26565 GCA_036502885.1 Candidatus Tumulicola sp.
GGATTGGCGGATTCGCTGGGGTAGTACCACGGATAATCCAACATAAGCGACGACGTTCCGCCATTCGAAAAATGCACCGTCATCGAGATGTCGACGTAAAACCCGCCGGTCGATTTGTCGTATCGCGATCCGTTAGGGTCCGAAAAGGTCACGAATCCGCACGGTTGTGCGCCCCCGCCGGCACCGTTGCCGCCGGTTCCGCCACCATTACCAGTACCGCTGTCACCGCCCGGGCCATTGTGAGACCCGCTGCCGGCGCCATGGCCGCCGGCGGGCGCATTCCAGATCGGGCGCGAGCGCGCGAGCGAACGGACCAACGGACGTAGCGAACCGCTCTTCGCCGCCGCGACTGCATGAACGACGCTGCGCGGCGCGGGCGACGCTGTGGCGGGAACCAGCACGGGCGCGATCGGCACGTTCGCACGAGGCGGGGGCGTCGGGGCCGGCGTTATTCGCGGCGTCGGGGTCACTCGAGGTTCGATGCGCGCCAAGGTTACGGGTGCTACGGCCTCTCGAGCGCTCGCCGGCGGCTGTTGGGGAAGCAGCGCCGCCACCACCGCGTGCAGAGCAAGCGCCGCAATTGCAGCCAAGCCTAGCCGGCGCAGAGCGCGCTTCGAATGGAGAGGCACGTCGCTACGCCCCGCGAACCCGGGTCACCGTGTCAATCGATGCTCTCATTCGGACCATTCCGGATTTTCCGATTCCCGGCATTATGTTTCGCGATATCACGCCGTTACTCAAGGATAAGCAGGGCTTTCGCGACGCGATCGATTTATTCGTCGAGCGGTTTGCAAATCGCGGCGTCGGGTATGTCGTCGGCATCGAAGCGCGGGGATACATCTTCGGCGCGCCTTTGGCCTATGCCATCGGCGCCGGCTTTATTCCCATTAGAAAGCCGGGAAAGCTTCCGCACGAGACGCTCACCGAAGAGTACGCTCTCGAATACGGTACGAACGCGTTGCAGATCCACGCCGATGCGCTTCCGAGAGGCGAACGCGTCGTCGTGGTCGACGATTTGCTGGCGACGGGGGGAACCGCCGCCGCAACGCGCCGTCTATTGGACCGCATGGGCGTATCCGTCGAAGCGTTCGCGTTTTTGATGGAATTGCGCGGGCTGGGCGGCCGGGAAGCGCTCGCCGGTGCGGAGATCGTGTCGTTCCTTGAATATTAGACTGGTTCGCGTGTGGGCCTTGATGGCGTTGTTTGCAGCGTTTGCCGTTCCGCCGTCGATCGTACATGCCCGTCCTTCGCCGACCCCAACGCCGACGGCCACACCCCCGCCGGCCGATCCGCTGATCACCAAGATGGTGCGCCAGCAGTTCGTGGCGTGGCAGGCTGCCAGCGTGAATCAGGGATTGTACGCGCCGGCTGTTTATCCGCAACTCACGCAACCAAAGGTGGATCAAACGGCACGCGCATTGTCAGGGCTGGGGCCCCTGATCGATACGGTGTATATCGGGCCATTCTCGGCACCCGATATTCCGCCCGACGCGCGCGGCTATATCTATCAAATGCGTTGCGCCGACGGAAACGTGTACCTGTGGCTCATTCTCAACCCCGACGGCAAAATTGCCACAATCTTCTTCAAAGACAAGTTGGATGTGGAAACCGTGGAGCGGCCTGGCCAACCTAGTGCCGCGCCACAAGACTCACCGTCGCCGCCGTAGCGGCTACTCATCATTCGTAAAGGGAGATCACGAACGTGTTATCGAGTTTTCCATCTTCGCGCCGCACCGGTGCGGCCGCAATCATCACGGTCGCAATGCTGGCCGGTTGTTCCGGCAATAGCATTGCACCCGGCAACTCCGTCGCCGGCGGCGCAACCGCCAGCGCTAAAAGCAGCACGCCCAGCCAAATCCGCGCGGTATCGAATGGACAGGGCGTGCGCGGAAGCGTTTCGCAGGCAACCTCGCACGGTTGGATGTCGCCTGAGGCCAAGACCGACAACAACGCGCTCTATTGGGGCAACTACGACACGAATACGATCACGATCTATTCGGCCAAAGGCATGAACGGTAAGGAACTGGGCCAGATAACCTCCGGCCTTTCGAATCCGGAACGGTTGTTTGTCGACAAGGCGGGCAGCGTGTACGCTTCCAACATCGGAAACAATACGATCACCGCATACAAGGCTGGCGTGACCACGCCGTTCTTAACGATCAGCGACGGGGTCAACGGCCCGACCGGCTTGACGGTCGACGCAGGCGGAACGGTCTACGTTGCTAACGTCGACGCCGATACCATCACCGAATATCCGAATGGTAAAACGTCGCCGAAGATCACGATCAACGCAAGCGCCGAGTACCTCGCGACCGACTCGAAAGGCAACCTGTACGCCAGCGAGTCCGGTGTCGTGGAATACCCGAAGGGCAAGACGACCGGAACGAACTTGAACCTCGCCATCGGTTCGGCGGGCGCACTCGAAGTAGACAGCAAGGGCGACCTGATCGTGCTCGATAGCAGCACCAACGATCTCGACTACTTCAAGCCGGGCAAGACGTCGCCGTTCAACACGGTCCCGGTCGGCGGGTTCCCGTTCGGAATCGCTTTGAGCAAAAACAACAAGCAAATCTATATCACCAACTTGACCGGCTCGAACTTCGTGGTTCAGTCGCTCGCATATCCCAATGGCAAAGCACCCAAGAGCAAGCTCACCACCAACGCCGGTGGTTGGCCGATCTCGATCAATCCCAACAACGTCCTCGGAAAGTAAATCAACGAATAGGGCAGGCCGGTGAAAACCGGCCTGTCGCTCTAATAGCTGGTCATTTTGCGCGTCCGCGATATAATGAGCGGACACCGCCATGACCATTCAGGAGCTAGCCGAGCGCGTCCGGCGCTACGAC
This sequence comes from Candidatus Tumulicola sp., assembly GCA_036502885.1. Classification (GTDB taxonomy): domain Bacteria; phylum Vulcanimicrobiota; class Vulcanimicrobiia; order Vulcanimicrobiales; family Vulcanimicrobiaceae; genus Tumulicola. Next base: position 2,847 of record DASXXU010000076.1, read on the forward strand.
CCCTCCCTCGACGAAGCGCTCTTGCGCCGCGCGTACGAGGTGGCCGATGCCGCCCATGCGGGTCAACGCAGAGCGTCGGGCGAGTCGTATATCGAGCATCCCTTGGCGGTCGCCGGCGTACTGGCCGAGCTCGAGATGGACCGCGAAACCATCGCCGCCGCCTTGCTCCACGATGTCGTTGAAGACACGTCCATTACCAACGAACAAGTGGCCGCGGAATTCGGCGAGCAGATTGCCGGGTTGGTCGAAGGCGTTACCAAGCTGACGCGCATTCCATATCAGTCGAAGGAAGACGCGCAAGTCGAAAACCTTCGCAAAATGTTTATGGCGATGGCCAGAGACATTCGCGTCATCATCATCAAGCTGGCAGATCGTCTCCACAACATGCGGACGCTTGCGAGCCTGCCACCGGCCAAACGAATTTCGATCGCGCGCGAAACGCTGGATATTTATGCTCCAATCGCCCACCGCTTAGGGATCTGGAAGATCAAATGGGAGATCGAAGACGACTGTCTGCGTTACCTCGACGCGGATGCGTATCGCGATATCGTCGACCGCGTTGCTAAAACTCGAATTCAGCGCGAAGCCGACGTCGACTCGGCGATCGAGCGGTTACGCGGCGAGTTCGGCGAGATGCACATCGATGCAGAGATTCAAGGCCGGCCGAAACATTTCTATTCGATCTACACGAAGCTCAAGAGCGGACGCGACTTTTCGACCATCTACGATCTGACCGCGATTCGCATCATCGTCGACAGCGTCAAGGATTGTTACGCCGCGCTCGGCGCCGTGCACGCGTTATGGACGCCGCTGCCCGGGCGTTTTAAAGACTACATCGCGATGCCCAAGCCCAACATGTATCAGTCGCTGCACACGACGGTCGTCGGGCCAACCGGCGAACCGCTCGAAATTCAAATTCGAACGCGCGAGATGCATCGTACCAGCGAATACGGCATCGCCGCACATTGGCGCTACAAAGAAGGCGGCAAAGCCGACCAGTTCGAGAACAAACTCTCCTGGCTGCGCGCGCTGCTGGAGTGGCAAAAGGACATGCGCGACTCGCGCCTGTTCATGGAAAACCTCAAGCTCTCGCTGTTCGATTCGCAAGTATTCGTGTTTTCGCCACGCGGCGACGTGTTCTCGATGCCGGCCGCCGGCACGCCGCTCGATTTTGCGTACCTCGTGCACACCGACGTCGGTAATCACTGTGTCGGCGCCAAAGTCAACGGGCGCATCGTGCCGCTCGATTCACAACTCAACAACGGCGACATTTGCGAAATTCTCGTCAACAAAACGAGCGGACGTCCGTCGCTCGACTGGCTGTCGATCGTCAAGACGTCGAGTGCCAAGCACAAGATCAAGCAGTGGTTCCGTAAAGAGCGCCGCGCCGAGAACGTGTTGGCCGGACAGGAAGCGCTGGAAAACGAGCTTGCTCGTGCCGGCGTACGTGTCGACACCGCGCGCGGGCCGCTGATCGAACGCATCGCGAATCGCTTGAACCATCCGACGCCGGCAGATCTGTACGCCGCGATCGGATTCGGCGATCAGTCGGCGCTTGCGGTCGTCAACCGCATTCGCGACGAGCTCAAGAGCGACAACGTCGTCGACCTGACGAAGATGGCGCGGCGACCGGTGCAGCGTCGCAGCACGCGGCGGTCCTGCGGCGTGCGCGTCGCCGGCGTCGACGATCTGTTGGTGCGCCTGTCCAAATGTTGCTCGCCGGTGCCGGGAGATCCGATCATGGGCTACGTCACGATCGGGCGCGGCGTGAGCGCACATCGCGCCGACTGTCCGAATGTGGCCTACATGAACGCGACCCCCGATCGGATCCTGCAAGCGCAGTGGAACGTCGAAGAAGAGAATCTGCACGCGGTCGAGATCGAGGTAGAAGCCGAGGACCGTCCGCAGCTGCTGCAAGACATCATGGGGGTCTTTGCCGAGTTCAAGACCCGCGTCAGCTCGGTGACCGCCCGCGTGAAGCGCGACGGCGTGGCCGTCACCAGTCTGACGATCCAGATCCACGACCTCGACCACCTGCACAAGATCCTCACCCGGCTGCAAGGCCTGCGTGAGGTCCGGCGGGTCTATCGCGTCACCAAGCGCGAGCGGGTCGCACCCTAGAGCCCTCCATCCGCCCAGGGGCATTGCTGTCGCCCGGAACGGTGTGATAGGATGCCGAAGTTCTGGGACCGGGGTTTTAACCGGCCCTACCGACCCGCTGCCCGCCGCGTGAGGCGGGCCGCCCGCAAGCCGGGTGTCCGCAGATGGGATCACAATGACCGATTACGAGGTAACGTATATCCTTCGCCCCTCGCTCGAGGAGAACGAGGTTGAGGAGCGCTCCAACGCGATTGCCGACATCATCCGCAATCAGCAAGGCGAAGTCGTCGCGATCGAACGCATGGGCAAAAAGCGCCTCGCGTATGAGATCGATGACGTGCGCGAAGGGAACTACGTAGTTATGCAGTTCAAGAGCGACGGCGCCGCTTCGAAAGAACTCGAACGTCTGTTGAAGCTGCAGGAGGATGTGTTGCGCGCGCTGGTCGTCCGTCTCGATGAGAAGATGATCAAGCACATGGCCGCCGTCGCGGCCGCGACGCCGCCGCCCCCGACGCAACCCTACTAAAACCGAAAGAGAGAACGCGATGGCAGGTTCGTACAACCGCGTCATCCTGGTCGGCAACCTAACGCGCGACCCGGAGATCCGCTACACGCAGTCCGGCAAGGGCGTGACGAAGTTCACCCTAGCCGTGAACAATCCGCGCAACAAAGAAGAAACGACGTTCGTGGACATCGTCGCCTGGGACCGTTTGGGCGAAACCTGCAACACGTATCTCAAAAAGGGCTCGAACACGCTGGTCGAGGGGCGTCTCGTGATTCGTTCCTACGACGACAAGGATGGCAACAAGCGTAAAGCCACCGAGGTAGTGATCGACAACATGCAGATGCTCGGCGCCCGTAGCGATCGTGCCGGTTCGTTCGAAGAAGGCGGCGATAACGGCGGAGGCGGTTACGGTGGTGGGAACAGCGGCGGCGGTTACAACCGCGGCGGCTCAAACGCCGGCGGCGCGGGTTCTTCCGGCTCGAGCGGTTTCGAGGGCGAAATCGAGGACGAGATTCCGTTCTAAGAAGAACCTCAACGAAAAAAAAGCAACTGGAGAGGCATCGGTACTAACCGATGCCTCTTATCATTTCAAGCTTCCCGTGAAACTTACGGCTCTTCGTTACTCGCCGCCATGCCCTGGACGCCACCGACGCCTGCTTGGAGCTTCGGTTGAAACTCGCCGGGGGGATAGGCGCTGATGTAAACGCTGTTCTTAATAAAATTCGAGACGTACATTTGTTCGTTCGCCTCGCGAAGGACGACTTGTGTGACTCCATCGGTGGCCTGCACGACTTTGGATGGCACTGTTTTCCCAGGCGGGAAGATGTCGACAACCTGTTTGTTGCCGGTCTCTACGACGATGATGTTTCCCGAGTGATCGAGTTGTAGGCCTTGTGGCTGCGTCAACTGCATGCCGAGAATGTGGCCGTTCCTGGATTTTACCTTGAACTCTTTTATGCTACCGACTCCGGATTGGCCGCGATACGCGACATAAACGTTGCCCTTATCGTCAACGTTTATTCCATCGGCCTCATTCCCAGGGGTCTGCAACGTAGCGGACGGGTTGGTGTGTCCCGGTAGATATTCCATGACGGTTCCATTTTTGTTGGCGACATAGAGCCAATCGGAGCCATTCTTAACAACGTACATCGGCTGGTCGGGATCGTTGTACGTGATGAACGGACTTAAACTTCCGGGGTGATACCCCGTGATCGTCCTGGAATTTGCGACGAATAGATTTTGAGTCGGGTCCACGTACAGCCCGTATGCGCTGCTTATTCCGTCGGTAATGGCTCCAACTTGCTTCGGGTTGTAGCCATTCTCCGGGAAGATCAAAACCTGGTTGCCGGCGGCAACGTAGATAAACGAACCGTCATGCTTCCCCGCGGCCAGCCACCCGTGCGGCCTGGGTCCGAGATCGGGTTGCCGTAAAAGAGTGGCCGATGGTTTCGGAACAGCGTTGGAGGCGGGTAACGCCGATTGCGCCCCGGATGAACCCGTTGATGTTGCGACCGTCGGACCGCAAGCGGTCACTGCAAGCAGCCCAGCCGCCGTGGTAAGAAAAAACTTTGTGCGCATAAAATCCCTTTCCATAATGCTTAAGGCGCTTCGTTACTCAGCGCCATGCCCTCCACGCCACCGACGGCGGTTTCGAGTTTTGGTTGGAATTGGCCCGGGGGATAGTGGCTGATGTAGACGTAGTCGTTAATAAAATTCGAAACGTAGATATTTTCATTCGCATTACGAAGAACGACTTGTTCCACACCATAGACGGCGTCCACGACCTTGGACGGCGTGGTTTTTCCGGGTGCGAATATCGCGACATCATGTTTACTGCCGGTCTCTACTACAAGAATTCTTCCGGAACGATCTATCTGCAGGCCTTGCGGCTGCGTGATCTGCATTCCGAGAATACTGCCGTTTCTGGAGTTTGCCTTAAACTTTTTGACGCTACCCATTCCCGTTGAATCACGATACGCGACGTAGACGTTATCCGCATTGTCGATATTGATACCATCGGCTTCAACGCCGGGAGTTTGCAACGTAAGCGACGGATTCGTGTGGCCCGGTAGGTATTCCGTTACGGTTCCGTCGTGGTTGGCGGCATAGAGTACACCAGAGTGATTCTTAACCGCGTACAGAGGAGCGTCGGGATCGGAGTAAACGATGAACGGACTCAAGTGACCTGGGTGATATCCCGTGATCGTGCTGGAATTCGCGACGTAGAGATCCCGGCTCGCGTCGACGAACAGCCCCCACGAACCGCTCACGCCGTCGGTGATCGCTCCAATTTGCTGCGAGTTGTAGCCGCTCTCAGGGAATATCAAAACCTGGTTGCCGGCGGCAACGTAGATGAGCGATCCCGGATGACTTCCTTCATTCATCCAACCGTGCGGTTTCGGCCCAAGATCAGGTTGGCGTAAAAGAGTGGCCGATGGTTTGGGAATCGCATTTGCGCTAAGCAACGCTGGTTGAACCCCGGATACGCCGGTCGATGTTGAGGTCGTCGGAGCGCAAGCAGCCGATGCAAGCAACCCGGCGCTCATCGCAAGCAAAGCAAGATTTGTGCGCATAGCGCTCCCTTCCAATTCTAAAGGACCAGGCAAGGGCGCTTAGGCGGCTTCGAGGGTGGTTCCTATGCTACCGGTGCGCTCGCTTTGCAAACGAGGAAGTGCGCGTGAACGTTCCAAAGCCCGTGAGCATGCGGCGCGTGCTTTGGTTAGTAAACCGCTTGGCCGCTTCGGCGGCAGTCGTTCTGGCCGCGTGTTCGAGCCATACTCCAATCGCGCCGTTTGAGGTGCAGCACGTTATTTCGGGCCACCATGGGGTCTGTCCGCACCGTTCGAATCGGATATTCGGGCTGAGGACAGCTAGTCTGTTTTCGAATACACTCCCATATCGCCCATACAAATGCGTGGCATTTCCCGAACCCGAAATTCTGCGCGGAGCCTGCCACTCAGGCCCACAAAACGTTGTCTTCATCACTTTGGCGAAACGGCAGAGCGTCGAGTTTACGCAAGACGGCTTCGTTGAAAATATTCGGGTGCAAACGTTTGGTGCAAGCTGGGAGCCGGCCCCGTTCAATAGCGAGATTTTATTTGTCGATTTAGCCGACCTCCGATCACCTCGTACATCTCCGGGAGAGCCGTTGAAGCCACGAAAGCCCGGAATGTTTGCGATGCTTGGAGTGGCGGGTGACCCTTTGGGCCTTGCTTCGGGCGAATGCCCCGTTTGATGAAGGGAAGCATGCGCACCCGCTCGCTTTCGTTCGTCGCAATACTCGTTGTACTCATGACGGCTACCGTCACCGCAAACAGTCCGCACGTCACACCTTCGAAGGCCGCCGTAAACGAGCTACGAGCGAGAGCGATTATCATCCCGTCGCTGTCGCTCGACGCCAATCCGGCGCAGTTGTCGCCGATTGGTGCTGCGATCGGTAATGGCCGGATTGTCGGAATGGGCGAAGATCGCGATACGCGCGAGTTCTGCGCACTCAAAGTTCGCCTGTTCGAGTATTTGGCGCAACGTCAAGGCTTTACCGTGCTCGCCCTCAAGACGTCGTGGGGCGCCGGCCGAACCGTAGATCGCTACATACAAGGCGGTCCAGGTAGCGCGGAAACGGCAGCAGCCGGCCTTCGGTTGCCGGCCCAGGACAGTCCGGCAATGCTCGACCTCATTACATGGATGCGCGCCTACAACATGAGACCCGGCAAATTTCAATCGTTGAGCGTCGCCGGTTTTGATTTGAACGATCCGGCGGGGCCTGCCAAATATCTGGAGTTCGCACTCGCGTACGGCGGCGTTCAACCCGAGTCTACGCGCGCGACGTTGGCTTGCGCATTTTCGGTTAACAAGGCGTGCCGAGACCGTGTCGCCGGCTTACAGCCTGAAGTTTCGAACATTGCAGACGTAAACACGAGAAACATCGCCCAGAGCGCGCTGTCGAATATTCTTGAGTATATCGACGCGAGCGGAGCCCGAGACAAAGACGAAGTACGTAACCCAGCGATGGCTCACAATGTTCTCTGGATGGTTTCAAATCAGTTCGCGGGACAGAAAATCATATTGTGGGCGCCCAGGGATCAAATCGCTCTGTCGAGGGCACACGCCGCAACAGACCGGCCGATGGGATATCACCTTCGCCAACGGTTTGGCCGCAGTTACTATTCCATCGGACAAGCGTTGGGCGTTGGAAAGCGGGATGCGGCGCTTTACTCTTCACTTCAGGGCGCAGCATTTCTCGATCTTCGCTCGGTTCCACGATCGAGTGCCTTGGGCCGATACTTGGTGCTTCCAGGACCATTTGATGGAATCGCTTACGTCCCAGCATTTTAAAAAGCCCTTGAACATGCGACGCGCACTTTGGTTCCTGAACCGGATAATCGCGGCCGCTTCGGGCGCTGTTGCCGTGGGAATCTTGGCCGCTCTAATTCTTACCGTGATCGATTTGCTCACGTGCGGGCAGGGCTGCAGCAAGATATTTTCCGATCCATCCGGCACGCGCTGTTTGACCTACGCGTCGACCTGTTGGAGCTTCTTTGGTACGTTGGTGTTTAATTTGGCGGTCGTCCCTTGGTTCTCGGCTGCGCTGGGGTTATTGCCGGGAATTCTTGCACTCACGATAACGCCCGCGAGAACCCATCCATGGCGTTCGCTGCCGTTGCTGGTTCTCGGCACGTTGATCGGCTTCGTCCTCTCCGTCGCGTTGGTTGTTATCTTTATACCTAATAGATGGTCGCTAGTCTCCCTGGCAATGTTTACCGTTCTATCTAGCGCGACGGGGCTCGCGACCGCGTATAATATCCGCAGCTTTCCAGCAATGCTGCAGTTTGGTAGGAAGGTCGTTTAACGTATAAATTCGCTAAGGCTTCGGTGGAAGACGTGAGATAACGGCGACCTTGGAGGACGCGCATCTTTCGACTGCGCCGCTAGTTCCGCGCATCTAGAAGTGTTCGAACCGCGCCTTGGAGGGTCGCTACGATTTTTTTATGTTTGTGGCGCGACGAGAGAAAATTGTACGCATCGAAATCCGTTAAAACTAACAATACGTCTATAAGGTCGCCAGATTCCGAATCTACGGCGACCCGGCCCAGGAGGGTCGTGATTGCCTCTCGGCGCCAGCTCCCGCGTTCTGCGAGTGCGGCGTTTACTTCTGGATCGAGTACCGAAAGTGCATTCAGCTTTCGCAGCAGCGTAGCCTGAGACTGCCACAGATGACAAAATACCTCGACTAACGTTTGCATTCCGCGACGAGCATCGGAATCGCGGAAAGCCTTCGCGAGATCCTTCATGTTTGCGCGCGCGCCGAAATCATCGAAGACAGCTTCGAGCAGCTTTCCTTTGGATTTGAACTGGTAGTAAACGGTCATGCGGGCGACGTCCGCGCGTTCGGCGATGGCGTCGACGCTGAACCCCGTCGATTGAGGATCGGCCAATACGGCCCGCGCGGCTTCGATGATCTTGCTTCTAGTAGCCTCGGTGGCGAGCTGACGACGCTCTCCCGCCTGGTAGGCGCGTGGACTCATGCTTGGGTATTCGCCGTGGCCGCGCTCTTGACATTTTTAATCATATAGTCTAATTAAAAATGATGATGAAAACGGCAATAGTTACTGGGGCAAGCCGAGGGATCGGCGCGGCCACCGCCCGAGCGTTCGCACGTGCGGGCTACGCGGTGGTCTTAGCCGCGCGCAACGTCACGGAACTAGAGTCGATCGCCGGCGAAATTCTCTCCGCGGGCGGCCGTGCGCTGGCGGTTCCGACCGACGTAACCGACCCCGCTTCCGTCGAGAGCCTCGTAAAACGCGCGGTCGCCGAGTTCGGGGCCCTGGACGTCGCGTTCAACAACGCGGGTGGAGGCGCACCGCCAAAGCCTCTCGCCGAAATCGACCCCGCGGCATTTGAATCTGCGCTACGGGTCAATCTGTTCGGGACGTTTTTGTGCATGCGCTCACAGATACGAGCCATGAAGGAACGTGGCGCGGGATCCATCGTGAACATGTCGTCCACGGCCGGCCTTCAAGGCGTTTCCGGTCTAGGCCCATACTGTGCCGGCAAGCACGCAATCATCGGTCTCACGAAAGCCGCGGCGCTGGACTACGCTTCCGATCAAATTCGCATTAACGTTGTGGCGCCCGGACCCATCGGCACCGACCGTTTCAACGAAGAACAGCGTGCGCGGATCGCTCGTTTCGTTCCGGCGCAAAGAGTCGGGACGCCGAATGATGTGGCGGAACTCGTACTGTGGCTCTCCTCGTCGGCTTCGAATTTTATCACGGGCGCGGTCATCCCAATCGATGGCGGGCGAATGGCCGGTACGCCATCGTTTGCGGTGTCGCCCTGATGGAATTCTTAATGTACACTCACGTCTTACTGACGACGATAGGCTTCGTCGGGCTGATCGCAACAAACGCGTCTCTCGCCGTAATTTGCATTGGCGGGACGGTAGAAACCGTAGGTGCCGCAGTCGTGGCATGGCGAAAATCGTCGCGCCTCTTCGGGCCGCTATTTGCGGCCGGAGTTCTCTTCGGTTTCGCCGTCGCAAACGCAATGGGTTTATCGCTGGCCAGCCGCTGGATTATAATAACGTACATCCTCATCGTCGTGGCGATCGGGGTACAGTTGGGCATCATGCTTCCTTGGCAGTTGCGTAGCAACCGGACTTTACCGCAAGGAGCCGTCCAGTCGAACGTACCGGTCATCACGGCATCGGTACTTTTGTGCTTATCGTATTGCCTTATCGTCGGCGTCATGCTGTTTAGACCGACGTGAGCATGACGGTGGAGGCGTCCTAATTGTGGAAACTCTCGGCTCGCAGAGGACGACGACCTAGATATTCCCTGGAGGATCCAATGGCCAAACTGATCTACGTTGCGACCACATCGCTCGACGGTTACGTCGAGGACAAAGAAGGCAAGATCGACTGGGGTGCGCCCAGCGAAGAGGTCTCCGTCTTCATTAACGACCTCGTTCGGCCGATTGGAACGTATTTGTTCGGGCGCCGGATGTATGAGACGATGGTGTCTTGGGAGACCTTCGAAGCAGTCCCCGACCAGCCCGGCAGCGATTTCGCTGCGGTATGGCACTCCGCCGACAAGGTAGTGTATTCGAAGACGCTCGATGTCGTATCGAGCGCCAGAACGCGGATCGAACGAGATTTTGACGCGCAAGCGATTTCTACGTTGAAGTCGACATCTGATCATGATATCTGCGTCGGCGGCGCAGAACTCGCTGGACAAGCGATCGCAGCCGGTTTGGTAGACGAGCTTCGTCTGTTCGTTCTGCCGCTCGTCCTCGGAGGCGGCAAACGCGCGCTGCCAAACGACGTTCGCCTCAATCTCCAACTGTTAGACGAACGCCGTTTCAACTGCGGTAGGGTGTATCTGCGTTACGGCCTCGGAGCTTGACCGGTGTATAGCGCGGCCGGAAGAGATTTTTTTGCGGCCGCTGTCGATTTCGGGCGTCCTCGTTTGTCTTGAGGGTGTATGCGATCCGCATGCACGCTGGAGGAGAACCGCCGATGCAATATATGCTGCTCATTTATGCCGATCCGTCGGCCGCACCCCGGAGCGAGGCCGAAGGCCACGCGCTTTATGAAGCCTTTCAGACGTTTACTAAGGATCTGCGTTCCAGCGGCACCTTTGTTGTAGGCGATCCGCTGGGGCCGGCGACCAGCGCGACGACCGTTCGCGTTCGCGACGGGAAGCTCGCGATTACCGATGGTCCGTTCGCCGAGACCAAAGAGTGGCTGGGTGGATTCTTGATCATCCAGGCGAGCTCTCTCGACGAGGCGCTAGAAGTAGCGAAGAAGTGCCCGGGAGCGAAATACGGATCGGTGGAGATCCGTCCGATTGTGCATATGTAACTCGCGAGAACGGGTCGACCGATGCTTTCGCGACGACGCGGGACGAACCGTCGCAACCTTATCGCGTGTCCTCGGCGATATCGATCTCGCCGAGGATGTGCTGCAAGAAGCGTATCTAACCGCGCTCGAACGCTGGCCGCGAGACGGTTTTCCGACGCGTCCGTCTGCGTGGATCCTAACGACCGCGCGGAACGCCGCGATCAATCGGCTCAATCGCGAGCGTACCGGGCGCGATAAGGCGGAGCGGGCGGCCTTGCTCGAGCGCGCCATCCCGGTGTCCGACGTTGCAGAGGATGACGACGACATGAATGGGATGCCTGACGACCGGCTCGGTCTGATCTTCGCTTGCTGTCATCCCGCACTCAACGTCGAATCGCGCATCGCGCTGACGCTACGAACGCTAGCGGGGATGAGCACGACGGAGATTGCGGACGCGCTGCTGGTCGCGCATGCAACGATGGCGCAGCGACTCGTTCGCGTGAAGCGAAAAATACGTGATACCCGCGTTGCGTTCGCGGTGCCGGCACCCGAGCGGCTACCCGAACGACTGAACGACGTCTGCACCGTGCTCTACCTCATCTTTAATGAGGGTTATACAGCGACGTCCGGCGATAGCCTTATGCGCCACGACTTGTGCGACGAAGCGACCCGGCTCTGCCGGGTGCTCGCGGCGCTAATGCCCGCCGAACCTGAGGTGTTAGGTTTGCTAGCGTTGATGCTCTACACCGATGCCCGCCGCGACGCGCGGGTCGGAGCCGATGGTTCGCTCGTGCTGCTCGCAGACCAAGACCGCGGACGTTGGAACGGCGCCCAGATCGCCCAGGCCAACCGCGCGCTCGAGGAAGCTGAGAAGCATCGCGTTCTCGGTTCGTATCTCTTGCAGGCACAAATCGCCCGCGAGCACAGCGTGACCTCGGCGACGGACGTAGACTGGTGGAAGATCGCCAAGGTGTACGAACAACTTGAGGCGTTGCAACCCTCGCCGGTTATCGCTCTCAATCGTGCCGTTGCGATCGGGTTCGCGTGCGGCCCCGTCGCGGCGCTGGCGCTCTTAGACGCGCTGCCGCGCGGCGAGCTCGACGAGTATTACCCGTTTCATCTTGCACGTGGCGACGCGCTGGAGCGCATCGGTCGTGTGAGCGAAGCCATCGCCGCATATGAGTTAGCGTTGGAACGCACCCAGAACGTGGCGCAGCAACGTCACCTTCGGTCGCTGATCGCAAAGGCTAGGTGATTCGATTGTAACGTGCGTCGCGATTGTAGTATCGCCGATCGATGAGCTGGGTAGCGTGGCCGTTGCTAACGGCAAAAATGTAGAGCGCGGGATGGTTTGAGCGAAAGAACATATTCGGCTGATCCGCGATCGCGTGCATGGCAAACGGCTTGGAACCTTCGGTGCCTCCCTCGAGCTGCTCGTTGACGATCGACACCGCGAAAACGTACGGCGCGCCGGCCATTCGATAGCGACCGATATACTGCTTTAAACTAGCCGCGGGTAGCACGACGGTCGGAGGATCTAACTGCAAGCGGGTTTGTTGCTCGGATACGAGCAGCCATTCGCCATTACGTGCGTGGTAGGTATCGACGAACGAAAAGCGTGCGAAAAACCGGGCGTTATAGATACTCTCATGTTCGCGCGCTACGAACGTGACCGCGGCAACATCGTTGCTACGTGCGAAATGAACGTCCGAAACACGTAGCGTCCCCGAACTTCCCGATGGCAGCGGGGAGAGCCATGTGAGAAAAGCGCTTGGCGTTCGGACGCGACCTTCTTCATCGACGATCAGCGCGTTCGGATCGAGATCGCTCTTCCACGCCGTGCGGTCCCCGCTCGCGAAGGCGTCTAAGCGCGCCTGAATTCTTGAAACGAGGGTCGACCGCAGCGAGGCATCCTCTTGGATAAACGTTCTCTTGCATCGCAATACATCACCGACGCGATACGTGCCGGTCCGCATCACCAGCCACTCGACCTCCATGCTGTTGGCATCCAGTCGCCGGTAGCTGAATTGTTGTGCCGGCGTAACGGTGGGATCGCTTTGCCAGAGGAGCGTGTCCGCGGTCCAGCCGGGAGAGACGAAGCGGCGCACGCCGCCGGTGCTGTCTTGCACGATGGAAACGAGCGAACCGTCGGGTGCCGGCCCCCAAAGAAATGAGGCGTGAAAGGCGTTCGGCGGCATGTCGTCCTGACGCGCGACGACGCCCGCTCCGCCGAGCGCCGGTTCGAAAACGAGCGTCGACGCAATCGTTCGGCCCGTAGCCGGGAACGTTCCGGAACAACTCCAGTTACCGGCGAAGTATTGCAGGTTGGTCGCCGGCGGAGCCGATATGGCCAACAATCCGAGCAAACATGTAGCCAGCAGCAGTATTCGTCGCATCATTCACCCTCTCAAGCCGTCTGCTTAGGAACGATCCACCAAGTTCCCGCCGCGCAGTTCTCCGAATGTCCGGGCGGATACTAGTCCCATTAACAGCGCGCCAACCCCCGCCGTGATGACATCCGAAGAAGAACGTAGGTCGAAGGAGCTCTGGGTTGTTATTTATCCATCGCTCTTGTCAAGGGCGTACTTACGGCGGAATAAACCACGCACATTTCCGGTGCTCGGCTTATATAGCACGCTAACCGACCGCAATCGAAAGTGCGTTGGGTTTAGTGATTCGAATCGGTTAGCCTCAAGGGCTCAAGGCGAGGTGATGCGGGAACCGCTGTCACGCAAGGATACGGGCTAGGGCCTTCCAAAACGAGGCTCCCAGCCGGCTGGGCGCGCCGATCCAAGATGCATTCGCTTCGCGCCCTCGGTGGCCGCGATCGCCGAAAGCGCGACAGCGGTTCCATAATGTCAGTCGACCATAAAAACTACTGAGTCCACTGAATCGTTAAGTAACCGCTACCCGTGTCGCCTTTCCAGCCTCTGTACATTTTGAAACCGATAGCGCTCGGTTCGACGAACGATGATCCTCCGCCACCGCCGCCGCCGGCACCGTCATAATATCCAGCACCGCCCCCGCCGCCGCCACCGTAATATCCACCGCCGCCGGCGCCGCCGGTCGGGCATCGTCCACCACACTCAGCCGTGCCTCCAACGCCGCCAACTCCTAACTTGCCCGCCTTTCCGGCGTGGCCTTGCGAGGAAGTACCAGAACCGCCTGCGCCGCCCGAACCACCACGGGTTTGCGTGCCCCCGTTTCCGCCGTCTCCCGCACCCAGGCCGGAAGCATTCTCACCCGGACCACCTGTGCGCGCCCCACCTGGACCACCCTGGCCTTGGCCGGAGCCACACAGATCACCGCCGCCGCCGCCGCCACCGCCCGCAACAACAATGCGATTGGCTAACGTTTGCCCGCCCTCACGCACGTCGCTCGCACCTCCGCCCCCGAAGCCACCACCGCAGTAGCCCCAGTCTTGGGCGTTGCCGCCGCCGTTAAATCCGCCGAGGTTTTGATTGTTGACGCCGCCGACATAAACGTACAGCGTTTCACCTGATACTACGGGAACTACAGCATGAACGCGTCCGCCGCGTCCGCCCGGCACATAATAGCCGTAACTACTTCCACCCGACGCGCCGTCAGCAATGATGGTAACCTGCGTTATCCCGCTTGGAACTTTAAACTGTTGTCGCTTTCCCGTGTAACGAAATGACTTAAATTGCGAGCTGGTTGCCGGTGACATAGAGTTTGTTCCTGGCGCTAGGTTTCCACTCGGCGCAAATCCGGCACATCCTGAGATCAGACTTGCGCATCCGAGAACCGTTAACAGGCATGTTGGTCGCGAATAAGTCATTTCAACAACTCACCTATTCAAACTTGGCGGAACGATGAAAGCGCGGAGATTGAACACCGCATCCGCAACGTTCAGCGCGCCGTGGAAGCGACCTGTTCGGGTGCTGTTGGCTCGCTTCTCCACCGGGAGTACGCCCGAAAAACGCGAATTGTCCCCTGACCGTTGCCTTTGAGGAGTCCCGCAATGAGTGTCTTCGCTACCAGTCGTTACGCCTTGAGTCTCGGCGCGGCAGCCGCATTGCTTGCCGGCTGCGGCGGATCACAGTCCCCGCTTGGTTTGCCGCCGCAAGGATTCGCGCCCCCGCAATCACTCGGCAGTCAGATGTACAACATACTCCACGAGTTCGGCAAATCGGCCGGCGACGGTACGAATCCGTATGCGGCACTTATCGTCGTGAAGGGCACGCTATATGGCACGACGCTTTATGGAGGTTCGAACAACGTTGGAACTGTGTTTTCCATCACGAAAACTGGTGAGGAAACCGTGCTTCACAGTTTCGGCGGCGCGGGCGACGGCGCGACCCCAGCGGCAGCACTTCTTGACGTAAATGGCACGCTCTACGGCACGACCGTCGCAGGAGGCGCAAATAAGTCCGGCACGGTCTTCAGCATCACGCGGGCCGGTAAGGAAAAAGTGCTCTACAGTTTTCCCTATAGCGGGAACGGCGGCGCTCAACCCTTTGCAAGCCTGATCGCCTTGAACGGCACGCTCTACGGCACGACGTACCAAGGCGGTGACATATCTTGCGGAAGCGGTGGCTGTGGCTCCGTGTTCAGCATCACGACGAGCGGCACGGAGAAATTGCTGTACAGCTTCGGCACGCAAACCAATGATGGTGAGTATCCAGAAGCGGGCCTACTCGATCTCGACGGCACGCTGTACGGCACGACTACTCAAGGTGGCAAGTATAAGCGCGGAACGGTGTTCATGATCAGCTCGGCGGGAAAGGAGCGCGTGCTATATAGCTTTGGGACGGACCCCGGCGACGGCACGGAACCCTCGTGTGTTTTGATTTACGCTAAGGGCGCGCTCTACGGCACCACACAACATGGCCCCGGCGAGATATACGCCGGTACGGTTTTCAGTATAAGTAAGTTCGGGAGGGAACGCTTGGTCTACGACTTCGACAAAGGCGAAGGCAGTCAGCCCATCGCGGGTCTGACTAACGTTAAGGGTGTGCTGTACGGCACGACTTTGATGGGGGGCGTAAAGAATGTCGGCACGGTTTTCAGCCTTACTACGAGCGGCCAGGAAACCGTGCTGCACAGTTTTAGCGCCGGAAGTGGTGTAAGCCCGTATGCGGGCTTGGTCGTCGCAGATGGCACGCTCTACGGCACGACATATGGTGCCGGTTATCAGCATCACGGAAACGTCTATTCGATAACGCCGTGAAAAATGGAGAGGATCGGCGAATGACGTGTAGCCTGAAAAGGCTCCGAAAATAGGTGGAGAATCCTGAGGCTTTGGCCTCAAGGGATCCATTGCGAAGAAATCCCGGTTCGGCGAGGCGCAAATCGTCGGCATTCTCAAAGAACACGAAGCCGGCGAAGCGACCAAAGAGATCTGCCGTCGCCATGGCATCAGTCCCGCAACCTTTTATACGTGGAAAGCCAAGTTTGGCGGCATGCAGATCAGCGACGTCGCGAAGATGCGTGCGCTCGAGTATAAGAAAAGGAACATCGTCCATGCCGCTCACGCAACTCGATCCGGTCGCCGCGCTCGTCGTCATCGATTTACAGAAGGGTATCGTCGGCATGTCGTGCGGCCCGCACGCCACCGCCGACGTCGTCAAGCGCAGCGCGAGACTCGCCGCCGAATTTCGCAAACGCAATCTTCCGGTCGTCTTGGTCAACGTCGAGGGACGTGCACCTGGTCGCGTCGACGCGACGATCAACTTCAACCCGCCCGCCGGTTGGGCCGAACTCGTTCCCGAATTAGGCCGTGAGCCGGGCGACCACACCGTTACGAAATTGCAGATCGGGGCCTTTTACGGAACGCCGCTCGAACGCATCTTACGCCGCGCAGGCGTGACGCAAATCTTTCTCACCGGCGTTGCAACAACCGTCGGCGTCGAAGCGACGGCCCGTCAAGCATACGATCACGGTTTTCACGTCGTCATCGTTGAAGATGCGATGTCCGACATGAACGCCGACAACCACAACCACGCCGTGAGCGCGGTTTATCCGCGAATCGCGGAAGTGACTACGACCGCCGAAGCATTGGCGAAAATGCGCGCATCGTAAACTAGCCTTTCACGCGCAGGCCCCGGCTTGCACTACGGTAATTGGCGCCTCTTTCGAAATCTCCGGACGAGAAATTTGCGACGAATTCACCCGCCTCGAGGGGGTGAGTATCCGAATATTGAAGGCCGCCGAAGTAGTCGCCGCCAGGGCGGCGCGGCCGGTCGGGGAATGACTTTGAGTTCACCCCGTGAGGGCACTCATTTTACCGATCGGAGACGTAACGATGAAGTCCTTAACGTCTACCCATTGCGGTTGTTTTGCTGCCGCCATCCTGTTATCGGCCTGCGGTGGGCCGAATCAAACCGCCGTAACGCCGGTTGTAACGCAGAGCGTCAACTCGTCGCAGCACGCGTCGTGGATGAGCCCGCTAGCGAGACGCACTTCGAAGTTGCTCTACGTTTCTAACTACGGCGCAAACGAAGTCACCGTCTACGACAACCTCAGTAAGAAGCAGATGGGTCTTCTAATGGGCTTTTCGTCGCCGCAGGGCCAATGCGTCGACGCGAAGGGCGATGTCTACATCGCCAACGCCGGCAACGGAACGGTCGTCGAGTACGCGCACGGCGGCGCGAATCCGATCAAGACATTTACGACCAGCGGCGACGCCTTCGGCTGTTCGGTCGATGCAGCGAACGATCTCGCGGTGACCGATTTTCTCGGCGCAAGTTACGCGGCCGGCAGCGTCACGGTCTTTCCGAAGGGATCCAGCAAGGGCGTTACCTACAGCGACCCAACGGATTGTCATTACATATGGACCGCAGGCTACGACGATAAGGGCAACCTCGTCATGATCGCCGAGAACGAGGGTTCCGAAACCGTAACATTCTGCGCGGTGCTCAAGGGGGCGAAATCGCTCACGACGTTGACCGCTAAAGGTTTCACAATTTTCTCTCCCAACTCCACGATGTGGGATGGCAAATACCTCGCCCTGGGCGATCAGGAAATTGGTGGAAACCTTCAGTCCGGGTTCATCGAGGCTACCTTATCGGGTTCGACGTTGAAGTCGCACAGCCAGATAATGCTCACCGATACGTGCGATGGTGGCTACACCCACGTTGTCGAGCCGTTTATCGAGGGTAGCAAAAATACGCCGCTCAACGACAAGCAGTCCAATGTGGTTGTCGGCGCCAACCAACTTTGCAGCGCCGACCTGCGTGCTTGGCACTACCCTGCCGGAGACGCCCCGTTCAAGTCGTTCACGTTTCGATCCGACGGCCAATCGGTCAGTATCGCCAACTAACCCTCTCGTTCAACCGGCAAGAGCGGGAGCGGTTCCAGGAACGACCTCGGTAAAGGTTCGCTCTTCGCGCAAGATCAGTTTCTTTTCTTGCGCGAAGGCGAAGTTCGCGCGGCCTTCGTCATCGACGCGAAGCTGCCGCCGGTATTCTTCGTATGCGGCGAGCGAATCGAACGCGATCAACCCCCACGCGATATCGTTGGTGCCTTCGTGCGGCAGAAAGTACCCGACGAGCCTCCCGCCGCAACGCGGGATCACGCGTCCCCACACTTCGGCGTACTGTTTGAAAGCTTCGCGCTGAAACGGATCGATTTGATAGCGAATGAATACGGTAATCATAGGCCCAAACTGGGCCACAGGTTCCCGGCGTTCCTGGTTGGGTATGAGCGAGTAATGGCAAGGTCGTTTCTCGGCACCGTCGTTTTGATTGCGTTGGCACTTGCCGGCACCAGGCCGGCCCGGCCGGCGTTGGCGGCCGGTTCGGCGACCCCAATGCCTGCGGTTTCGCCAACCGCGGCCGCCTCGGCATCGCCCGCTCCAGGGCCGACCATCGATCCGGCCATAACGGCCAAGGCGAAGGAGTGGCTGCACCGTTTTCAAACCGGAGACATCGATCGCTCGCAACTCGAGCCCTCGATGAGCACGGCGCTAACCGCCGATGTGGTCAAGCAACTCAAGGACGAACTGGCGCCGCTCGGCGATGCGCAATCGTTTAAGATCCTCAGCCAGCAATCGCTCGGCGAAGGGATAACCGCGTACGTCTATCGCGTCGCGTTCAAGTCGTCGTCGATCGACGAGATCATCGCGTTCGATGCAAGCGGTAAGATATCGGGGTTTCGTCTAACGCCGGCGCAGTAGGCCGGTGCGATTTTAACTCCGGTGTAGCCCGCTCCGAGGAACGGCAGCCCGCATGCGCGGAATTGCCTTTACGAACGCTGGAACGGAGCGACTTGCTTGCCTAACCCCAAACGAGCTGATGATTCGGCCGAGGTTGCGAACGCGATTTCGCCGCGCACGGTCGCCCATTTGCTGCGGCACCTCAACGACGGTTGCGCCTTGCGCGGTAACGCCGTCGCCGCCCCGTACTTTGCGGATCGTCTCGCCGAAGATCGAAACGACGACGAATCGCTAGCGCGGATTCGAGCGGCGGTCGAGGCAGCCGTGTCGCGCGTTTTCGATGAGTGCGGCGACCCTTCGCGAGGGTACGCGCGGCGTCGCCGGGCGATACTCGAGCGGTGCGATCTCCGCGGCCGCCCGCACGAAGAGGTTGCGGCCGAACTCGGTTTGTCGCGACGGCAGTTTTATCGGGACCGAAGTGAAGCGATTCGCTTGCTAGCAGCCTTCTTTACCGGTGCCGCGCGACGTCCGCAGCCGCGAAGCATGCCGTCCGAATTCGATCTGTCCCTCGAGTACGCAGAAAGCTTGGCTCATCTCGGCCGGCGATCCGCGGCGATCGCTTCGATCAAAGCGCTGGTTGGCAGTTGCCCGGCTTTGGACGAGCAAGTTCGCGCGCTGTTAAGCCTTACCGAACTGTACGGTGACGCCGGGACGCTCGACGAGGCGCGCGCGGCACTGCGGGAAGCTCGCGCCGTTTCGACACGCTTGCCGGCGACCGCAAAAAGGCAGATATTGCAGCTCGAGGGCGACGCCGCTTCGGCGAGGGTCGATTGGCTATCCGGCCGGCCCGATGCAATGCAGGCGACGCACGAACGTATCCTCGCGCAACTGCGAAACCAAGACTTGCTGCACGAGCGGCGCGCTTACGAACTGGAAGCGCTTTCGTGGATGCGTATGGGAATGTTAGCACGCGACATCGGCGACACCACCGCTTCTCTTCGGCTCTTGCAACGGGCCGACGCAACCCTGCAGTCCATACTCAAACCAACGCCGACGCTGCGGGCCGAACTGGCCGGTAACTTCGGGTTGACGCAGATGGTTCTTCCCAACGGCCTGTTCGCTGCAACCATCTCGATGCAGCGCTATCTCGATCTTTCGCGCGAACACAACCTGCTGTGCGATGCGGCGGATGCGCTGGCGAATCTTTCGACGCTGTATTTGCAGCGCGGGGAGATCGACGACGCACGCGCATACGCGCGCAGCGGGCTCGCGCTGGCGCAGCGCGTCAGTTCGAAACCGCAACGTGCCGACATCGCGATCATCGCCGCGCTTGCGGAAGCCGAAAGCGGCAACGTCGCCGAGGCACTGCGATTGATCGAGTTCGCGCGCGGAGACGTTTTGCAGCCCAGCCCGACGTGGGTATTAGCAGGCTTGGCGTTGGCGCAAGCCTTGCTCTACGCGCGCCAGTTCGCGCGGGCGGAGAAGGTCGCAAATGCAGCGGCTGCGTCGATGTCGGCCATGGGAATGTCGCGCTACTGCGGCGCCGCGCTGCGCATCGCAGCTGAGGCCGCCGAAGGCGCCGACCATCGAGCGGAAGCTGCACGAACGATCCAAGAGGCAATAGCCCTGCTGGAAACGCGCGGACACGCCGTTTCGCTGGCGCGTGCGTACGAGTGCCGCGCACGCCTCACGCGGCGCGAAAGCGACTCCCGCCGCGCTCGTGAACTCCGCAACTCCGTGCGATAAGCCTCGCCGGCAAGAGTGCCATGATGAGTGCCACGACGCGGGTGCCGGATTTTCGGTTTCGAATCGTGTCCTGATGATGAGTACTTCTGCGTTTCTTCGAGGGTTGGGCGCAGGGCTTGCGTCGGCCGTCATCCTTTCCGCTTGCTCGCAGCAAACAAACTCCGCTGGGTCGCTACCAAGCGCGGCAACGACCCCTGCGCAAATCCGCGGACAAGCGGTCGCACCGATTTCGTTCGCATCGGACGCGGTACTCGCGAAGCTGCGAGCGCCACGCAACCCTCTAACGGCTAAGTCCGGATGGTTATCGCCGGCCGCGAAAACGTGCAAGCAGCTTTTGTACGTTTCCAGCTTCCGGCTCAACTACGTCAGCATCTACTGCGTGGTTGGAAACCGCCAGAATCAAGCGCCGATCGGCGAGATAACCGATGGAATCAGTGGTCCCGAAGGTGCCGTAACGGACGCAAAAGGGAACCTGTACGTCACCAACACCGATTCCAATACCGTAACGGAGTACGCTGCGGGTACGACGAGCGCCGCCTTCACGTACTCCGCCGGCCTTTCGAGCCCGGCCGGCGTAGCGGTCGACGCGAAGCGAAACGTCTACGTTTCGAATCTCGGCTCGGGTTCGGTAACCGTGTTTCCTCAGGGCGTCAATACGCCCAGCACGCAATTGTCGGGCATACCGTTCCCGATCGACGTCGCAGTCGATAGCAAAGGAAACGCGTACGTAACCACCTACACGTCGAGCTTTTCGAACGGCATCGTTCTCGAATTTGCTGCGGGCAAATCGCAAGGAACTAATCTCGGAATCACGGTAGCTGGACCGGGCGGAATCACGCTCGATAAAGCCGGAGACATCGTGACCGCCGACCAGCGACTGCCCGGGGTACTCGTGTTCCCGCCGGGCAAAACGAGCCCGTCGAAAACGTTCGCGTTAACGATGAACGATCCGATTTCCGTACGCTTCAACCGTAAGGAGTCGCGAGTTTTCGTCGGCGATTCGATAGAAAATGACGTGAACGTCTACACGTATCCGGCCGGCGCGCTCGTCGATACGATTACCGACGGCGTCGATGGTCCCGAAGGCGTCGCGGTTTATCCGGCCCCGCCGCTGTCGAAGCATCCGTGGTAGCGAGAAGCAAGGAGATATCGATCGTGAAATATTCAAAGATCGTTGGGGGTCTTTCCATCGCCCTGCTCGCCGGCTGCGGTGGATCGTCCATGCCATCGACGGCGCCGATGGGCGCGAACGCATCGGCTTCGCGCCCGGTCGCTGGTTTCGCCGCCTCTAGCCTCCCGGCAAACGGCGTCATTTACGTCTCGAGCCTGGCCGCGAACACCGTGTACGTCTATCCGAAGAAACTCGGCGCGGGTGCAAATCCGGCGCCGCTCGGAACGATTACCGACGGCGTTTCCGGGCCGTCGGGAAGCTTCGTCGATAAACACGGCGATTTGTTCGTGGCGAACGACAGTAACTTCACCGTGACGATGTATCCGGCCGGAAGCACGTCGTGGAAGCTCCGCTACACGGGCTTCGAGTATCCGCTCAACGTCGCGGTCAGTCCCAAAGGCCTGGTGTACATCGTCGATTTCACCGGCGAGAAAGTCGTCGAGTTCCCCAAAGGCAGCACGCGCTCCAAACTTACGATTCCGCTGGCCTATCCGCCGCACGGCGTCGCGCTCGATTCGACCGGGAACGTGTACGTTTCGTACAACACCGGCGCGCACGGCGGCGGTCCCGGAACCGTCAACGAGTACGCGCCCGGATCGAAGACGGGTAAGAATCTCAACCTTCCGATCGGCTGGGCAGCCGGCGATGCGATCGACGGTAGCGGCAACTTGCTGGTATGCGATCAAAGTAATGCAGCGGTCTATGTCTTCGCGCCGGGCAAGACGACGCCGTCGCAAACGATCTCGCAGGGTCTTGAGGATCCGGTGAACATCGCATTCGACTCGTCGTTTAAGCACCTGTATGTGAACGACGACGAAGTCGACGGCATCCTGGTGTACGATTATCCGTCGGGTAAGTACGTGACGACGCTCAACAACGGTGCGACGTCGATCGACGGCGTTGCCGTTTCGCCCGAAGGTCTATAACGGAACGAGGCGCGCGGTGCAGAAGCAACGATTTTGCACCGCTAAGATGATGAGGAGCACATCATGGGCTATGCGCGCTTACGCCGGCTATCGAGCATCGGTTTCGTTGCCCTTTGGGTGACTGGTTGCTCGGGAGTACATTCCGAGTTTGCGAGTCCGGCGACGTCCGGCTCGGCGACCGCCGAACACTCGCAAAAGAATTCGAATAACGAGCGGGTCGTCTACAACTTTACGGGAGGCGGCGACGGCGGAAATGCCGCGACGCAGCTCGCCCTGGACAAGACCGGAAACGTATACGGCACGACGGTCGTCGGCGGAACGTATCAATGCGGTACGATCTTTGAAGCGAAACCGCAATCCGCTCCGCCCTGGTCGGAAACGGCGCTGTACAGCTTTACATGCTATAGCGACGGCAAAAATCCGCATGGCGGCGTAACGTTCGACCAGCAAGGCAACCTCGATGGAACGACGGTTGCGGGTGGGCAAGGGTATTGTGCCGGTGACGGATGCGGGGTCGTCTTTCAGTACGCATCCGGTGCCGAGCGCGTCCTATACGGTTTTACCGGCAGACGGGACGGGTTCGGTCCCGGCAGCCCGCTAACGATCGATACTTCGGGAAATATTTACAGCACGACGCCGGATGGCGGATCGAGCGGTGTCGGTACGATTTACGAGTTACGAAACGGCAAGAGCAAGGTCAACGTGTTGCATGGATTTAGCGGTGGTCGCGACGGCGGAACCGGGAGCCTCGGCGCGTTGCTGCGGGATTCGTCCGGCAATCTCTACGGCGTTACCGAAACCGGCGGCGCGTTGAGTAATGGAACGGTCTATCGCGTCACGACCGGCGCGAATGGCAAGGGAAAGCTAACGACGCTCTACACCTTTAAAGGAACGCCCGATGCCGGGTCGCCGTACGGCGGCCTGGCCGCGGATTCTTCCGGCAATCTGTATGGAACGACGTATTACGGCGGTGCAAACGGACTCGGTTCGCTATTCGAGCTCGTTCGGAAAGGCAACGGTTTCAGCGAACGCGTTCTGTATAGCTTTAAGGGCGGTAACGACGGAAGCTCGAGTACGAGCACGCTGATATTCGGTGCGGCGGGCACGTTGTACGGTACGACGTCGGCGGGCGGTGGTTCGTGCGATTGCGGCACGATTTTCTCGTTCAACACCAAGAGCGGAAAAGAAAAGGTGCTCCACGGCTTCGGCGGCGCTAACGATGGAATGAATCCATATTACGGCATGACGCTCGAATCCAACGGTAAGTTCGTCGGAACGACCGTCGCCGGCGGCAGCTTTGGCCAAGGAACGATCT
>DASXXU010000077.1:0-7232 GCA_036502885.1 Candidatus Tumulicola sp.
CCGAAACCTTCCTCGGAGTCGTAGGGCAGACCCATGCGCATGAGCAGCGTGCCGAGGTTCGCATAGCCCAGGCCAAGCGTCCGGTACCCGTGATTCTTTACCGCGATCTCTTTCGATGGCATCTGGCCCATCGTCACGGAGATTTCGAGCGTCGTCGTCCAAATGCGCGATGCTATAGCAAAACGTTTAGCGTCAAAGTTGCCGTCATCGTTGAGGAATTTAACGAGATTTAGGCTTGACAAATTACACGCCGTATCATCTATGAATACGTATTCTGAGCAGTTATGTATTCGTAGACCATTTCCGACGAAGTGATTCGTGTCGTTTTCGGTCAAGTCGAAAACTTCGCGATCGCCGATCGAATCGAGTGACGCAAATTCATCCTGCAGATTGTTCGCTTGCGATTCCGCTATCGGGACATCGAGGCAACGGTCCAATGAGGCCCGGTGAACGTCGCAAATACGTAACGAATGGATTCGTGAATTCGTGGTTTTGGAAACCGACGACTTCACGCCGAAGGAAAGAAGAAGGTGTTGCGTTTGCTTCAGAAGGCTAAGCGACTGAGAGTTGAGCGAAATGGTCCCGTGTGATTCCAAATTGTCGACGATGCCGTCGCTCGAGAGTAGACCGCGCAACACGAGGGCAGTTGCTTCGCGATCTAGTTCGAACACTGAGTCCTTGAATCGCTTGCTCTCGCATCCGCTTTGAAGTTCGGCGTAAGGCTCGAACGAAGATAAGGCAAGGGTGCGCGAACCGCGGTCGCCGACTGCGACAGGCTCGCTAGAAATCTTATGTGTGACGGAACCTAACGCGCGACCCAATTCGAGGGCTTCCGTGGCGGCCATCTGTGCGCGGCCAAAGCCCGAACCGGCCAGTCCGATGCGGTCGCCGGGGCGGAGTTCGCTCGCCGGTACGTCGCCACGATTTTCCGTCCAAACGCGATGATCGGCAGTCAAGTTCAGCTCGTAGCCGGCCTTCGTGCGCAATCGAAACGCGGGCTTAGTACCCGTCTTGAAGATGCGCGACACGAAATGCGGCTGACCGTCGCCGCCGACAACGAACGCGGCTTTACCGACGAGGTCGGCGATACGTTTCGGGCCGTCGGCAGTCGAAACGAGCGTTTCGCCCGTAACGCACGGGTTAGTAGCATTGATCCGCTCGTCGTTAGCGCAGGTATGCCACTCTTGAATCGTATCGTCGAACTGTAATCCCGGATCGGCGCACTGCCACGCCGCAAGCGAGATTTGTTCCCAAAGATCGGCGGCTTTGATGCGTTTGACCGTATCGCCGGTCGTGCGCGCGGTGAGATTCCAGTCCTCGTTGGCGTCGAGTTTGCGGAAGAACTCGTTCGTCAAACGAACGGAATTGTTCGAATTTTGGCCGGAAACGGTAATATACGCTTCGGAATCCCACGCCGTGTCGTATTGGTCGATCTCGATGCTCGTGTAACCTTGACGTGCGTAGTCGAGCGCGTTTTGGGTCGCGCCGCTGGGCACGCCGAGTGCGATCGCTTCGCGGATCGTGCGCCGCAAATTAGTATTGAGTGCCGGATCCATGCGCGCGTGTTCCGGAACCCGCGTGTCGTGTGCGGCAGCGATAATCGCGTTGATCTGCTGTGCGAAAATGCGCGAGCCGACGACCAGATCGGCGACCTTGCGTTCTTCGCGAACCTTCCAGTTTACGAACTCTTCGATGTCGGGATGATCGGCGTTGAGAACGACCATCTTGGCCGCGCGGCGCGTCGTGCCGCCCGATTTGATCGCGCCGGCGGCGCGGTCGAAGATTTTCAAGAACGACATTAAGCCCGAGCTGGTACCGCCGCCCGTCAGCTTTTCGCCGGAGCCGCGCAGTCGCGAGAAATTGGCGCCCGATCCGGATCCGCCCTTAAAAATACGCGCCTCGCGCAGAACGCCGTCGAAGATCCCACCCTCGTTGACGAGATCGTCTTCTATAGAAAGGATGTAGCACGCCGAGACTTGCGGATGCTCGTAGGCGCTGGTCGAGCGGTGCGTATGGCCCGTTGCCGGATCGACGTAATAGTGGCCTTGCGAGGGCCCGGCGATGCCGTACGCCCAGTGCAAGCCCGTGTTGAACCACTGCGGCGAGTTGGGGGCGCCGATCTGACGCGCCAGCATGGCGGACATCTCGTCGAAGTAGACCCGAGCGTCGGTCTCGGAATCGAAGTAGCCGTTCTTCCAGCCCCAATAGGTCCAGCACCCGGCCAGCCGGTTGAAGACCTGGCGGGCGTCGCGCTCCGGCCCGAACTGCTCGTTCCGGGACATCCCGTTCAGCGCAGCTTCGTCCGGAATGGACCGCCACAGCCACTCGGGTACGCCCTCCTCGGGCACGCGCTGGGTGGCCGACGGCACGCCGGCCTTCCGGCAGTACTTCTGGGCGAGAACATCGACCGCGACCTGGCTCCAGCCGGCCGGGACCATGACATCCTTGGCTTCGAAAATTACCGAGCCGTCGGGATTGACGATTCGGGAGGTCCGGGGACCGAAATCTACGCCGGCATATACGTTGTCGACGGCAGAGTAGGTGCGCTCAAACTTCATGGACGATCCGCTCCTTGGAGTATCTATTGTGCCACGTTTGGCCGGGAACCACAAGATATTGGGGGCAAATGGGAATTCCTTGTGGGGACCCTGCGAAAAACTTCGGCCCGCGGCGAATACCGTGCGAATAGCTCAGGGTAGTCGCCGGGCCATGTGGACAATCCCGAGGATACCGGGGATAACCGGGCCAAGGGGGTGATGATGATTGGGCCCGACCGGTTTGCTCCTCGTCTGCATGACGTGCCCCACGAAGAGCTGGAAGCCGCCGGCATCCGGGGGCTGATCGTCGATCTCGACAACACCTTGCTGGGGTATCGCGAGACCGAACTCGGGCGGGAGCACATCGCCTGGGTAGAGCGGGCGCACGACCGCGGCTTCAAGATCATCATGCTGTCCAACAACTTCAGCGAGCGGGTCACCAGCATCGCCAGCCAACTCAACGTGCGCTGCATTCCGAACGCGCTCAAGCCGCTGCCGTTCGGATTCATGCGGGCAATGCGCGGTCTCGAGCTGCATCGCAGTCAGATCGCCGTCGTCGGCGACCAACTGTTTACCGACGTTCTCGGCGCGAAATTCTGTGGCTTGTATACGATTCTCACCGAGCCGATCGAGGCAAAAGACTTGCCGTTGACGTCGTTCTTCCGGTTCTTCGAGCGCATCGTGTTGCGCGACCGGCGTCCTTGAAACTCGCCCTAATCGGCGACCCGGTCGGGCATAGCCACAGTCCGGTTCTGCACGCCGAGTTTCTGGAACGAGCCGAGATGGAAGGCACGTATTCGGCGCTGCGGATCCCCAGAGGCGAGGGGGCGGCTGCGGTGCAGCGCTTGGCGCGCGAAGGATACGACGGTTGCAACGTCACGCACCCGCTCAAAGAAGAAGCCTTTGCGGCGTGCGACGCTTGGACGGATGACGCCCGCCGGGCGCGAGCGGTCAACACGATCGCCTTCGGAAAGAGCATCGTCGGCACGAATACCGACGGCATCGGCGCGCGGATCGCGCTCGAGGCTGCGCTCGACCAACCCCTATCGCTAAAGCGCGTCGGCGTTTTAGGATATGGCGCAACCGCGCGCGCGATTCTGGTCGAACTGCACGACAACGATGTGTACGCATTCGTTTGGGGCAGAAGCGCCGAACGCGTTGCCTCGGCGTGCGCGGAGTACGAAGCCTCGCCCTGGCCGGCAAACGAACCACCGGAATACGTCATCAGCACGCTACCGCCGGAGGCGGAGCTACCCGCCCCGCTGGTCGATCAGCTCCGCAAAGTCGACACAATCATGGATGCAAATTACGGCGAGCGCGCTATGATGGGTGAGCGGCTGCGGCGCGAGGTGCTGGCCGGGGATGCGATGCTTCGCGCGCAAGCACATGCGAGTTTCGATTTTTGGTTGGCATCGATGCGAGGAGCGGTCGAATGAAAGCATTTTTAGCGTGTTTAGCGCTGGCCACATTGTCGGCGTGCGCCGGCGGCGCGAAGAATGCAGCTAATACTCTCCTGCAACCGGGAGGTCCGGCGGCGAGCGCCGCGCACACGCAGGGTACGTCATGGCCGAATCTATACGTGCTTGACGGAACGTATCGAAACGTATTTCACGACAAGACCGACGTTTCGGTGTACGCACCCGGATCGAAGCATACGCTTCGGCGAGTCACCGACGGAATCGGGGAGCCGGATGCCATGACGATCGATCCGAGCGGTAACCTATTCGTCGGCAACTGTAGCTTTTGCGACTACGGAAGCATCACCGAATACGCGGCCGGTACGACGTCGCTGATGCGCACGATCACTACCGGTTTGGACGGCCCCCGTGCGCTCACAACGGATGCCTCGGGAAACTTGTACGAAGGAAACGCGTATTACGACGCGATTCGCGCCTACGCACCGGGTAGTACGGAACCGTTCGAATCGATCACCGAGGGTGTTTCGCGCGTGGTCGCATTGGCCGTGGACTCGAGCGGCAATTTGTATTCCGCAAACTCCGGTGCCGATACGGTCACCGTCTACGCGCCGAACTCGACGTCGGTCTTGCGTACGATCTCGCAGAGGGTCCACGGTGTCGCCGATATGCTATTGGATGGCTCCAATAACGTCTACGTCTTGAACTGTTGGCCGAACTGCAACTACAAACGGCAGGGTGGTCGCGTTACCGTGTACGCCGCCGGAACGAACAAACTGGTGAGGACCATTTCGAAGGGAATCGAGCGGCCGTTTGCGATGACCCTCGATCCATCCGGAAACCTCTACGTGCTCGATTGTCCGACGTCGTGTTACACGCACGGCAGCACGATCGTCGAGTATGCCGCCGGAACGAGCACGATCGTGCGCCACTTTCGGACGCACGGGAGAATCGGAACCTCTCTAGCTGCGGATGCCTCCGGAAACCTTTACGTCGCGGAGGAACTCTTGACGACCAAGGGCGGTAAAGACGGCGGCGACGTAAGAGTTTACCCGTCCGGTACGGTCGAGAAGTCTCTAAATATCAAAGCGGGCGTAGACGCACCCGTCGCCTTACTGTTCGGTCCATAACCTCGTCGCACTTCGGAGATAGCGAATGTATCAGTCTCTCGTCTTTATTCACGTTCTGTGCGCGATCATCGCGGTCGGCGCAAACATCACCTACGCTGTTTGGTTGACGCGCGGAAAAATGCAACGGGATCAGTTGCTCTTCGTATTGCGCGGTATCAAATTTATCGATGGCCGAATCGCCAACCCGGCTTACGGGTTGTTGCTGATTACCGGCATCGCCCAAGTATTGATTTCGGGTCGCACGTTCCATCAGACGTGGTTGGAATGGGCGATACTCTTGTGGGTCGTGCTGGCAGCGATTGCGTACGGGATGTACTCGCCCGGTTTGCGTAAGCAGATTGCGATGTTGACGACGGGAACGCCCGACGACCCGGCGTTCGTCGCCTTGGATAAGCGCCAGAATATCGTCGGCGCCGCGCTAATGCTGATCGCGTTGGCCATCCTCGCATTAATGGTCTTTCGTCCGGGCGGCGCCTAGGGCGATCCTAGCGAGCTAAAAGGACCTTCGGAGAGGGGGAGATTCGAACTCCCGATACCTTGCGGTATGCTCGCTTTCCAAGCGAGTGCATTCGACCACTCTGCCACCTCTCCGCGACCGGCGGGCCGTTTTCGCGAGGGGGGCATCTCTTCCCCGCGACCATAACGCGCCGGCGAGCTAGAAAAAGGGCACCGAACACATCGAACTCACGCTGGTCCGCCACGGCGCAACCGAATGGAACGCTTCCGGACGGTATCAAGGTCAAAGCGACACACAACTTTCCGACGTCGGTCGCCGGCAGGCTCGCGCGATCGCCAGCCGCCTGCGCTCCGAACCGATCGAGCGTATCTATTCCAGCGATCTCTCGCGCGCACGTTCGACCGCCGAAACGATTGCCGCATCGCACGGCGTTCGCGTCGAGGTCGATGCGAGACTGCGCGAATTCCTTTTCGGGGATTGGGAAGGCTTGACGTGGGCGGAAATCACCGCACGCCATCCCGCGTTGGCGGAAGCACCGGACATCATTGCGGCGTATAGGCCTCCGGGTGGCGAAACGCTTGCAGACGTCACACGTCGCTGGGACGACTTTTATACGGATTTGGTGCGATCGGGAATCGGGCGCGCGCTGGTGGTAACGCACGCCGGCATGCTTCACGCAATTGTCCGCGCAGCGAGGCCGCGCGGTGCCGAAGTGGTCACCGCCGGACGATTTCGATTTCTTCCGGCGTCGCTGACGCGGCTGCGCTTTGTCGAAAACGACGCGAGCGCGATCGCACTGAACGACGCGCGACATCTCGAGGAGAACTCCCTGCATTGGCTGGAAGCCGAGCGCGCAACCGCACCCGATACGAAAGGACCGTGATGGAGAACTCGCCTGAATCCGACTTCGTGCTTCCAAACCCGACCGTCGACGACATCATCGAGCGAAAATCGCTTCGCGCCTTAAACGAGCGCGCGCTTGAGACGATCTTCGAGGAGGCACGAACGGCAAACGGATTTCTCCGCCACAGTATCCCGCACGAAGTGCTCGACCGCGCCCTGGAGCTTGCGCTACTCGGTCCTACCAGCGCGAACATGCTCCCAATGCGCATCGTCTTCGTTGAATCCGCCGCGGCGAAAGCTAAGCTGGAACCCGCCATGAACGAAACGAATCGAGAGAAAACGATGGCGGCTCCCGTGACGGCGATCGTAGCCGCCGACCTTCGATTTTTCGAGCACTTCCCACGTCTGTTTCCCGAACGCGGCGCGATGTTCGAGGAGCGGTTCGGGAAACTGCCGCCGGAAGTTCAGCGTACGCACGCGTGGGATAATGCCTTACTGCAGATGGGATACTTCATCATCGCACTCCGAGCCGTGGGTTTGGATGCCGGTCCGATGGCCGGCTTCGATCGACACAAGGTCGACGCAGCGTTTTTGCCGGACGGCCGCTTCGTTTCGCAGTATCTGATCAACATCGGCTACGGCGACGATACGAAGGTTTGGCCGCGGCTGCCGCGATTCGAAGCGCATGACATCGCGGCACACGTCTAAGAATAGCCGTACGTTGCGGCGGTAGCGTCGTGGCTGTGATCGTAAGGCCGCGATCGTTCTTCGAGGCCGAAGTGTTCGCGGGCGTGAGCGTCGCGAAGCTCGTCGTCATGATTGCCGCGCTGCTTTCGCTGTTCGTCGATCA
>DASXXU010000078.1:0-9751 GCA_036502885.1 Candidatus Tumulicola sp.
GTACGCTGCCGGCGCAAACGGCGGAACCACCGACGTACCGCCATTGCGTATCCTTACGTTGCAAGGCGTCGTCACCACCAACGAGGAGTGCGTCTCGCCACGCAGCCCGCTGCAACCGTTCTTTCCGTCGATCCAAACGTACGGCTCCAACGTCTACGTCACCGACGATTTCAATAACCAAATCGCCGGCTATCCGGACGGGCACAACGGCACGATCGCACCGATCCTCGACATCACCGGCGGCGCGACTGGGCTCAACGCCCCGATCGCCGTCGTGATCTCTTCACTTTCCGGTTCGGCTCAGGCCAGGCCGGTTACCGGCGCCTCACGCGCGCCGGCACACCCGACAACCGAATCTACGCACAAGCTAGCACAAGGACGAACTACACATGAATAAGACTCTGGCCACGCTGGCCATGGCGACCGTTCCGGCGCTGCTGCTCAGCGCCTGTAATGGTGGCGCCATGGGTCCCAGCGGCACGACGGCCCTGCCGGCGACCTCGCACGGCGTTATCGGACACGTCAAACCGAACGACAACGGACCCCAAGATCTGCACGCCGGCGGCGCAACGTTTCCGGCCTTCGCGTACAATCTCGGAAACCAACCCGTTGGAAACTACAACCAAGCACAACAACCGCCCGGCGCGGGATCGCTGTTCAACGCAGCTCCGACCGCCGGCACGATCTACTACTGTTTGACCGGAAGTGGCGCCGGCCGTAAGGCATTCGAGGGCGGCTCCGGCGACAGTGGAGCGCCCCCCACCGGTCCCTGCGCGCCGCTCGGCGCGACGGCAACCGGCTTCGGTGGACGCTTGGACCCGCTCGACTTCGTTGGAAGCGACGTCGCGATGCCCTCGACCGAATACCCAACCTACGCAACGAACCGTAAAGAAACCAGCCCGTCGTGGGGCGAGCCGTTCGAGTTTCCGACCATCGGCGGACCGATCGTATACGGCTATCGCGCCAAAGATTTCAGCGGAAACACCGCCGTGAAGTTCTCGGCGTGGACCTATTGCGCGATCGCCAACGGCGTCATCACCAACTGGAATGACCCGGCAATCACCGCCGACAACGGTAAGTCGATCACCGGCGGAAGTTCCGAACCGATCACCTTCTACTTCCGTTCCGACAGCAGCGGAACGAGCTACCAGTACACCAATCACCTGAACACCGCATGTAACGTTTCTTGGCCGGCGCCGTATAACGCCGCGCCGTATGAGTCCTCGGGACACAGCGCCGCGTGGACGTTCGGCGTTAACAGCACGTGGCCGGGACCGGGTTCCTCGGGAGACCCGAACCCGAACTTCGTCGGTGAAAATGGCAATCCGGGCGTGCTCGCCGCGGTCCAAGCGACGCCGTTCGGCACCGGTTACCTCGAAGGCGCGTATGCCAAGTCGGCTAACCCGCCGGTCGCACAAGCGTGGCTGCAAAACGGGCAAAATGGAAGCAATGCAATCTACGTCAACCCGCAAAGCAAGCCGGCCGTAACCAACGCACTTAAGAAGGTCGTTGCCAAGAACATCACGTTCGGTGAAGGCAGCGACGAACAACCACTCGGCACCACCGCACCGCAGTGCATCCTGTATGTCGATCCCAAAAACTTCGTCACGCCGCCGTCCAAAACGTATCCGATCGTCGGCATCAGCTATTTCCTGTTCTACGGAAATAACAACGGCGTTCACCTTTCGGACAAAACCGCGCTGATCAAGTTCATGGAATCCGCCCAAGCCAACAAGCTCGTCAAGAAGCTGGAGTACACTCCGCTTTCTGCGTCGATCCAGAAGGCGGTTCTTACCGCCCTCAACGGCAAAGGCAAACAAGCCGCCTGCCTACAGTAGACTCGAATCCGGTTGCCTTCGCTCGCCGTCCGCGGCGTGCGAAGGCTTTTTCCGTTTGAAAAAGGCCAATGAACGCCCTACAATTTCGACAGCTGATACTTTGCGCAACCGCAGCCGCCTCGTTGAGCGCGTGCGGCGGTTCGAATAATTCTACGCCTTCTGTTTCTTCGGCGCCGAGTAGCGTGAGTCTACGTTTCCTCGAAGCCGCGCCGTCGCTTGAAGCGCTGGTTAACGGTGTTCCCACCGACTTGGGAGCGTCGTATCTCAGTGTGAACGGTACGACGGCTTCAACGACGTTTCCGTACTCCTACTTGACGACGTACTCGAGCTTTCGGCCCGGCACGGAATCGATCGAAGTACTCGATAGCCTCGGCTACAAGGTAGGGCCGATCAAGACGGATTCGCTGACAGCCGGCAAACAGTATACGATCGTACTGGTCGGATCGTATCCGAATTACAAAACCATTGCGTTTGAAGATCCGTCAGCCACCACGTCGGCACAGCTAACGGTCTACGAAGCGTCGCCTTCGTACTCGAACGTGGATTTCGGCCGGTTTCAAGCCTCGTCACGCTCCGGCTTTCAAAAGCTCGGAAGCGCGGCGTATGGGGCGGTCGTTTCGCTCTCGCTTGCGAAAAGCGTGTCGAACTTTGGTGGCTACATCGGCAAGAATATTAAACCGTTCGCGGATGGAGCGTTAACATTGGCCGCGGTAAACTCGTTCGATCAGCGCAACGTGCTTCCGTTCAACGCCGCCACGCGCATGTCGCTGTTCGTATTCGATCGGCAAAGTCCATCCGATCCCCCGACCGTTCTAGGGAGTCTCGATCCATGAAACGCTGGTTCATCGTCATTGCTGCGACCGCAGCAGTATGCGGCTTATGGGCGTGCGGCAGCGGCGGCGGAGCCGGCACGCAACCGGTCGGAACCGTCTATACCGCCGGGCCCGGCGCAACCCCGACCCCGGCGCCCGGTACGCTGTACGTCGATCACTACGGCATCCTGTATCGATATGCGCTGCCGCTGCACGCCGGCTCGAAACCGATCCAATCGTTCGTTGAATCGCCCGGTGCCGCACTACCGCCGCAACTTGCCGTCGACCCGTACGGCACCATCGCCATCGGCACCAACCAAGATATCTACACGTTCGGACGTCCGATTCGGTCGCTCGATCCGTCGCACGCCAAACTCAAGCTCAAACTCACGCCGGCAATTACGGAGATAGGACCATCCGGCGCGGATTTGGTCGATATCGAATACGATCCGAACGACAACCTCTGGCTGCTCAATAATCTAGGCGGAGAGATCTCCGAACTCACCGCGCCGATTCACACCAACAGCGTTGCGGGCGTCACCATCCCGTTCGGCGCACCCGGCACCAAAGCGGCCGGGTTCACGGCCTTGATTCAAGCCCGGTTCGACGTGAACGCGGCGTTGTATGTGTATGCGAATCAAGCCGCAACCGATCGCTCGGGCCTGTTCAAAATCTCGTTCCCGTATTCGAAGCCGCCATCGCCCGAAGGCGTCAACCTGGGCCAAGCCGATTTCGTGGATGCCAGCCAGTACGCACCGGGCAATCCCAATCCCAACCCGGTGCTCCTCGGCCAATATACCGGCTTGTTGCGCTCCCCGCCGCCGGGATCGCCGCCGCCACCACCGGTCAACGTAATGGCGCAGTTCGTACAACCGTTTCCGGTAACCGGACCGTTTCCGGATGCAACCGTCAACACGATCGTCGGCGCGCTGATTGCCGATCCGCAACGCAGCGTGTTTTATACGCTGGATAACTCGAGCGGAGCATTGAGCGTTTGGGCGTTGCCGTTAAAAGCGAATGCCGTGCCGCAGTTTATGCTGCCGTGCCCGGGGACGACCAACTGCGCGGATAAACCCGAGCACTTGTTTCTAGCACCATAGCCCTCCCGGCAAGGTAGCGCCGGGCGTAACCGGCGAAGGCGCGTGAATGACATTCGCGCGCCTTTTTGCGGCATCGCTTGCCGCGTTTGCAATCACCGCGCTGGCGGCCGGACCGGCCGGCGCCGCGACGGCGACCCCGCCGATCCGGCACGTATTCGTGATCGTGCTCGAAAATGAAAACGTTGGAACCACGTTCGGGCAGAACACGCCCTCGCCGTATCTTTCGTTGGCGTTGCCCAAGCAAGGTGCGATCTTGTTGCACTACTTCGGGACGGGACATTGGAGCAACGATAACTACCTATCGATGATCAGCGGTCAGGCACCGAATCCCGAGACACAGAACGATTGCCGAACCTATAGCGATTTCCGCGACACTGGCACCGGGGAATTTCAACAGTTGCTCGGGTCGGGG
The DNA here is from genome assembly GCA_036502885.1 of Candidatus Tumulicola sp. Lineage (GTDB taxonomy): Bacteria > Vulcanimicrobiota > Vulcanimicrobiia > Vulcanimicrobiales > Vulcanimicrobiaceae > Tumulicola. The sequence goes on from DASXXU010000078.1 coordinate 4,163, forward strand.
TGCGTATTTCCGCCGGCGGTGTCGACCGTAGCGAACCAGCTCGACGCGGCCCATCTAACCTGGAAAGGTTACATGGAAGACATGGGCAACGATCCGCAACGTGAAGCTGCGACGTGCGGGCGCCCGCAACTCGGCCAGCTCGATGCAACCCAAAAGGCTGAAAAACCCAGCGACCGCGTTCCAAACGGCGACGCATATGCATCGCGCCACGATCCGTTCGTCTATTTTCATGCGATCGTAGACAACTCGCAGCTGTGTAACGCTCGCGTCGTCCGTTTGGGCGACCTCGATACCGACCTTCGCTCGGCCGATAACACGCCGAATCTATCGTATATCGTTCCGAATTTATGTCACGACGGGCACGATGCGCCGTGCGCGAACGGCGAGCCCGGCGGCCTCATTTCGGCCGATCAGTTCTTGCGCCACTGGGTTCCGCTTATCACGGCGTCTCCCGCGTTCCAGCAAGACGGTTTGCTGGTCGTTACGTTCGACGAAAGCGAGTTGGTAACGCGCGGCGACCCGGACGACGATCTTACCTTTGGCGGCGACTCGAGCGCGTGTTGCAACGAACGCGCGCCGAACGTCGCGCATGCCGGCATTTTGGGACCCGGCGGCGGGTACATCGGGGCCGTCGTGATATCGCCATTCGTCAAACCCGGTACGGTTTCGTCGGTAGCGTACAATCACTATTCGTTGTTGCACACGATCGAAACGATCTTCGGCTTAGCGCCGCTGGGATATGCGGCACAACCGGAGGTCGTGCCGTTTGGGGACGACGTCTTTACGAAGCGCTAGCTTCCGGTTGCGGCGTGCAAGCGTCCAACCGGCATTGCAATCTGTCGCGCTCTTGCGGCGTTCGCGCGAATTCGACGGCGCCGGCGAAGTGCCGGCGGGCCCGGTCGCCCGAGCAAACGTCAAGATAGAACTCCCCGAGCGCAGCGTGATAGAACGGGTATCGTTGCAAGCGCTCGTCGCCGGCAATAGCTTCGATCGCCGCAATGCCCGCTCGCGGACCGTCCCGCTGACCGACGGCGATTGCCCGATTGAGCGCGACGACAGGCGACGGCGCGATGCGCATCAGCGCGTCGTAGAGCCCTCCGATCGCCGCCCAGTCGGTATCTTCGAAACGAGCGGCCACCGCATGGTGCCACGCAATAGCGGCCTCGAGGTGATAACGCGAAATATTCGTACCGCATGCGGAACGTTCCAGCCAGCGTTGCCCCTCCCGGACGAGTTCGCCGTTCCAACGCGTTCGGTCGTGTTCGCGCAGCGAGACCAGATGCCCATCGCCGTCGAGCCGGCCCGGTATTCGCGCTGCGTGCAAACATACCAGCGCGCAGAATGCTCGCGTTTCGGGCGATCCGCCGGTCGGGTGTTCCGCGAGCAAACGGGCGAGCCGCAAGGCTTCGTTGCACAGTTCCGAGCGAACCACGCGGTCCGACGTGCCGTGATAGCCCTCGTTGAATAAAAGATAAATAGCATCGAGCACGGCCGGCAAACGCCGTGCAAAATCGTCCCGGTCCGCGATGTCGAACATCGGGCCGCTCTGGGCGAGCGTTCGTTTGGCACGCGAAAGACGACGTTCGACGGCGCCTCGTTCCGAAACGAACCCTGCCGAGATTTCGCGCGTGCCCAAGCCGCATAGAAGTTGCAAAATTAGCATCGCCTGCGTGGCTTGCGGCAGCTTGGGATGACAGCACGAAAACATCATGCGCAGCTGATCGTCCGCAATCGCGGTGTCGTCGAAGAGCTCGGCGACCACGCCCGAAACGGTCCATTCCGTGTGCAACAGACGCCCGAGATCGGGTGCGAACGCGCGCGCGGTTCGTTCGCGCCGCAACACGTCCAAGGCCCGGTTTCGAGCGACCCGCATGAGCCAGGCTCGCGGGTTTTCCGGTACGCCGTGATATTTCCAGGTTTCCAGCGCGCGGCAGAAAGCGTCGTGCACAACGTCCTCTGCCAACGCGAGGTTATGAATTCCAAACACGCGCGTGAGCGCGGCGACCATGCGTCCCGCTTCGCTGCGGTATTGCAAGTCGCCGGAGGTCACGTTACATGCCCATATTCAGAATCGGACGTACTTCGATGGTTCCGCCCGCATCGAAGATCGGACATCCCGACGCTAACCGGCAGGCCTCGTCCAAGTTGGCTGCCTCGACCAACGTGAACCCGCCAACCAGATCTTTGGCTTCGGCGTACGGACCGTCGGTGATGGTGCCTTTTCCGTTGCGGACCACTTTGCCGGCCGGTTCGAGCGGCTGGCCCGGATCTTTTAAGTTGCCGGAGCTGGTGAGCGACTTCATCCAGTCGACCCAGTTTTGCATGACCTTTTGCCCTTCGGCCGGGTCTTCGGGTTGTTTGCCGCCGCGGTAGAGAAAGAGATATTCGCTCATGATTCATTGCCTCCACAGTAGGGTGATCTACTCGTAAGACGTTCGAGTCGGCTCGAACCGGACAAACGCTTCGGCCTTTTTAGTGAATGCTTTCGTCCACCGCCGGGTCGCCGTCGTCGCCTTCGTCTTCCAACGCGTCGCGGTCATCGCCGCTTTCGTCGATTTCGTCGGGCGTGTCGGGGTTAGGCATCCGAATATCGCTTTCCATTAGGCTCTCCTTCGACGGACGAAGTCCGTGGCTTGTCTCGGCATCGCTTGCGTGCTGGGGACGGACGGACGTGGCAGACGGGATACTTGGTGCTCGACCGTCGTCAGGGCTTGCGCGGTTTCGGGAAGCTGCGGGATCGAGAAATCGCCGGCTCCGCCAAACCCGAACGCGGCCAGCATGTTACCGCACGCTTCGCGCCGCCAGCTGCTTAAGTTTGGAATCTCGGCGCCGAAGCGCGCTTCGACTAAGCGGAGCGTCGACGTGTGATCCAACGTTCCGCCGTAGGCGTATCCGCCGCGCGAAAACGGCGACAGAACCAAACACGGCACGCGGAAGCCCAGCCCGATCGGAGCACCGCGGACGTACTCGTCCGCCGTTCCGGGCGGCGGCGTAGGCGGCACGACGTGATCGAATAGGCCGTCGTTCTCGTCGTAAACGATCACGAACGCGGTCTTCGACCACAACGTTTTATTCTGCCAGAACGCTTCCAAAATTTGCCGGACGTAATCCTCGCCCGCGGCTGGAAGCATATCGGGATGTTCGCACAGCTCGTATGGCGGTACGATCCACGTGACTTGCGGGATGTTCGAAGTGCGGATATCGTTTAGCAGCGTATCGACGCTGCGGAGCTTCGCAGCGTTTTCATAATACGCAGACGTCGGCTTTGCGTCGGAAAACACCGGGAAGTTCATGATCACGTCGAGCCCAACCGGAAATTCGAGGGAGCTTTCCGGGCGATAGATGCGCCACGAAATACCGGCCCGTTGCAATCGTTCGGGATACGTCTCCCACGTGTACCGTTTGTCGCGGTTGGTCGTTACCGGTCCGCCGTTTTTGCCGTTGGGATCGATCGTGCCGGTCATCCAGTAGTACCGGTTCGGATCGGTCGGACCGATGACCGAAGCGTGATAGCCGTCGCAAATCGTGAACGCATCGGCGAGCGCGTGATAGAACGGGATGTCCTCGCGCGTATAGTGGCCCATCGTTAGCGGGCCGCTGCTGCCGTCGCTGGCGCGATGCGAACTCACCCACCCATCGAATTTGCCGTCATTCCAAGAGTGGTGCAACGTCGACCAGGCATGGCTCAGGTCGTGCAGGCGCTGCGCGCTGGTGGTTTTAGTGTCCAAGCGGAACGGCAAGACGTAGCCGTCTCGGTTGAGCGGGTCGGGTTGGTAGAACACCGGCCGCCCGTCAGGCAACAGCGAAACGTTTGCGTCGTCGTATCCGCGCACGCCCGACATCGTGCCGTAGTAGTGGTCGAACGAGCGATTCTCTTGCATGAGGATCACGATATGATCGATATCGGTCAATTTAGCCGACGACGTCGCTGCGAGAACCGGCCGGACCCAGTCGACGCGCGAAGCCACCGCGGCACCGGCAGCGGCCGAAAGAAACTGACAACGAGAGATGGGGCTCATGCGTGGGTGTTCTCAGAGCATCACGCGTGCCGCCTGCCCCAGGTTAAGGCGCCTTATCGATGCGGGTGGTTGCCCATGTAGGGACGGCCGTCAAGGGGCCGGTTGTCCCCAGTTGATCTTTGCGGTCACTTGCATGGCAATAAAGAGGGTGACGATCGCACCGAGCGTGATCGTCAACCCGCTCCATCCCTCGTTGAAAAGTGCGAACGAAAAGAGCACGAGGTAGACGAACTGGGCCAAGCCGCTTTCGACCGCGGCGAACCGCCAACCGGCCACAAGGCGGAGATATGTGATCGTCAAGAAGATCGAGACGAGCGAGCATATCGTAAACGCCACGCCGATCGATACGCGGTCGACCAGATACCCGAAGAGCAAATGGAACGCAAAGAACGCACACGCGAGGAAGAAGTAGTTAACGGGATGCAAATCGACGCCGCGAACCTTCGTGATAATTAGCATCACGAAGAAGTAGAAAAGCAGCGCGACGGGTGCCCAAAACGTAATTCGGCTAGCCAGCGGACCGGGTTGCAACGGCGCGGGGATGGTAACGCCGATTGCATTGGACGTTAACAGTCTGGAGTAGTTCCACTGGAGCTTCCATCCGTCGTCCGTTTGCGTTTCCTTTGTCGGAAGCAGCGTCTGCGCCGGAAAGTCGATCGCGCTGAAGTTGGTCGTGACGTTGAGTTGCAAGCCACTCACCTGTGCGACCCCGCTACCCAACCGGTAGACCCATGCGTCGCGGCCGCGCGATGCATACCCGACCGAGATCCACGTCAAGCGACCCGGCGCGAGTTCGAACGGGACGAGGCCGGCGTCGCTCATCGTTCCCGCGCAGTTTTGGTTTTCGACGCGGCATGTGAAGTCCGAAAACGTTCCCCCGTCGGTGGGCAGCGAAAAAGCAAATGCTAACTTGTGCGATGGCGTGTCGTTGTGTATCAGATACCGCCCGGAGAATCGAACGTCGTACAGGTTGTACCAGAGAAGGCCTTTGCGCCGTCGTTCGAGTTTTAGGTCCACGTCGATCCGGCTAGCCAGCGGTTTGAGCCTCAACCATGACCTTCGCAACGCGGCACTCACGGTTGGAGCCGCCTGATCTTGAGCTGGGCCCCATTGGGCGCTCAGACGTCCCGACTGGCGCGAGTCTGACTCTTGCGTTCGGTCGAGTAGGGTGGTGCCGAGGACCATCCATGCGACCGCCGCGCAACAGTAGATCGAGAAAATTCCGATCAACCCTTTGGTCACGTGCCTACCTCCCGCTCGAGTTAAACTCTGCATTGCAAAGTATATACTTTGTATCACAAAGTTTACTCGCGCGCAAGCGTTTTATCCGATTGGGCAGCACGTAACCACCCTTGGAAGCAGCGCCGGATTACAAAACCCGTTCGGCGTGGTGGACGGACCAAACGCGGTCTACTAACGAAGCTTTCGCGAGTTCTCAGGGCACGGGGCGATTCGTGCCAGCCGTCGAAGCGCGAAGGGACCCGTAAAGGAGTTGCGATGTCCGTGAGCCGCGACGATCTACCACGTCACGTTCTGCCGATGCCGGACGCAAAACATGTTGGGATCACAA
>DASXXU010000079.1:0-16077 GCA_036502885.1 Candidatus Tumulicola sp.
CTGGTTGCAAATCAAAATAGAAATCGGTTTCCAACGGGCCGGCCTTCGCAACCGTTACGCTCGGATCGAAACCCTTATACCCTGGGTCACCGTAGTCGCGTTGATCGTATAACTTCACGATCGGCGGCTCCGAATACTGAATGGATTTACTAGATACGTCCGGCGCGCAGGGAAACATGCTTACGTAAACGCGCGGAATCGGCGCTGCTGTTGTTGTGAGTGGTTTATAGGCCAGCAGCGCCGCCAAAAGGAGTGCCACCCTCATAACAACTCCGCTAACCGCCTTAGGACCAGAAGGCTTTGATCTTCGCGGCGTCCGAGACGCCGCGGTCGGTTCCGAACTGGATCGCGACCGGAATCAATGCTGGGTCGACGAGGTTCACCTTCGCGTATCCCGGCGGGCATCCGACGACGATCAGCAGCACTTGCGAACCGCCCGCTTTCAAATCCGCGATCTCTTGATTGAGCGAGTTCGGGAAATGGCTGAGACGCAAACCCTGCGCGGCATCACGTTCGTCGTCGCCAGAGGCCAGCGAAACGATCAACACGCGCTTCGCTCCGCCGAGCACGTCGGCGTGCGTGGAGCTTTGGCAGGTTCCTCCGTCCATGCAACGCCGGTCCTTCAACGTTGTGGGGCCGGCCAACCCGGGCCACGACGAACTCGCCGACATCGCGTCGATCGCCGCGATATTGTCTTCCTGCGCTACCACCAGCCGTTGCGCGGTATAGCAGTCGATCGCGGAGGTGTGAAACTTTGGCGACGGCCACGCCTTGCCGGCGCCGGTCAATCGGTTGATCACCGACTGCCACTCGGCGACGGGATTCGTTTGCGCAGCCATCGCGGCGCGGCCGAGTTCCTGGATGTTTTGCACGCTCGCCGTAGGCAAATTATTGCCGACGAAATCCGCCCGCATCGAACTGAACGGCGGGTTGAGCGAATAGTTCATCGTCGCGGGGAATTTGCCGATGGCCGACATTTCGGCTTTCATTCGAGCCGCGGCACCGGTCAGCACCGCATACGTTCCCAGCGTTCCGGCCGAGGTGCCGATCATGACGTCGGCGAGGTTGAGATCGACGCCGTTTTGCGCCAGCGACGTTAGATATCCCGAGTAAAACGAGACCAGGTAGATGGCGCCGCCGCTCATCGAGAGACCGCGCTCTTTTCCAATGCCGAGCGCCGGCGTATACGGAATCGCGTGCGCTAATCCGTCGTCGGGTGGGATTCCCGTTGACAGCGCAGATTGTTCGGCCGCGCTGAGATCCGCTGCCACAACCTTGCGGCTTAAACCGACGGCGGCGAGCGCGCCCACGCCTGACGCGATCATCATTTTTCGGGAGATGCGTCCTGCAATGCCTATACGTGAATCATCCATATGGACTAACCCTTCGACGCCAAACCCGTTCATACTCTCGATATATTCTCGATCACAATTGCGGTATCTCGCCCGCCTCTTTCGCTAGCGGGCTTCCGGTGGCCGGATTTATCGACTACACTGTAATCGTGCAAGCGCACGCAGGTACCAGTTGCTTCTCGGAGGTTGGTTTATGAGTATCGGGCAGCCCGCTGCCGCCGCCACAAAGCCGACAATCGTTCTCGTGCACGGCGCATGGGCCGACGGCTCCAGTTGGAACACCGTCATCAAGTTGTTGCAGGACGACGGTTACACCGTGCTGGCTCCCCCCAACGAGCTGCGCGGTCCCGCTAACGACGCGAGCGTGATCTCAACGCTTGTGAAGAGCATTCCAGGACCGGTCATTCTGGTGGGACACTCGTACGGCGGTTTCGTGATCGGCATGGCTTCGGCCGGTAATGCAAACGTCAAAGCGCTGGTCTACGTCGATGCGTTCGTCCCGGACGGCGGCGACACGTTAACCAGCTTGTTAGCGAGCAGCCCGGCTCCGCCGAAAGATCTGTTCGTTCCCGTTCCATTCACGACGCCGACCGGCAAAGATGTAGATTTGTACTTCAATACTAAATACTTTGCGCCGGTCTTCGCCTCGGACGTGCCGGCAGCGATGTCCTCGCTCATGGCCGTCACACAACGACCGCTGACGGCGAGCGCGTTCATCGAAAAAGCGCCCGACGCCGAAGGTTGGAAATCGATTCCATCGTGGTACGTGGTCGGCGATGCGGATTTGGTAATCCCACCGGCGGCCCAAATGTCGATGGCAACGCACGCAAAGGCCCATATTTCGCACGTGCCGGGCGGCAGCCATCCGAGCATGATCGTGCATCCCGAAGCCACCGTTGCGGCAATCGAAGCTGCCGCGGCTGCAACTATGAAGTAGCTCTACTCAAATATTTTTCGTCCGTCGGGCGTCAACAATAGACGCCCGATAAATCGACGCCCGTAGCCGGGCGAGGTCAGCCGTCCCTTTAGCGCTTTAAATGTCCGTTTCGTACCGCGACGAAGTGGGATACGAAATGCACGTACAGTCCGGCACGACTCCGGAAGAGGCTACTCTGTGAAGCAGCCCGATCATGATTTCTTCGAGCAGCTGTCGAGCCGGCTGACGCGGGTTCGTACTCGTGCCGTCGCGCGCTATGCGATGCTCGACGGCGGCTCCGAAGCGCATTTACAATGGCCGGCGCTGATAATCGCCGGGGTAGCGGCGGCGCTGTTGCTGATCACATACGCGGTCATGGAAAAGTCGTAGCCGTGCGTTCGATTCGCTTGGCTCTCGTGGGCCTACGCGCGTTTGTATCGCCGCCCGCCACGAACGAATGCACGTATTTCCAAGGCTCGAAGATAGGTCTCTTGGCTCTGCTCGTTACCATCGGTCTCGTGCCGGATGGCATTCTCGTGTGGCTTCTCGTACCGCACGGACTGTGGATTGTAAGCCTGTTGCTGACCGTCCTCGATGTGTACGCGGCGGTGTGGTTTTGGGATCTATACGCGAGTATGGTATATATGCCGCACCAGATTCACGACGATGCGCTTCTGCTAAACAACGGCTTCATGCAGCACGTTCGCCTGAATTATCAAAGCATCACAGATGTTGAGGCGGTCGGGACGCGTAATAAGCGTGAGATGCGCCGGCTCGATCGCGCAGCCGCAATTCTTTCGTTCGGTGGCGTCCCTACGGTGCTAGTGAGAACGAGCGCGCCCGTCACCGTAACCGGTTGGTTCTCAACATCCACTTTCGCTGTATTTGTGGCTTCGGACGACGCCCAGAGATTGACATCCCGCATCCGAGCACTTTCAACTCGCTCGATAAGCCTTTAACGAATTGAACGGCGGCTGGCTGGACGTGGGTAACTCACAGAAGATCTACTGGGAGCGTTCGGGCAATCCGAGTGGCCGTCCAGTCGTCTACCTGCACGGCGGTCCTGGATCGGGGTGCAGCCATCAAAGGCGGAAATATTTCGATCCGAACGTCTTCAATATCGTCCTGTTCGATCAGCGTGGATGCGGCCGCAGCCTACCACGCGTCGAGACATTGGAGCACCTAAAGGTCAACACGACCGCGCACCTCGTCAACGATATGGAACAACTGCGCGCACATCTGCGAATCGAGCGCTGGTCGATACTTGGCGCCTCTTGGGGAAGCACGTTGGCGCTAGCCTATGGGCAGACGCACCCGAGCCACGTGGATTCGATAGTGCTAGCGTGCGTGACGACGACCTCAAGACGCGAAGTGGAATGGATGACGCGCGACATGGGGCGCATTTTTCCGGAGCAATGGGAACGCTTTTCCTCACTCGGAGGTCGCAAGCCTTATACCGGTTCGTCTTTGCCCGATGTCTACGCCGATCTCGTCTTCTGCGAAGATGCATCCACTCGAGAACTAGCTGCCCGCGAGTGGTGTGCGTGGGAGGATACTCATGTTTCGCTCGCTCCCGGGTTTACTCCGAATCCCCGCTTCGACGATCCGGACTTCCGTCTACTTTTTACCCGCCTTGTTACGCACTACTGGAGAAATGCAGCCTTTTTGGCGGAGGACCAGCTAATTCGCAACGTCTCCGAGTTGGATGGCATCCCCGGCATCCTTCTTCACGGCCGGCACGACATCAGCAGCCCGGTTGAAACTGCCTGGCGGCTGCACCGGCAATGGCGTGGGAGTCAATTGCATATCCTGAACGACGCCGGGCACGGCGGGGGAAGCATGACGAAGCGCATCGTTGAAGCGTTCAATAGTATCGGAACGCCCGGTCAGGGTTCCGGTTCCGGCTAAATGCATGTATCCTACCGGCCGGCGGTCGCTTCGGACCGCGCATTTATCGAGTCGCTGTATTTCGAGACGCAACGCTGGATCATCGAGCGCCTTTTCGGCTGGCGCGGCGATGATGTCGAGCGACAAAAGTTCGACGCGTTTTACAACGAGCTTTCAACGCGGGTGATATCACTCGAAGGTGAAGACGCCGGATGGATTAGCGTCACTTCCGGCGATCGTGACGTCGTGATCGAGCAGATCTATCTTCTCCCGCGAGTTCAGAATAAAGGCGTCGGATCGCACATTATTTCGAATATAATCGGCGAAGCGCGGGCTGCGGGTCGGCGCGTGGCGCTTAGCACGGCGAAGATTAACCCCGCGATTCGACTCTACGAGCGACTCGGTTTCCGAAAGTACGGCGAGAACGAATTCAAGATATTTATGGAAGTCGCACGGTGAGGTTAATGTGGGAATTGCATTCCGATCTACCGCGCGAAGGCCCCGGGAACGACGCGGCGACCGAACGTGTCGTTTCGATGCTGCCCCGAAGGCGGTATGCTCGAATTCTAGACGCAGGATGCGGACCGGGAATGCAAACCATATGCCTGGCGCGTTGCCTCGATGGCGATATCACCGCTGTGGACACTCACCAACCGTTCCTCGATGAGTTGGGCCGACGCACGCGTGCCGAGCACTTCGAACATCGCGTTCAGGCGCTCGATGCTCCGATGGAATCGTTGCCGTTTGACGATTCAAACTTCGATTTGATCTGGTCCGAGGGCGCGATCTACTGCATCGGCTTCGAACGCGGCCTGAAACTCTGGCGTCGATTCCTCACCCCCGAGGGAATAGTCGTCGTCTCCGAACTGACATGGCTTCGCGCCGGAGTCCCCGAGGAAGCTCGCCGGTTCTGGAAACAAAATTATCCCGGCATGTCGGATATCGACGGAAACGTAAGGCGCGTTTTCAGTGCGGGGTACAAGCCGTTGGCAACCTACGTGCTTCCGTCGGACGCTTGGTGGACCGACTACTACGATCCGCTCGAACGCCGCATCGATCTATTGGACGAAAGGTATCGAGGCGATGACGACGCACTCGCGGAGCTCCGCGCAGCACGCAAAGAGATCGAGCTATTCCGCAGGTTCCACGATTCGTACGGCTACGTATTCTTCGCGATGGAACGCGTCTAAGGTCTCGCGCTCACGGCTGAATTGCCAATCCCGTAGGTAACGATACGCCCTGCGTTATCGTCGCTGAGGGGACGTTGCGATTCGGCGGATACCGGGTTACCGAGCTGCTGAAGAAATTCGCGACGAAGAGGTTACCAGTCTTATCGAAGGCGATGGCAAACGGCGCATCGACGCCGCTCTTTATCGTTCGCATCAGTTTAAAAGTCTTGGCGGCGTACGCTGTTACGCTGTATGGTGGTTGTTCGTAGTTTGCCACGTAGAGATTTCCGGAGTTGTCGAACGCCAAGCTCTTCGGCCCCGAAATTCCTTCGGTTATGGTGTCGATCAATGTCGTCGTTCCGGCTGCATACACCGTAACGGAATCTTTGTTCGACCCTCGGGTATTCCCGACGTAAAGATTCCCCGCAGCGTCAAGTGCGAGTGAGATCGGCGAACTGATTCCGTCGGTTATCGTTCGGTCCGGCTTTCGGCTGCCCGGCGCGAACACCAGGACGCTTATCCCGGGTCCAAGCCCGTTCTGCCGGTTCGCGACGTAAAGGTTGCCGGCGGCATCGACAACGATACTACTCGGATTCGAGAGGCCGGCATGGATCTTTCGAAATGGTGAAGTGGCGTACGGCAACGATGCACCCGGTGCATATTCGTTGACGTGATACGTACTCATCACGTAGAGATTATTTGAGGAGTCGACCGCGAGAGCGCTCGGCCCGTGTTCGGAGAAGGTCTGCAGCCTGCGCATTCCCCTTCCGCCATACACTGCTATTCGGTTGCCGCCTTGATACGCCACGATGAGGTTTCCACGATTATCGAGCGTCAGCTCGCGTCGCGGTCGCCGCCCCCGACCAATCGTCAGTTGCGGGGTTTGACCGTTTGTAGCGTACTCCGCAACGGTGCGCACATTTGCAACGAATACACTTTCGCGGCCATCAAGCACGGCCGGTTTCGCCGAAATGGCCATCGGTGCAGTTGCTTGTGGCAATCCCGCGCAGCCGGCTAAACAAGCCCCCGCGATGGCGCTTGCCATTAAACCCGAGTCAGCAAAACGCATAGCGACCTCCGATCTCCGGTACTTCCTGTATTCGCCTAGGGCGCAGGTCTTCCGCCCGGCCGCCGCAGGCGCGAGCGGCGCACGCAGTGTACATGAAATACCGGATGATCGACGGGGCCATGCTCGTGTGGTTTACGCTAACGGCGATGTCGGTTGCGTTCGTCGCGATCGATATCCGTTCTACGCCTGAATCCGTCGTTCCAAATGGGGCTTCGTACTGGTAACGCTATACACCGGGCCTTTTGGCGCCTTCTCTACGTCCTCGGTTGCCGTGAGCCGCCGACATCGCACTGGAATACACGTTGGGCTTCGCGTTCGGCTGGGGAATATTTCAGGCGCTGTTTATGCGCGACATGGCCGGCGGCTCGTATCCCGTTGCCCTAAAGATGACCTTCGTGCCGGAGTTTGCGTCGATGAATACGCTGATGGCCGGCATGCTGCCGGTCGCCGCGCTCGGACGCGCAACGTTCGCGGCGGCCAACTCGCCGGCACACCTGGAGTTCTGGTTCGTGATGAGCATCGCGTTGCTCGTAGGTGCCGTCTGCGCGTATCCGATGAACTTTTGGCTCGTGTCGCGCGGGCTCAAGCACGCATGATGACGATCCGGAAGACGGCCGCGAGGCCCGCCGACACGCCGATGCCGGGCGCACTCTTCGCCAAAAGCCGGCACCGCGACGCGTGCTGAAATCGCGTCGATTAGGTTATTTTCTGTCGTGCTCTTGGCCGCCGGCGTCGCGCTCTCACTCTACATCGTAGCGCGTGCGATGAACATAAACGGATAATCGACAAACTTGTTTTGCCCCGGGTATTCCATGTAGACTAAGAATGTGTCGCCGCACGAATCCTGACTGACCTCAGGAAATGGCGTATAGTAAGCGTTTCCAGCAGTAGTTGCGACCATGATTGGGCAGCCTCCAGTAAATTGGCCGCCGCTGAACCTGATTTGATATACGCCGGTCGACACGTGGCTCACTACGAACCTTGACCCGCGCAGAACCGTGCCGTCTGAATCGACCATTCCGCCGACGACTCGATCGTGCGCTATTTGAGGGTTGTAGCGAGATGCGGCCACGGCTGAGGCCGATCCGGCCAGCGCGACAAGCGCGATCGAGATGATAATCGAGCGAATCATTTGCTTCGGTCCTCCGTAGAGTGTTTCAGTGAACGTTTGCGAGATTACAAACGCTTTAAATCGCAGGCTTGGCAAGGGCCGGGAGGAAGCAGCCGCCATGAAGGCTCGGCGCCGCTCCTGGATCGTGCCGCTTTTTCTATGCTTTGCCTTCGCGACAAGGACGGCCCTGGGCGCACCTGCTGGAGCTAGCATCGACCTTCCGATGCTGAGCGCACCGCCTTCGGCTGACGGCAAGATCGACGCAACGTGGCAAAAGGCCGCCACGCTCTCGCTCGACATGGATTTCACGAATCGCCGGGCCGCATCGGAGCCGACGCACGTATACGCCGCGCAGGACGGCGACGAGATCGACGTGGCCTTCGATGTCTCGCAGAAAGAAGCGCAAACGGCTTCGCAAGAAACCAACTCCAGCAGCGTGCTGGGCGACGATTACGTCGGGGTCTACCTCTTTCCGCAAGGCGCACGTGGAATCGCCTATTCGTTCGTAGCGAATCCGCGGGGCGTTCGTTTCCAGACCTCCAGCGAGAATTCCGCATATACGCCGCAATGGACCGCTGTGGGTCGTGCCACCGACGGCGGCTACGCGGTAACGATGCGCATCCCGCTTCGTATCATCCGCAGCGGCGGGTCGGCGTCGTGGCGCGCGCAGTTCGTGCGCGAAACCGTCGCAAAGAACAGCCTCGATGTTTGGACATACGATCCGCGCGCGACGTACGGCACCGACCCGACGTACGCCGGCGTTTTGAACGACGTCGGAGGCTCCGGAAAAACAGCGCCCGCGTCCGCGCGGCCGCAACCTCGGCTGCAGGCCTACGCTCTCAGCGAATCGACTTCGAAGGCCAATGGCGGCAGCACCTCACGCGTCGGCGCGGATTTTGCGATTCCAATCGCGCCGACCGTTTCGTTCGTTGGGACGCTACATCCGGACTATTCGAACGTCGAGATCGACCAACAGACGATCTCGCCGAGTGCTTTCGCGCGGCAGTTTCAAGAGATTCGACCGTTCTTTACGCAAGCCGCATCGTATTTCAACGAGCATCTCGCGTGCTTGAACTGCCCGCTAACGCTGTATACACCGTCCATTCCAACGTTCGGCCAAGGGTACGCCGTCGAGGGAACGCACGGCTACGCGTCGTTCGCTGCGTTCGACACGATCGGCGACGGCCGCAACGATTCCGCCCAAGCCCTCAATTATAATTTCGAAAACCCTAATGAAGCCTTCGGGGTCAACCTGCAGCACGTCGACGTTTCGGCATACGGGCTAAGCGACGCGACCACAACCCTCAATCTCGGATACCAAGATAATCAAACGCACACGTTCTCGTACCTCAACGTCGGACAGGACCGCGGGTCGAACGTGACCGACGCGTCGCTGGGCAACTATCTCGAGACCGGTTTCGGTTACGGCGATGCAACCTCGACCTACGGCCTGAGCCTTCAGCAGATCGGCGCGCAGTTCAATCCCTTAGACGGTTTCGTTTCGCAGCCGGATATCTACGGCTACGAATCGGTAGCGCAAAAAACGTTTAACTTCGCAGCGCACACCGTTCTACACGATATATCGACGACCGCCTTTTATGCTCGCTACAACAATCACGACGGTCTGTTATCACAGACGGATGCCAGCGCACAGGTAAACGTGGATCTCAAGGATCTTGTGTCGGTGCATTTGTATCTCAGCAGCACTGGGGTTCGCACGTTCGACAACGAGTTTCTACCCTTCAACGGCAACGGCGCGATGCTCGCGTATCGCCTCAACACGTCGACGCCGACGTATATCATGTACACTGGCGGAAACTACTACCATGGCGAGCTAGATAGCTGGAGTTACGTGAGCACGTTGCCGCTGGCGCGAAGGCTGCATCTGGTGCTCGAGGGCGACGAGGATCAGTATACGACGCAGTGGCCCGGCGAGCAGTCGACTCGGCAATGGCTCGAACGCGCCGCGCTCGATTGGCAGTTCAGTCGCGACGCCTCGTTCGATCTCGGCGTTCGTCGAATCATCGGCGGGAATCTTCCGAATTCGTTCCAGCCGTTGAGCTACGGCAACACGGGCGTCTGCTTCTTCAACCCGTACAACCCCGGCTGTTTCATCAACGCCGGCAACGTTACGGCTGCGTTCCATTTCCTGACCGCTAAAAATGAGTTCTACGTGGTGTACGGCAATGCCGACAGCCTCTCGACCGAGCCGTCGCTGTTCCTCAAGTGGATTCGTTACATCGGCGCCCCGAAGGGAACGTAGCCGCTCCTAGGTCAGGTACGGGTCGACGATAAGCTCCAGCACCTCGCCAAGCCACAGCGAATCGTTCAGGTGGTCGCGTCGTGGGCGGCCGGTATTCGGGTGAACCAATACCGCAAGACCGGTCCGGTTGAGCATCAACCACGGGATAATTTCGGCAAAGCGATGCGTCTCGAACGCGATCTCGAACATTGGCAATGGATGCGGGCCGATCGGCTTGTCCCACAGCGTTCCGACCCAAACGGGAAAGCGCCGGCCGATTTCTTCGCGTAATGCCGCTGCGGCTCGCCGTTGGTCGTCGCCGCTGAAATAGACGTGTGCGTGATAGCTCTCGATAATATTTACTGACTGCACGTAATCTGCTACATTCTTTCGGTCGTGAGCGATTACTCCATGCGCCCCGTTTCCGAGTTCGATCCGTCCATAATCGTCAGAATGCATGAGTGCAGCCACGTAGCTGGATTGTTGAACGTGCCCTCCGTGGAAGAGGTCGTTGGCCGCGCGAGGCATGAGTCCAGCGACGACTTTGTGGCGGTCGACTCTGCCGGCAACCCCGTCGGCTTGCTGTTGCTCGACCGCCTGCATTCTTGGCTATGTGAGATGTCGCGTATTCTAGTCGTCCGCGAGCACGAAGGCATCGGCTCGTTCATCATGGATTGGGCGTTGCGCTACGCATTCGACCAACATCACGTGCATCGCATCTTCCTCGAAGTGCATCAACGTAACGTTCGCGCGCGCCAGCTGTACGAACGTTTCGGCTTTACCCAAGAAGGCGTCTATCGGGATGGGTTTCGCAATCCGGAGACCGGCGTCTTCGAAAATCTCTGTCCCTACGGCTTGTTAGAGGCGGACTACCGGGCTTCGCTTACGACTTCGTGACGCCGACCGCGACCGGGTTTGCAATCGCGCTCGTTATCGCCATTTCGTACTTCGTGGCGTCCTTTTTGAAGATCACGATGCTTCCGAGATCGGCGAATCCGTCACCCTGGTTGGCAACGTAGAGTTTATCGCCCGAGTCCAGCGTTAACGCGATCGGGTGGTCGAGACCCTGAATCGTTCTGATCGGGCTCTCGCCGCCCGGCGCGTGGACCGTTACGGTACCGTTGCCGTTGAGCACGTATAGATTGCTTTCGGAATCCAAGGCCATCGGCGCCGGAATCGATCGTCCAGATCGCCCGCCTGCCTTTGGGTCAAGCGTATTTACTGGCCCATTCAGATGGTCGATCGCGATATCTCGCGACGCGTTTGTTGCAAGCGCGGATGCCGGATACTGCAGAGGCCGTAAGCGTTTTGGGAAATTGACAGAGTATTCGCACACGGTGATCGACCGCCAAGCCGGAGGTGCCGGTGCTCGGACCAGGAGTATAACGTCTCGCGCTGCGCTGCGGACGCCGACCCGATTGCCGGCACGGATGCTGCGTTCGCGAAAGCCGTCGCCGAATCGAGCGGAGGTCGAGCGGCGCACGCGCTTACGAGCGACGCTACGGTAGCGCTGGCTGCCGGCTTACAGATAGGCATACGCGCCTCCCTTTCCGAGTGGGGTCTGAAGTTCGGCCGACGCGGAACGGCGAATCTGCCCGCATGCCCGATGATAGAACCACCGTTACCCGGTTGCCCGACCGCGCACGCTACGATGCCGAGTCGGTTGCGTCAATCCTCGATACCGCGTTCGTGTGCCAGGTTGGCTTCGTCGTCGAAGACGAGCCGGTCGTACTTCCGACGATTTACGCCAGGATCGACGACGCGGTTTACATCCACGGTTCGACCTTGTCGCGATGGCTCTCGAACATCGACGGAACCAACGTGTGTTTTTCGGTAACGCAGGTCGACGGCATCGTGTTCGCGCGCTCCGCGTTTCATCACTCGCTCAACTATCGCTCCGTCGTCGCATTTGGCGTCGCGCGGATCGTTACCGACCCGGACGAACGGATAACGGCTTTGCGAGCGGTTAGCGAAGCCGTACAACCCGGTCGCTGGAAAGATTCGCGACAGCCTTCCGAAAGCGAGTTACGCGCGACGACCGTATTGCGCATACCGCTGGATCGCGCGTCGGCAAAGATCCGCAGCGGTCCGCCGAACGACGCTTCCGCCGACTACGCGTCGTCCTATTGGGCCGGGGTGGTGCCGTTAGAGCAACGGCGCGGCGTCCCGATTCCGGACCCGAAACTGCGCGACGGAATCTCCATTCCGGCGTATCTAGCGATCAGCGAGTTCTGACGACCGGCGATACCACTTTACGACCGCGACGATTCCCCACACGGCTTCGACCACACCGAAAGGCCACGCTCCAACCAGCCATCCGTAGGCGGACGACGCGAAACACGCCGCCGCGAACGCCAGCGTCCATAGCCGATGTCTCGATTCCAACGCGTAACAGACCATCATAGCCGTTACGGCGGCAGCCCCAAACGCGGTTAGGATGAGGCGATGGCTCTCGCTATATGCCGAAGAGTAACGATTGCGGGCGAATGATTCCGCGGGTTAGCTTATGTGAATACTGCGTGCTCCCGGGCGGATAGACGGTCACGCTGCCGTTTCCATCCGGACGGTTGCCGGCACACGTGCTTCTGTAGTTCGCAACGTAGAGATTGCCCGCAGGATCGAAGCCCACCGCGCGCGCGTCGCGAACGCCGTCGGTGATCATTTCGAAGGGCGACGTTCCCCCGGAAGCATACGCGCTAACATAGCACCGTCGATTTTCCGCGACGTTACCATTCGCTACGAAAAGGTTCCCGTAGGCGTCGAGCGCCAAGGCGTACGGGTTGCGAACGCCGCTGGAGATTTTGCGTACCAGCGGTTTTCCTTGCGGGCCGAATTCGTACACCAAGCCGTGCGGACAGCGGAAATTGCAGTTGGCGACGTACACATCGTCGGATGAATCGAGTTCGATCGCCGTCGATCCGGTAACTTGCGATATACTGCCCGTGAGCTGTGTGCCGCCGTTGGCATAAATCGTAACCGGTCCGCCAAGGTTCGACACGTAGAGATTGCCTTGCGAATCGAACGCCATTTGCGTAGGATGCTGAATTCCGTTAGTGATCGCGCGGATCAGCACGCCGCTTTGATTGTAGACGGTTACCGAGTTGCCGCCGTTCGACACCGGACCGTCGTTGGCAACGTACAGATTTCCCGCGCCGTCGAACGCTAAAGCCGTTGGCTGACTCATTCCTTGCGCGAAATTTTGTACGATTCGCGTCTGGCCGGCCTCAAACTCGATAACGTCGTTATTCTGAAAATCGGAAACGTAGAGGTCGCCGGCGACATCTTGCGCCGCGCCACCCGGCGTATAAATGCCTTCGTATCTTCGAAGCAAACGCAACGTAGCGGTGTCGTACGCCGCGATCGTGTTGCCGACGACGTAAACGGTTCTTCCGGCTGCGGGACCGCGTTGCGCGGCGTGCGCCGGACCGCGCTGGGCCGCAGATGCAGATCCAACCACTTGCGACTGCGACGATAGGCCCGAACACGCGTAAAGCGCAGCCATCGCAAAGCACGAAGCTGCGGTACGAGCTCGATTCATAAAAAAGCGTCCTCCACGCTCAGTGTACCGCGCGGCCGAGGACTGCTCCTGGAGCGGCTACCTAGGACGCCTGCTTGCTACGGTCGGCGTTGAAATCGTACATCGATTTTTGGCGTTATCGGACCCGCTTCGCGAACGCGGCGCGGAAGAGCCAGCAGTGACGCAAACCCGCCCCGGCCATTGCGGCACCGCCGAACGCCAAACTGAATCGCGTCGGCGGCGCGCCTTGGTATGCGATCGCGGTTGCCATGATCGACGACACACAAAACAACGCGATGCCGAGATATACGGCTTCGCGCCGCGTGAACATCGGCTTGGGGCCGTTCAATCGAAACAACACGACGAGAATCGCGCTGTAACTCTGGGAGCCGAGAATCAACCCGAATGCGACGATGAGCGGGTAGATCGCGATAGGATCGTTCATCAGATCTTCAATAACTTCAGCCGAGCGTCACGGCGAAGGGACGCCGGTTATAAACCGGCGCCTCAATCGCGAGAATCGCCTTTGCGCGCGAACGCGCTTCAGACTTTAGCGGCGGGTTTTGCGACCCGTGGTTTTTTTGGCTGCGGCTTTGCGCGCGGGCGCCTTTTTTGCAACCGCACGACCTTTAGCGCGAGCCGGAGCCGATTTCTTGGCCTTTTTCGCTCCCGTCGACGCTTTGCTGCCGCGTTTCGACATCACGGCTTCCTTCAACGCCTTTGCAGGCAAGAATTTGAAGACGCGCTTCGCGGGAACTTTTACCTGTTCGCCGGTGGCCGGATTGCGAGCCATGCGTGCCGCACGATCGCGCACCTTGAACTGGCCGAAACCGGGGATTTTTACGGGCTCGCTGCCAACAACCGCCGCCTGGATATCTTCAAAGACACCGTCGATCAACGCGGCGGCATCCTTACGCGAGAGCCCTTCTACTCGCTCCATGGCCGACCGGGTCAAGTCTACCTTGTTCATCCGTACCTTTCCGTGTGAGAGCAAAGCACTTGTGGCGTCAGTACCTCTTCAACGTTCGATTTCCTACGGATTTTATGGGAAAAAACCGCGTATGACGGGGATGGGTGGCCCACTGCACGGTGATTGCACGGTGCCGGGAGACAAATCGATTTCGCACCGCGCGCTGATCGCGGCGGTCCGCGCGGACGCGCCCGTGACGATCGAAAACTGCAACGCAGGCAACGACGTCGCGGCCACACGTCGCGCGCTCGAAGACCTGAGTATTCGCACCGAAACGCTCCATGACAACGGCGTTTTAGTGCACCCCGGCGACCTCCGCGCCCCGTCGGCGACGCTCGATTGTGCCAATTCCGGATCCACCGCGCGCATGCTGCTGGGCGCCTGTGCGGGCGCTCGGATACACGCACGTTTAGACGGCGACGGTTCGTTGCGGGCTCGTCCGATGGAACCCGTTGCGGCGCAGCTGCGCGCGTTTGGAGCGCATATCGAAACCACCATGGGCACGCTGCCGCTCGCATTGCGTGGCACTCCCGAAATTCAGACAGTGAATTTCATTTTGCTCGGACAGTCGGCGCAGGTGAAATCCGCGCTATTGTTCGCCGGATTGTTTGCCGGCACGGCCGTGAGCATCAGCGGCGACCGCGGGTCGCGCGACCACACGGAACGGCTTTTACGCTATCTGGACGCTGAAATTCGCTGGGACGGCCGCACTGTCGATTTACAGGCCCGTGCGTTGCGGGCCAAGCCGATTCGCGTTGCCGGCGATTTTTCGTCGGCGGCATTTTTCCTGACGGCAGCGGCGATTACGCCGGGCAGCGCCATCAGCGTGCGTGAAGTCGGCGTCAATCCGACGCGAACCGGCTTGCTGGATGCGCTTGCCGCGATGGGTGCGAACGTGCGCCGGACCAACGAGCGCGAGGTGTGCGGCGAGCCGGTCGCCGATCTTTCGGTCGAATACGCACCGTTGCACGCCGCGTCGTTCGATTCGAGCCTGGCGCTGCGCGCCATCGACGAGATTCCGCTCCTCGCGGTTGCTGCAGCCTTTGCAAAAGGCGACACGAACGTCGCCGGCATCGCCGATTTGCGGAGCAAAGAATCGGATCGCGTGGCCGGAATCGCTCGTCTGTTAGAACTTTGCGGAGTTTCGGTGACCGCGCAAGCGCGTACGCTCACCGTTCACGGCGGCGTTCCGAGCGCTCGGGACGGCGTTTTCGAGACACACGGCGACCACCGGCTGGCGATGGCGGCGGCAACGATAGCCTGCGCTGCGGGGCCCATTCGCATCGACGAACCGGCTTCGGCAGCGGTGAGTTTTCCGGGTTTTTTTGAGACGCTGGAGCGCTTAGGCGCGAGCGCGTAACGCGACGGGCAGGGCTCGAATCGAGAGCACAGCCAGCGCCACAGCCGTCCGAGCGCGGCGCATCCCGAGCACTTTTACGGCACTTTGCAGCGTCTGGAGTGCCGTCTTGGAGCGCGCAATAAGCCCCGGAATTGCTTCGATGTCGGCGCGTACGCGTTCCATGGCACGTTCGGCACGCGATGTATCGAACGTCGACCCGAGCGCCTTCAGGCGCTGCGTGTGCTTCTGTAGTTTGCGTCTCTCGCGTAATATCGCCGGTAAAGTGGCCACCGGCGCTGCGATCGCAAACAGGCCGCAGACGGCCGGGAAAACCCAGAAGTAGGCGGTCATGCCGCCGGTTCGGAGGCTTTCGGAGCGTCCGCCTTGGGCGCGGGTGTGGATTCCGTTTTGGCCGGTTCGGCGGGCTTGCTGGGCGTCGAGGATTCGGCCGGTTTAGACGAACCGGCGCCCGACGATTTCCGTGAGTCGGTCACGTAAAATCCCG
>DASXXU010000080.1:0-11713 GCA_036502885.1 Candidatus Tumulicola sp.
ATTTCCGCCGTTTGGCGCAGTGGTCGGCAGCGATTGCTCTGACCGCCGCCGGCACCGCTTGTGCCGGCCACGACAACGGCGCCTCGCTCTTTCCGGGAGCGTCCGCGCCAAGCGGGTCGTTCGCCGGCCCGCTCTCTCTACAGCGCAGCGCGCAGCATATGCGCGAAATGCTCGGCCACGGCCGCATCTCAGAAGCGGCCCTTCCTTCCAACTATCCGGTGACCGCAAATCCGCCCGTGTCGCATCCGGCCGAGCAACCGTGCGTCGATAAGTTGTTCAACCCGAACACGCCACCGTTGCAAACGGGCGGCCTGCCAGTCGGCACTTTCGGAGATTATAGCGACCACCCGTTCAACTACACGCCGCCGGCGAATTGTCCGGGGCCGTACGCCAAGATCATCATGAAGATCAAGTTTAACGTGACCAAAGGCATTCAATTCGATCGAACGGGCGCCGTTTGGATCGGCGGAACGAACGTGTTCTTCGGAACCACGGCCGAGCCGGCTCCGAATCTCAGCCCGACGTGGACGGTCGAGCGCGACGTCACCGATTACACGCAGGTGTTCGCCCAACCATCGGTCGGACAAGCATCGGTCTACAACATCGTTAACTCGACGTACGACGCGACCATCTACGGAACGGCCGAGTTAGAGTTCTATCCGGCGACCAAACAATATCCGGTTCCTTCGAGCGTCGCGGATGCCGTGTATCCGATGGCGTCGAGCACCACCGGCGGCTACGTGTACCTCGATTCTCCCACGGACACGTTGAGCGGAACCTTTTCGCTCCCGCAAAATACGCAGGCCGCATATTTAGACGTCTTCCTCGAACCGCAAAACAACGACGAGTTCTGGTATTCGTGCTTCCCGAACGATCTGGCCGGAAAGCTCGATAACTGCGGCGGCACCGGATTTCGCGAAGGCGAAGTTTCGGTCGACGGGCAACCGGCCGGCGTCGCGCCCGTCTATCCTTACGTGTTTACCGGCGGCTTCGATCCCAATCTTTGGATTCCGATCCCGGGCGTAAATACGCTGAACTTTAAACCCTATCGCGTCGATCTCACGCCGTTTGCCGCAACGCTCGACGACGGCAACCAACACACCGTCTCGGTTTCGGTTTTCAACGACGACAACTACTTTGCGACCAACGCAACGTTGCTGGTTTACGAAGATCACGGCTCCACGCAAGTGACCGGTTCGCTCACTAGCAACGGTACGGCCCAAACGCCGAACCAAAGCGTCAAGGAGAACGTAAAAATGACGCCCTCGGGCGGCGCCACCGGAACCATCGACGTTTCCGCGACGCACCCGGTTAGCCTCAGCGGTTACGTGAATACGTCGAAAGGCAAAATCACGACGACCGTGACGCAGAGCATCGCCTTCGACAACCATCAATCGATCGTCGATACCGACTCGCAGTACAAGCAGAATATCCGCCAAACGCAAACCGTCGCCTCGGATATCGTCACGAAATCGTCGAAGGGGCCGATCTACCGCAACCACGCACAGCTGTCGTGGCCGTTCACGGTCGCGTTCAACTACATGGTGACCGGAAACGGTGCCAAGCAAGTTACTTCGATCCTGCAGACGAATTCGGCCAACGGCCTCGACCAGCAACGACAGAACGCGCAAAGCTGGCTCGAGCAAAATACGGTAAACGCTACCGATACGCTCACGATCGTCGGCCAGGGCGCAACGCCAAGCAACGGCAAGAGCCGCCAGCAATACAAATCGCTCAACGTCGACAACAAGTGCTATGCGAAGACTATTACCTCAGCAAACTACGTGCTAAAGAGCATCTTGCAAGGCTGCTAATACGCGGCAAAAGAAAACGGCGGTGCCACTCGGCGTCGCCGTTTTCAATTGCGATAGTGCTTAGGCGCCGAGCTTAAAGAAAAGGCGCAAAGCCGTTCCGTCGGTCGCGTCCATGCGAATCGACTGCGCGATCGCGCGCATGATGCGCAGCCCGAAGCCGCGGTCGATCTGGCGCACCGCCGGCAAATGCCGTCCGCTGTCGACGACGTCCACCGCTAACGTTCCGTCGCTGTCGAGGCGCGCGCGTAACGAGACGTCGCCGACGTGGCTTCCGCGATATGCATGTTCGACGGCGTTCGCCAGCGCTTCGCCGACGGCGGTGATGACGTCGATTTGCTCGAGCTCCGAGACCCCCAGCGCGGTCAAAAATGCGGCCAGCGCGTGGCGCATCGGCCGCGAAGCTTCAAGCAGCGCGGGACGTTCGAGAAGCAGCTCGCCGCAGCTCACGACGCCGCCTCCAGATAGCTCAGCGCTTCGCCGCGATCGGCGAAGATCCGGAACACTTCGTTGAGTCCGGCATATCGAATGATCCGGTCTAACTGCGCGCTCGTCGCCACGATTGCGACCGGTACGCGTACGCGCTCGGCCAACGTGCTAAAACGGAGCAACTCGGTGAGAGCGGTCGAGTCCGCGTACGACACGTCGCTTAAATCCAGCAAGATCGCACGCGCGGAAGGAACGATGACCAGCGCCTGATGCAACTCGTCTTTGCGAGCGACGTCGAGTTCGCCACCGAGTTTGATAACCGCGAATTCGGAGCGATCGCTCATCAGGCCGCCTTCCACCGAAGCCGGCCGAATGAAGCACTGCCACTCGGCGTCGAATCCGTTCCGCGCACCTCGCCCGCGAACGATGCGTTCCCGTCCTCAGCCGAGACCGTTAAGCCCAATCGATGGCCGGTCGAAAAGCCGATCGTCAAGATTGCGACGTCATCCGAGGCACTGTTCGCTTGGAAGATCGTACGGTAAATTGCCGCCGCGGCATCGTCGGAGGTCGCCGTTTCGTCGACCGCTGCCAACAACAACTTCTCGCCTTCCAAAATATTTCGCGTATGTTCGATCGCGCCGTCGGTGTACAGGATCAAACGCGCGCCGGGTACGGTCTGCACGCGACGCGTCTTGTACAGGCTTTTTCCCGATACCCCGAGCGGAAGGCCGCCGAATTCCAACAACCGTGCCGGGCGGCCGGGTTCGATCAGGACCGGCGGCGGATGTCCGGCGGTAGCGTACACGAACTCGTAGTTCTGCGCGTCGGCGATGCCGACGATTGCGGTGGCCATCGGCGCACGCGGCCCCTGCGCGACGATTCGGTGGTTGACGCGCGTCAGAATGGCTTCCGCGTTTAAATCCGTCAGCGCGCCGGATAACATTTCGTTGCGCACCCGGCTCATGGCGACCGACGCCGATAGACCGTGTCCGGCGATGTCGCCGATGCTGAAGAGAATCCGGTTGTTTCCAATATCGAACGCGTCGTACCAATCGCCGCCGACACGTGCCTCGTCGGTTGCGGGCACGTACGTCGCGCTGAAAGAGATGGCCGGCGTTGCGGGCAGTTGCTTTTGTGAAAAAGCTTCCTGTAACGTGTCGGCGACGCGTTTTTCGGCTTCATACGCGACCCGCAACCCGCGTTCTCGTACGATCGCCTCGTGTTCGCGCATGGCCAGTTCTTGTTGGCTGCGGCGCTCCGCATCGATCCGGTTCCACGAGCGCGTCTGCGCGGCGGCAAAGATCAGCCCGGTCGCAAGAAGCAAGATGGCACCCAACGCGACCAGCGCACCCAGCCACAACAGGTCGCGCTGATAGGCCGCCTGCAGCTGCTGATTTTGCCGGTCCAAGCCGACCTCGATGTTCGCCGCCTCGACGCGGAAGCGATCGACCAAGGCCTTGCCTAGCCGCTCGGTCTTCAGAATGTTTCGATGGCGCGAACGAAGCATTGGGTCGGCGACGTTTCGCACCCAGGCCAGGTTGAGCTGACGGGCCCGTTCGGCGGCCGCCAACGCATCGGGCATACCGAGAGCCGAAAGATGATACTCCAATTGCGGAAAGATCGAGGGCAAATCCGAGCGCCCGGCGTGATACGGCTGCAAGAACACGCGGTCGCCCGTCGCTACGAACCCGCGAAGGCCGGTTTCCTCGTTTAACTGGGCCTCGACGGCGCCAAACAACAGCGTGCGTACGGCGCGGATTTGTTGTCCCTGCGCGAACGACGACGCTATCGACGAGCGAAGAACGATCCCGCCGCCGACCAGCGCTGCGACGATTGCAATCAATACAAATAGCAGCGGTACTAGGGGGCGCCGCGAGATCATCGTTCATCCTTTCCTGCAACGTTTCTCCTATTCCCCGGGAGATTGCCGCACGCGCGCCTAGCGTCCGAACTCGGCGCGCAATTCATCCTTTGCTTGCTCGAGGATTCGCCGGTGCTGGGGGGTCAAGTTTTTACCGGCTCGATTGATATAAAACGTCAACATCGACATGGCCGACCGGTAGGGCGAACTCTTGCGGCGGCCGCTCTCCAACGCGGAGCGTTTGAGCGAGCGCGCGATAGCTTTTGGATCGTCGAGCGCAAAGACATCGCGCTCTAAATCGAGCGCGTTGCTATGCTCCGTAACCTCGTGCGACCAGTCGTGCGCCCCGGAACTATTCGTCCTCGGCGCCGGCATGCTCGTCTTCCTGGTCTTCGCGATTCGGAAACGTGCTGTTCTCGCCGTAGGTGTCGAGCTGTTCGCGTATCGCCTCGGCCGGCGATAACCGATCGGACGATCTTGGCAAATCTGGTTTGAGCGCTTCGTCGAGCTCTGGGTCGCGTGGGTCGATGTTGTCGCGTGTCATCTCGACGTGAGGGATACCCGAGACGACGCGAATCGAATCAAGGCGGCGGCGCGCACTGACGCACGTGCCCCTGCGGCGGAACTCGATATGGGCTGTGGGGCGAATACATCTGTGGGTGCGGCCGGTCGCCATTCACCGTAACATCGTACGACGGCTCGTCACCGCAATGCCGCGAGAAATCGAAACGATCTCCTTGTGTTCCTAACCGGGTGACCAGTAGCATCGAGGAAACGAACGGACGGCCGCGCACGATACGGCGCGCGGCGTGGGCTTCGATCGCGTACGCCGATCCCCCCGGATACTGCAACAGCAACGTACCGACGCCGTGCTTATCGATCGCCACCGCGCTGGCTTCGTCGACGCCCAGTCCGTAGGCAACCGGCGGCTGCTTCTCGACGAGCCCATCGGCGATCTGTCGCGCTACAAACACGGCTTCGCGACCGAAGCGATTGCGCGTGACGAAATGCGTGTCGACGATGGTGTCGTGCAGCGCCGGGAAGCGTAGAAAATCGTAGGTGAAGCTAATTCGGCGTTCGTACGGATCGTGCACCGCATTGTCCGTTGTGGTTTGAAGATCGCCCTCGGCAACGGCGTCGAACACGTCGCGCCCGAGAATCGCCGCGCCGGCGCTGGTGCCACCGACCACGCCGCCGCGAGCGTAGACGCCTTGCACCGCAGCTTGCAATGGGGTGTTTTCCCAAATCACGTACTCGGCTTGATCGCCGCCGGCGAAGAACACGATCGACGAACGTTCCACGATCCGGGCGGCATTCGCGATGTCTCGTGCGGTAGCACACGGCGGCAATTTGATCGTACGAACCGAGTGAAACGGCGCCAAACGATAGATGTATCCGTCGTAATCGTCACTGCCGTTGGCCCGCAGCACGACCACGTCGCCGGCCCGCCGGCTCGGCGAGCCGGCCACCGTATCGTGCATCCAGACGAACTCGGCGTCGACATCGGTGCCCCCGCCGGCCACCACCAGCCCGGGCCCGGCGGCATCGATCCGTCGAGGGTGCGGAGCCCCTTTGGGCGTGTAGAAGCGAACGTGGCAGCGTGCCGCCCCAGGCGATTCCCCGAGGGCCGAATCATGAGAAAACGCAGAGATCGAAACGCCAGGCAAGGCATGCGAAACGCATGACGAAAGCGTCGCGGCCACCAGCACCACGATTAAAGGGACTCGCCGCCATTCGCGTAAGGTGCGCACTCGTAAAAAACCTACCATCGAGGAGTTAAGGGCAGCATGCAATCCCCCATTTTTCGCTTCGCGCTGACCGCGGCGTTTTTTATCACGCTAACGTCGTCGACGCTCTCGTTCAAAGAGGCCCTTTCGGCATGCGGGCCGGGCACGCTGGGAAGCGTATCGTTCATTCTCGGGCACGTCCGCGCCGCGAGCAAGCCGGGCGTCACCCAAGAAGAGGACACGACCAACAACGGCATCTCGACGGTTCGATTCACCCAGACATCCAACAACAAACAAGCGCTCGTCATCGCGGACGGCCGCTATCGCAGCGTTACCGCGAACAACGCGCACCCGGCGTTAAAAAATCAAGTCGCCTGCATTTTACCCGACTAGGTTCATCTTCGTTTGACCCGCGCATCGGCGGTCGTGGCGGCGTGCGCCGCTTTCGCCTTATCGGCGTGCGCCCGATCCGCTCCGTCGTCCACGCCGATCGCGTGGACGATGTACCAGAACGGATTGACGCATAACGCCGTTCTGCCATCGCAACTTCCGCCTGCTTCCTATGCGATCGACGCCGGTGCGAAGATCAACGGCGGCATCGCATACGACGGACGCCTGCTCTTTGCGGTAACGTTTTCCGGCGAGCTATTGGCCATCGATCCCGCGAACGGCGCGGTGCAGTGGCGTAGCCGTGCCGACGACGTGCTGATGTCCAGCCCGATCGTCGCAAACGGTTTGGTCTTCGTTGGGTCCGGAACGAACCGCCAGCTCTACGAGCGCAAAGGATCCGCGGCTTGGGGCCGCCCGTCGGGAAATCATTGGTACGCCTTCCGCGCCGACACCGGCGCCGAAGTGTGGAACTACAAAACCGTCGGTGAAGCCATGCCGTCGGCGGCTTACGAAAACGGCGTTTTGGTTTTTGCAACCGGAGACAATTTGGCGCAAGCGCTGGATGCTGCGACGGGAAAGCCGTTATGGCAGACGCGGCTGCCGGGCGTACCGACCATGGCGTCGGCGATGGTCGATAACGGGATGGTTTTTCTGGCTGCGACCCGCGGTAAACCCGAAGTGTACGATATCGATCGAAGCCATACGCTCGCGATCGATCTGCACACCGGTGCTATTCGTTGGACCGCACCCTACGGTAACGGCGATTGCACGCCGACGATCGCGCAAGGAAAAGTGTTTGTAGAATCCGCTAACGACGCACCGACCGGCCCGCTCGAAGCCACCGGCACCAACGACGTCGTCGCCCTGGACGAAAGAACCGGCCGTTCCCTGTGGCGTTTTCACAGCGCGATCGGATATTTTACCGCGGTTGGATCGAACGAACGCGCGATCGCCGGCACTTACGATGGCGGCGTTTTATACCAACCCGTACCGGCGCTATCCGAGCTCTTTGCGTTCGATGCGGCCAGCGGCCACGTGTTATGGCACTCGCACCTCAGCGGACCGGTGAAGATGAGCCCGATCGTCGCCGATAACGGCGTCTACTTCGGAGATACCAGCGGCGTGTTCTATCGGTTGGACGCGCGCACCGGAAACGTTCGCGCCGCGGTTCCGTTCGATCGTCCGTTTACGACTTCGCCGCCGGTAATTTTGGGGCGCACGTTGTTCGTTACCAACACCGAATTTTTGCGCGCGCTGCCGCTCACGACGTTCTAAGTTCGTAACGGCCGGTTGCAAGCCGCACGAATTGATACAACAGGATTAGCAGCGCCGCGAAGGTCGGAATCTTTGCAATCATCCGCCACCAATCGATGCTCGATGTCGCACCCAGCGCGACGTCCGGTGGCGGATACAGTTCCAGAACGTACATCGATGCGACGACCATCAAGAACACGACGATTGCCTGTTTGGTAAGGCCCCGCAAGCCGAACAACACGACCGCCAACACAACGACGGCGCTCAAGAACAGCGCCTTGATGTCTTGAACGAACGGCCACGGAACGCACAGTAACGCCGCTGGTACGATGCTGCGGCGCGGATCGGATGCGACAACCAGCAGCGCTGCCAAAAGCGCGACGGCGATCGCGCCCAGATGCACGTACGAACCACCCACGACCGAACACGCGGCCGGAACCAATACGATGGCGGCGTTCGAACGCAACGGTCGCGTCAACGCTTTGGCCAGGTAGAGCGCGACCGCCAACATGACGACGGTCGAAACGGTTCCGGCCGCCATCGCCAAGCTAACCGGAATGCCGAACTGCCCGAGAAGTGCGGTTAGGCTGTACTGCCCCCAGAAATGCACCTCGCCGGCCGCCTGCAGCGGAACCGCCACCGTCACCCAGGTAAAGAAAGATCGCGGCCCGGCCGCTATGCCCCCGATCGATAGGATAATCGCGGTGGAAACGGCGAGAGCGACTCGAGCGCGCGACACCCATATCGCCAAAGCGCACCAAACGAACACGCCTATCTGGGGCTGCACTAGCGTCGCCGCTCCGGCAATTCCGGCCAAAGCATACTTATTGCGGTGCAGTGCAGCCGCGCCGAGCGCGACCAAAGCGATCGTAACCGGATACAGCTGGCCTAGGTACATGCCGATGAATCCGTCCGACAGCGCCAGCGCGGCCAAGGCCGGATAGAGCGGAACCCCGACGGAACGAAGCGCAAATGCGGTCACCACGACCGCAACGGCGATCAGCGCGAGAATTACGAACTTCGCCGCTCCAAACGGTAAGCGCGAAAGGGCTTCGTACGGCACGAAACCGTACGGCGGCAACGGCGCATACATCACGTACTGTGGATTAGACCACGCCGGCCCCCGGTCGACGCGATGTTCGCAATCGCGGATCGTTGCCGGGTCGTATGGATTCTCCCCGGATCGCAGCGCGTTGCCGGCGCAATAGAAGACCGACAGATCGACCATGTTGCGATCCGGCGCCGCCCCGTTTAAGCGCAGCAGATCGCGCACCGCGCCGGCGCAAAGCACCAGCGCGACGACGATCAAAACGATGGTTCGTAAACGGCTAACGTTAGTCACGCGACGCGCCATGCGAGGGTACGTCGATCTCGCATGGCGCCCCATCGTATAAGAGCAGCTCGGCCTTGTGATCGCGTTCCACGAGCGTTCGCCGTCGTCCGTACGTCGGGTCGAAAACGGGCCGGCGGCGCGGTGCAACGAGCCACACCCGCGCGGCGCCGCAGATAACGTCCCGAGGGTTACGCCCTTGGTCTCGATCCGGCTTAGTGCTTCCGAATGCAGCCAACACGCTAATCGGCGGCGTCGTATAGAAAAGCAATGCGTTGCCGCCGGCAATATTTTGAATCGCAACCACGTCGCCCGGGCGGCGTTCGCGTTGGACGATGGCGGCCAGACGCGGCACCGGCTTGTCGGCTTCGGCTACCGGAAGCAATACGATGACGGCCGAGTCCATCGCGACGATGGCCGCGATCGCCAGCACGTACGGCGCAAAGCCTGCGGTCTTGCGCGACGCGATCAGAACCGTGACGATGAGCGAACAGATGAAGATGATCGCGCCGAGCGCCGTCAATACCGGCAAAATCGTGGTCGCCGCTGCCGCGAGCTTGTTGTCGCTGACGAAGGCCATCACGGCAATCGCCAAGCCGCCGATCGTGACGGGAACGAACGCTGCGGAGATCACCGACGCGCGGGTTGGCCGCGTCGTTATCACGTGGTCGAAGTACAACGCGGTGAGAAGCGCCAGGGCCGGAAACTCTAGTGCGATGTAGTTCGGCAGTTTCGTCTGCGCCAGGCTGAAAAATACCAGCGGCACCACCGACCAGGTGAAGGCCAGGCGTAGCAGCCGCGCGGTGGTGGGCTCGACGTTCTCGCGCAGCGCAGCGACGCCCCGAGCTACCGCCATCGGCAAGAATGCGAACCACGGGAAAAATCCGAGAATGATTACGGGCAGATAGTACCACAGCGGGCCGCTCTGGTTTTCGATAATGCCGGTGTATCGACCGACGGTATACTGGCCTAATAAAATGCCCAGCGGTGCCAGCGAGAAATGTTCGTTGTAGAGGAGCAGAAACGGCCAAGGTAACGCGACCGCCAGAAAAACCGCGCAAGCGGCGAGCCACGAACGTACGGTAGGCGCGATCGTGCGATCGTGCCGGCGATTCCAAAAGTAATATGGGACGAGCACGAGTATCGCGACGACCGGCGCAACCAGGCCTTTTGCGAGAAAACCGAAACCGGCGGCGCCGCCGCCGTACGCGAAGTAACGAGCTCCGCCGGTCTGCAAACCGCGAAACCACCAAAAGATCGTCATCGAAACGGTTAGGTCCAACAGCGCATCCATGATGGCGAGCCGGCCGATTACCGCCTGCATCACGCACGTGGATAACAGCAGGCTGGCATAGATGCCGACGCGCACGCCGGCTTGACGGGAGACGGCGTACCCGGTCATGCTGCTCAACGCGATCGTCGCCAACGCCGAAGGAAGGCGCAGGGAGAAGACGCTTACCCCGAAGACCTTCGCGCACAGCGCCGCCAGCCAGAAATATAGCGGCGGCTGCACGAAATATTTCACACCGTTGAAGTGCATTATCAGCCAGTCGCCGCGCAGGAGTATTTCACGAGCTACTTCGCCGTAGGCCGTCTCGCTGTTATCCCATAGCGTGCCCAGGCCCAATCCGGGCAACGTGATGAGCGCCGCGAATAGCCCACCGACGACCGCTGCTACGACCGGCGACGTCCTCCAGTTCGAAGTCAATGCGACCGATTTTGCAAGGCAGTGCGATATCCGCGCAGCGTTTTACGCGCCACCGATCGTTCGGTAAGGCGCGATAGTCGTTTATCCAGTGCATCCCCAGCGGGCCTAGCGGGAAGTGCCAAAGCCCGTTCGATGGCGCGCCGCATGACGGCCGGATCTTCGGGATCGAGGTACAGCGCACAGTTGCCCAAATACTCCCCCTCCGTTCCGTTGTTGCCCGCAACGATACGAGCTCCCATCGCGCCGGCTTCGAGCGAAACCAGACCGGGAAACTCAAACCACGAGGGTAGCACGTGCACCGCCGCACGCGACATCAAGTCGAGAACTTCGGACCGCGTCCGCTCGCCGATCCACGTGTGCCGGCCGCCGAGATACCGCTCGACGACCTTCAGGTATTCCGGTTCGCGGCACGCACCGACCAGCGTAACGTCGACGTCGAGATCGCGCAGTGCGTACAACAGCGTCGCCTGGTTCTTGTTGGGTTCGATGCGCCCCACACACAACACGCCCGCACGCGTTTCGACCGCACGCCCTCCGATCGGGACGTCAACCGCATGATGCACGACGACCATCGGGCGTTCTTCGAGCCGCATCTTCTTTCGTAATAGGAATGCCTCGACGACGCTGTTCGGCAACAACACGTCGGCCTCGAGCATCGTTCGGCGCTGCAGATCCAATCGCACGGCATATTTCTTGCGCTCGTTCGGCCGCAAAAACCGTTCCGTTTTCGTTTTTCGCAAACGCTGCAAACCGGCCGGGATACGCTTTTCGGGGCCGGCGAGAACGCGGTTCATGCCGCGCGAGCGGCCGTAGTAATCGAAGAGATCCCACCACATCGGCGAGACCGCGGTCGCCACCCCGGCCGTTTTGCACGCTCGCACTTGCCGATTGGCCTCTTCCGGATCGTACACGCCGAATACGTGCGCCAGATCGTACCCTCGCGCGTCGGGATCCAGGGTGGTTACCAGGTCGACGGTTACGCCATCTGCTTCCAGCGCGCGTTTGGTGAACGACACCTGCGTCATCGCGCCGCCAACTTGCGCAAACGCATGCGGATGGGCGACGAACAAAACGCGACGCGGTGTTGCCGGTCGAACGCTCACAAGGCGCCCAGCGGCAAGGCGCGGATCGAATCGGTCTGCGGCAAGAACATCGTGCGACCGATAACGATCGGCGGAGCCGAAGTAAACGGTTTGTCGAACG